>DATHSA010000075.1:0-28610 GCA_035464675.1 Acidimicrobiia bacterium
ATTAATCCAATATTCACTGGGCTATTCCGGTCTACGGGTCAGGTTCCTCACGTGTTACTCACCCGTTCGCCACTAGGTGACCCTCCTCGGTTGCCCGAGAGGGGTCCCTCGTTCGACTTGCATGCATTAGGCACGCCGCCAACGTTCGTCCTGAGCCAGGATCAAACTCTCCAACGAAAGATCCGGGTCCGAAGACCCTGAATCCTCAAGTGGTCGAGTTTGGTTTGTGGGTGTCTGGCCAAACCGTTCACCCACTTCTGACATCAGTTGTTGTCTCTGATGTTGTTACTCGAGTACGGCCTCTCCAGACGCGACAGGACGAGCCTGCCGATCCGAAGAGGCAAAACTGGCTTTTGGCACACTGTTTAGTTGTCAAGGAGCCAGGCACTCCGACATCCCGGGCACGCGCGCGCGGCGCGCCGTCCCGGGAAGGGACCAGAACTGTAGCACCGGCGCCACACCCGTCAAAGCGGGTCGGACCGGCCCACATCGGTACCCAACGCCGAGCCTCGGGCGGGCATTCCGTTGCCCTGCCACCGCTACCCTGCGGCGACGATGGACCACCCCTTCGACATCCTCGCCGAACGAGGCTTCATCCAGGACGTCACCGATGCCGACGGCCTGCGCGAGGCGCTGTCGGCTGGGCCGCTGACGTTCTACTACGGCGCCGACCCCACCGCGACCTCCCTTCAGATCGGCAATCTGATCGGCCTCATGGCGATGGCGTGGCTGCAGCGTGCCGGCCATCGCCCGATCGCCGTGGTCGGCGGCGGCACCGGCCGCATCGGAGATCCCTCGGGACACGACGAGGAACGCGAGCTGCTGACGCCGGAGGAGATCGCACGGCGGGTGTCCCGGATCCGCGAGCAGATGTCGCGATTCGTCGAGCTCGACGGCGAGCAGGGCATGCTCGTGGACAACGACCTCTGGCTGCGCGACCTCAACCTCGTCGACTTCCTGCGGGATGTCGGCAAGCACTTCTCCGTCAACCAGATGATCGCCAGGGAGTCGGTGCGCCGGCGCCTCGAAGAGCGAGAGCATGGCATCTCCTACACCGAGTTCTCCTATCAATTGCTCCAGGCGTACGACTTCGCCCACCTCTACGAGTCCGAGGGATGCCGGCTCCAGATCGGTGGCTCCGACCAGTGGGGCAATATCACGGCCGGCGTCGAACTCACCCGAAGACTCCACGGAGCCGTCGTCTTCGGTCTCGTCTGGCCCCTGGTGGAGCGCTCCGACGGGAAGAAGTTCTCGAAGTCGAGTGGGGACGCGGTGTGGCTGGCCGCGGACGAGACCAGTCCCTATGGCTACTACCAGTGGTTCCTCAACGTCCCCGATGCCGACGCAGGGCGTTTCCTGCGGCTCTACACGTTCCTGCCGCTCGAGAAGATCACCGCGCTCGAGCAGGAGTCGGCGGCCAACCCGGCCTCGCGTGCAGCCCAACGCGCCCTGGCCGCAGAGGCGACACGCATCATGCACGGGGACGACGGCCTTGCCGAGGCCGAGCGCGCCACGGAGGCTCTCTTCGGCGACCGTCCGCTCACAGGGCTGGACGCCAGGACGCTCGAGGACGCCTTCTCCGGTGCGCCTTCGACCGAACTCCCCCGCGATCGGCTCGACGGGGGGCTCGGAGTGATCGACGCGATGGTCGCCGTCGGGGCGGCGTCGTCGAACGGCGAGGCCCGCCGTCTCATCGACCAGGGCGGCGTGCGTGTCAACAACGAGCCGGTCGGCGACCCGGCGACGACCATCGCAGAGGACGACCTGATCGCCGGATCGACGATCGTCATCCGCGTGGGCAAGAAGCGGTACTTCCTCGTGAAGTTCGCCTAGCGAGGACCTCCCGGCGACACCTATGGGTCGCGGCGTCGATGCCGGGGGGTGCGGGCGATCATCGATCGGTGCTCAAGGTGAACCTCCACGGACGATCCACGGCACGGGAGATGCCGACACGCGGGGAGGACGAGACGATGCCCGGCACCGGCTCGCCCTCGATGCGAACCGGACCGTCATACACCGAGGACCCGTCCAGGTCGCCGGTGACGCCGAGAGCCTGGGCGAGGTTCCCGGGCCCAGTCGCCAGTGGCCGCCTGCTCCGGCGGCGCGCGTCCATCAACGCCTCACCCTCGATCGGGATCCCACCCCGCAGGAGGACCGCCGAGGCGACGCCCTCCGGGCCGCACACGACATTCATGCACCAATGGACCCCGTATGACCGGTAGACGTACAGCGTCCCTGGACCGAGGAACATGCTGGCATTGCGCGGCGTCTCGCCCCGATACGCATGGCTGGCAGGATCATTGGCGCCGTCGTACGCCTCGACCTCTGTGATCACCACCGCGGTACGGCCACCGACATCGCTTACGAGGCGCCTCCCCAGTAGCGACCGGGCCGCCTCGAGTACGGGTCCCTCGAGCGTTCTCAAAGGTGCAGGAGGAGCGCCTTGAAGGCGTGGAGGCGGTTCTCGGCCTGGTCGAACACACGGCTTCGGGGATGGTCCATCACGTCGTCTGTCACCTCTTCGCCGCGATGGGCGGGCAGGCAGTGGAGGAAGATGGCCTCCGACCCCGCCCGGGAGAACAGCTCGTCATCGATCCGGTATGGCTCGAACACCTCGAGGCGCTGCGTCGCCTCGAGTTCCTGGCCCATGGAAGTCCATACATCGGCATAGACCGCGTCTGCTCCGGACACGGCCTCCTCCGGATCCTCGGTGACCATCACCTCAGCGCCCCCGGTGGCGATCGCGCGCGCCTGGGCCACGACGGCATCAGGGGGCGCATACCCGCCCGGCGAGGCGACGCGGACACTGACCCCCATGGCCGCGCCGGCGATCATCAGGGAGTTGCAGACGTTGTTGCCGTCACCCACGTATGCGACCACTGCTCCCTCGAGCGGACGAGACTCCTCGAGCGTCTGTAGATCGGCGAGAGCCTGGCACGGGTGCTCGAGATCCGAGAGAAGGTTGACCACGGGGGACTCGGCGTGTGCGGCAAGGGTCTCCAGGTCGCCGTGTCGGAAGACCCGAAACGCCAGCACATCGAGGTAGCGATCCAGCACTCGCGCGACGTCCTCGACCGCCTCTCTCGACCCGAGGCCCACCTCGTCCTGCTTCAACACGATCGGAACGCCGCCGAGGTCGATGGTCGCCAGCTCGCACGAGACCCTCGTGCGGGTGGACGGCTTCTCGAAGAAGAGGCCGACGCGGCGTCCGGCGAGGCGACCGCGGGACGGTTCCGGATCGAGCTTCACCGCGGCGGCGGTGTCGAGGACGGCACGGAGGCCGTCGACGCCCAGGTCGGACACTCGGATGAAGTCCATCCCTCAGCCTCCTCGGAGACGGCCGTCGTGACGGGACGCGACCAGCGCGACTATCGCTTCACGCACCGGCACCAGTTCCTCGTCGGTGAGCGTCCGGTCCGGCGCGCGGAACGTGAGGCGGAACGCCACACTCGCCCGGTCCGGGTCCAGGGGTGGGCCCCGGAAGACGTCGAAGATCTCGACCTTCTCGAGCATCGTCCCCGCGGCCTCCCGCACCGACCTCCCCACCGGCCCGGCGGCGGCATCTCCGGGAAGGTCGAAGGCGAGGTCGAACACCACCGGCGGATAGGCACTGGGAAGCTCGAACACCGGCGCGACGCGTACCATCGCCCCCAGATCGAGCTCGCCCGCAGCCACCCTGCCCGCGACCCCGAAATCTTCGGCCGCCGCAGGGTGAACCTCTCCGACCACACCCACAGCCTCGCCGTCGACGATCACCCTGGCGCACCGCCCCGGGTGGAAGCCGGGCTCCGCCGCCTGCTCCAGGACCATGTCACGACCGAGAGCCCCGAACAGGGTCTCGACGAGTCCGGCGGCGTCACGGGCATCGCGCTCGGCACGAGCCTCCCACGACGGGCCCGGGACGCGTCCGGCCGCCACGAACCCCAGCCGATGCGGTTGATCCGGAAGGTCACCATCGGATGGGTAGAAGACGGTGCCGATCTCGAACAGAGACACGTCGTCGATGTGCCGAGCCTGGTTGAAGGCGACTCCTTCCAGCAGCCCGGGAAGTAGCGTCGTGCGCAGGTGCCGCTGCTCGTCGCTGAGTGGATTCCGGACCTCCACCGGGGTGCGCCGCCGATCGCCTTCGGGGATCCCCAGCCGCTTCGGCGCCTCGATCGACATGAAGTCGAAGTTCCAGACCTCGAAGTACCCGGCGCCCACCAAGATCTCGCGCAGCCGCCGCTCGCGGCGCAGCCAATCCGGCAGGATTCCGGCCGTACCGAACGGTGTGGTGGCGGGAATCTTGTCGTAACCGTGGATCCTGGCGACCTCTTCGACGAGATCCACGGCGCGGGTCACATCCGGCCGATACGACGGAACCTCGGCCTCGAGAGGGTCATCCCCCGACACCCTGAAACCCAGCCTCTCGAGATATGCGGCCGACAGCGACGCCTCGATGGGAATCCCGAGCAGCCGCTCGGGCTCACCTGCCGACATCGACACCACCGGCGCGGTCCAGGGACGCGGGTATTCGTCGACAAATCCAGCGGCCACCTCCCCACCGGCCAATTCGGCGATCAGAGCGGCGGCGCGAGCCGAGGCGATGGGCGGCAACTCCGGGTCGACGCCACGCTCGAATCGCGACACCGCCTCCGAGCGAATCCCGTGGCGCTTGCCGGTGAGCAGCACCCCCCCGGGCTCGAAGTGCGCCACCTCGATGAGCACCCGTGTCGTGGTCTCCGAGACCTCCGAGTCCTCGCCTCCCATGATCCCGGCCAGTCCGAGAGGCTCTTCGGGGCCCGCGATGAGCAGGTCGTCCTCGTGCAGCGGACGCTCGACTCCGTCGAGGGTCGTGAGCGTCTCCCCCGCCCGGGCGCGTCGCACAACGATGGTCTCGTCGGGAATCCGGTCGAGGTCGAACGCGTGGAGCGGCTGCCCGTACTCGACCATCACGTAGTTGCTGACGTCGACGACGTTGTTGATGGGGCGGATGCCGACCCGCCGGAGGCGGTCGCGCATCCACAGCGGCGACGGGCCGATCTCGACCCCGCGCACTTCACGGGCGGTGAATCGCGGGCAGCGATCTGGCTCCTCGATTCGCACGGACGCCCGTGTGGGTGGAGCCGCCTCCGTCACCGTCGGATCTGGGGCTCGCACCGGTACGTCGTAGTAGGCGCCGAGATCGCGAGCAATCCCGTGGATCGACATGGCGTCCGGCCGATTCGGAGTGATCGACAGATCGAAGACCGCGTCAGGGTACGGCAGCATCGCAGCGAGGTCCTCGCCGGGCACCGCGTCCCCATCGAGGACCAGAATCCCATCGGCATCCTCGCCGATGCCCAGCTCCTTCTCGGAGGCGATCATCCCCGGCGACATCACCCCGCGGATCTCCCGCTCCCCCACCTCGAGTCCCCCGGCGAGCACCGACCCGACGCGGGCGTAGGCGACGATCGCGCCGGCGTCGAAGTTCCAGGCACCGCACACGACCTCGAGGCGCTCTCCGCCGGCGTCGAGGCCGACCACTCGCAGGCGGTCCGCGTCGGGATGAGGGGCAACCGAGTCCACTCGCGCCACGACCACACCGGAGAAGGGCACGTCGAGGCGCTCGACCGACTCGACCTCGATGCCGAGCGCATCGAGCACTGCCGCCACCTCGTGCGGGTCGTCGGTCGGCAGGTCCACGAACTCCTGTATCCAGCGCAGCGATGCCTTCATCGGTACTGCTCCAGGATCCGGAGATCGGGGCTGAAGAAGTGGCGCAGCTCCGGCACCTGGTTGCGGACCATCGCCAGCCGGTCGAGTCCCATTCCGAATGCGAAGCCGGAGACCTCGGCGGGGTCGTAGCCGACGTTCTCGAGCACGTTGGGATCCACCATTCCGCATCCGAGCAGCTCGATCCAGCCGGTATGGCCGCAGATTCGACAGCCCGACCCTTCGCAGGCGAAGCAGGACACCGCCATCTGCGCCGATGGCTCGGTGAACGGGAAGAAGTCGGGTACGAAGCGAACTCGACGCCCGGCGCCGAACAGCTGATCGGCCATGTGCTGGAGCGTGCCACGGAGATCGGCGAACGTGATCGACTCGTCCACCGCAAGGCCCTCGATCTGGTGGAAGACGGGAGTATGGGTGGCATCGGTCGTCTCCTGGCGATAGACGCGGCCGGGAGAGACGATGTAGACGGGCGGGTCGTGCTCCTCCATCCAGCGCACCTGCATCGTCGAGGTCTGAGTTCGAAGGAGCACGCCCTCTGGATCCTCTCCGTGCCGGACATACAGCGTGTCGGTCTCGAGCCGTGCTGGATGGGCATCGGGATAGTTCAGCGCCTTGAAGTTGTGATAGTCGGTGTCGATCTCGGGGCCGGTCGCCACGGTGTAACCCAACCCGATGAACACGTCGACGACCTCATCCCACGCCTGGCGCACCAGATGGACGGCACCGCGCGCGGGGACGCGGCCCGGAAGCGTCATATCGAGGCGCTCCTCGGCGAGTCGCCGCTCGCGCGCCTCGCGCTCGAGTGCCCTGCGGCGATCCGCGATCATCTCCGTCAACCGCGTCGTCGAGTCGTTGACTGCCCGTCCCACCTCGCGCCTCGTCTCCTCGTCGGCCTCGCGCAGCGACTTCTTGGCCCGGGCGAGGGGTGACGCGTCTCCGAGGACCTCCGCCTCGATCTGGTCGAGCGCGGGGGCATCCGCGGCGGCGGATATCCGCTCGGCGGCCTCGGCGGCGAACGCCCTCAGGTCATCGGGTGAGTTCATCGTGAAATGAGGTTAGAAGGAGTCCAGGGCCCGCCCACCGAGTGTTCGCCCTGCATCCGTCACCCGTCGCGCGTTGCCCGCTGCCCGGGCGCGGTCTCCGGGTCGGCGGTCGTCCCGAGATAGGCGACGATCGCTCCCGCTACGGCTGCGTTGAGGCTCTCGGCACCCGGTTCCATTGGGATCGTCACCGCGGCATCCGCCATCTCCACCACGTCCGGGGGCAGGCCGTGAGGCTCGCTCCCCACGAGGATGGCGACGTCTGCGGGAAGCGGGCCGGGCGGCGCCCCGCCCGACGACACCGTCGCCACGAGGGTGCGTCCGCCCGCACGGACCTCGGACAGATCGGGGGCCTCACCGATGGCCGTCCGGAAGTGACCACCGGAGGCGGCGCGAAGCACCTTTGGCGACCAGGTGTCGGCGGCACCGGGCCCCGCCAGGTAGGAGTATCCGAATGCGGCTGCGGTGCGGATCAGTGTGCCGCAGTTGCCCGGGTCGCCGACCCCCCAAGCGACCAGCACGCGGCCGCCCGGAGCAACCGATGCCTCGGGTAGATCGACCACGGCGACGGGGCTCTGCGGCGTGTCGGTCGTGGAGATCTTGCCGAGGACCTCCGGGCTCACCGTCATGTACTCGACGCCTGCCTCCTCGCCGAGCGCTCGTCCCCGGACGTCGTCGGTCAACCCGAAGAGGGCCTGAATCCGCACGCCGCAGGCCACGGCCTCACCGACGAGCACAGGGCCTTCGACGAGGGTGCGGGACGCCTCGCGACGCCCCCGGCGGCGATGGAGCCGGACGGCCTCCAGGACCGTCTGGTTGCGTGCTGAGGTGATCTCAGCCGGCGTCGGCTGCTCCGGCGGCCTTGACCAACTCCCCGAAGGCGTTCGGATCGGAGACCGCCATCTCGGCCAGCATCTTGCGGTCCACCTCGATCTCGGCGGCCCTGAGGCCGGCGATCAACCGGGAGTATGTGGTGCCATGCTGCCGTGCCGCGGCGTTGATCCGGGTGATCCACAGGCGGCGGAAGTCGCCTTTGCGAGCCCTGCGATCACGGTAGGCGTCCTGCATGGCGCCCATGACCTGCTCGTTTGCGGTCCTCAGCCGGCGGCTGCGAGCGCCCTTGTAGCCCTTGGCCCGCTCCAGCACCTTGCGGCGCTTCTTCTTCGAATGGACGGCGCGCTTGATCCTCGCCATGACCCGCCTCCTAGCGTCCCAGCATCCGGTTGACGCGCTTACGGTCCGCGGGGGAAACCTCGGTCTCGCCCGCCAGTCGGCGCATGCGCGAACTCGACTTCTTGCCCACCACGAGGTGCGCCCGCCACGCCTGGAGGCGGCGAAGCTTGCCGCTCCCGGTGATCTTGAAGCGCTTCGCTGCAGATCGTCTCGTCTTCTGCTTCGGCATCTCTCTCACTCCTCGGCGGCGTCTGCCGCTCCGTCGTCGGCCCCGACGTCGGCCGAGCCCTCGTTCCGGCGGCGCTTCTCCGGCGCCAGCTGCATCGTCATGTTCCGCCCTTCGAGCTTCGGACCCATCTCGATCCCTCCGACCCCGGCCGCATCCTCGGCCAGCCTCCGGAGGATTCGCTCCCCGAGCTCCGGATGGGTGACCTCGCGGCCCCGAAACATCATCGTCACCTTGACCTTGTCGCCGTCCTCGAGGAACTCGAGGACGCGACGCTTCTTGGTCTCGTAGTCGTGGTCGTCGATCTTGGGTCGAAACTTCACTTCCTTCACGACGGTGCGGGTCTGCTTCTTCCGGGCCTCGCGCTGGCGTACCGACTGCTCGTACTTGTACTTGCCGTAGTCCATCATCCGGCAGACCGGTGGCCTGGCATCCGGGGCCACTTCGACCAGGTCGAGGCCGAGCTCGCTGGCCAGCCATCTCGCTTCTTCGATCTTGCGAACCCCGATCTGGCTGCCGTCGGGTGCAACGACGCGCACCTCTCGGGCCCTGATCTTGTCGTTGACCCTCAGTTCCTGTGTGATCTGATCTCCTCCTGGGCGATGGGCAGGAAAACGAAAGACGGCAGCGGCTGCCGTCTCGTAGAGAGCGACCACGGCGCACCGAGGGTGGCCGGGTGGGAAGCAGCGCCTCCGCTTTCAGTATCGATTGTGAGCAGGAGTATAGGCGCCCGAGATCCGCTCACGGCCGAGCCCATCCGGGCGGCTCGTCCAGCAGGGACAACTGGGCATCGGGGCGGAGGAAGCGCTTCAACCCGTTCCACATCATCGACTCCATGAACACCCATGAGCGGCGATGGATCGCGCTCGGTCCGAACCACTGAAGTGCCGCCTGGTGACGCGGCTCGGGATACCCCTTGTTCGACTCGAACCCGTAGACCGGGAAGTGCTCGGCCTCCTCGCGCATCAACCGATCGCGCGTCACCTTTGCGAGGATCGATGCCGAGGCGATCGACAGGCAGCGAGCGTCCCCGCCGACGACGGTTTCGGTCGTCGGTGCGCCCACGAAGTCCCAGCGCCCGTCGAGGATCACTGCATCGGGCGTCACGCCGAGGCTGTCGAGCGCCCGTTGCGCCGCCAGGCGCTGGGCGTCGGCCATGCCCAGGTCGTCGCACTCCTCGAACGATGCGTGGCCGACCGACCACGCCTCACACCACCCCGCCACGCGGTCGAACAGCGCCTCCCGCTCGTCTTCGGTGAGCATCTTCGAGTCACGGATCTTGTAGACCCGACGGTCACGCGGCACCACAGCCGCGCCCACCGTGATCGGACCTGCCCAGGCGCCCCGGCCCACCTCGTCCACGCCCACCACCACGGACGCCCCGGACTCCCAGAGCGACCGCTCGACCACCAGCCCCGGCACTGAACGCTTGAGGGCCTCTCGAAGCACGGGAACGGTCGCCACGGTGGGACCGTACTACGGAGCGACCGGATCTCCGTGGCTCAGCCCGGGGGTTCTCGATCGGCGTCGCCGGCGATCTCCGAGAAGGGCCGGCAGAGAGCGGCATTGGAGATGGCTACTCCGCCGGCCCTCCCCCTCCCTCGGTCCGCAGCCCCCGCAACGCGTTCGCAGTCCGCACCGCCGCTTCTGCGGCCTCCGCGCCCTTGTTCGCCGGCCCGGGTGCACTGCGCTCGGCGGCCTGGGACGC
The DNA here is from genome assembly GCA_035464675.1 of Acidimicrobiia bacterium. Taxonomy (GTDB): domain Bacteria; phylum Actinomycetota; class Acidimicrobiia; order Spongiisociales; family UBA11373; genus JAUYIV01. The sequence continues at coordinate 9,842 of DATHSA010000075.1, forward strand.
GTTCTGCGCGGTGAGCACACCGAAGGCGACCGGAACCCCGGTCGCCACCGAGACCTGTTGGAGCCCCGAAGCCGCCTGGGTCGCCACGTGGTGGTAGTGGTCGGTCTCGCCCAGGATGACCGCTCCCAGGGCGATCACGGCGTCGCAGCCGGCGTCGATGAGCCCCCTCGCCGCCACGGGGAGTTCGAACGCCCCGGGAACCACCACCACGAGGGGATCCGGCGCCCCTGCCGACGCCAGTACCTCCATCGCACCCGAGAGAAGCCCGCGAGTGATGGCGCCGTTGAAGTCGGCCACGGCGATGCCGATGCGGAGCTGCGAGGCGTCGAGCTCGCCGGAGATCTCAGGCATCGGAATCCAGGTTCAATAAATGCCCCAGCTTGGCGGCCTTGGCAGCCAGGTATTCCCGGTTCTCGGCGGTCGGGGAGGTCTCCAGCGGCTCGCGGCCGACGATACTCAGCCCGTACCCCTCGAGTCCGGCGCGCTTGGTCGGGTTGTTGGTCAGCAGCCGCATCGACCCGATGCCCAGGTCCACGAGGATCTGGGCGCCTATCCCGTAATCCCGGGCGTCGGCGGGCAGCCCGAGGTCGAGGTTTGCCTCGACGGTGTCCCGGCCGTGCTCCTGGAGGGCGTAGGCCTGGAGCTTGTGCATCAGGCCGATCCCGCGGCCCTCGTGCCCGCGGAAGTAGAGGATCACACCTTCTCCCTCCTCGGCGATCCGGGCGATGGCATCGTCGAGTTGCCGCCCGCAGTCGCACCGCAGGCTGCCGAACACGTCGCCGGTCAGGCAATCGGAGTGCACCCGCACCAGCACCCCCTCCTTGCCGCGAACGTCCCCCTTCACCAGCGCGAGGTGTTGCGTTCCATCGAGCGTCGATCGATATCCGACCGCCCGGAACTCCCCCTGCTCGGTGGGGATTCGGGCCTCGGCGATCCGCTCGACCAGCTGCTCCCGGTGGCGGCGATGCGAGATCAGGTCGGCGATCGTGATGATGGGTATGCCGTGCGATTCGGCGAACTGCACCAGCTCGGGGAGTCGGGCCATCGAGCCATCCTCGTTGACGATCTCGCAGAGCACGCCGGCCGGATAGAGGCCGGCGAGGCGAGCCAGGTCGACGGCAGCCTCGGTGTGGCCGGCGCGGCGCAGGACACCGCCCTGTCGGTACCGCAGGGGGAAGATGTGGCCCGGCCGTGCCAGGTCTCCCGGACTCGTCCCGGGATCGATCAGCGCCCGGATCGTGGCGGCGCGGTCTGCCGCCGAGATGCCGGTGGTCGTCCCTTGAAGCGAGTCGACAGAGATCGTGAATGCGGTGCGATGTGAGTCGGTGCTCTCGGAGACCATGAGTGGAAGGCGAAGCTCGTCGAGCCGATCCCCCAACAGGGGCACGCAGATCAACCCCGATGTGTGCCTCACCATGAATGCAATCCGGTCCGGCGTCACCTTCTCGGCGCCGAGGATGAGGTCACCCTCGTTCTCACGATCCTCATCGTCCACGACGACGACGAACTGGCCGTCCCGGATGGCGGCGACCGCCTCTTCGATCGTCGAGAACTTCATGACCGCTCCAGGAGCCGTTCCACGTACTTGGCGAGAATGTCGACCTCGACGTTGACTTCCTCGCCGATCGCTCGAGAGCCAAGGACCGTCCGACCCAGGGTGTGCGGGATCAGCACGACCTCGAAGCCATGGTCGTCGACCGACGACACCGTGAGGCTCACCCCGTCGAGCGCCACCGAGCCCTTCTCGACGATGTAGCGGCGATGGCCGGCATCGATGTCGAACCACATGCGCGTCGAATCACCCTGGGGTTGGATCGACCGCACGGTCGCGACGGTGTCGACGTGGCCCTGCACGATGTGGCCGTCGAATCGGCCTCCCACCGGCACCGGCCTCTCCAGGTCCACGACGCTCCCCTGCCGCAACCTGCCGAGGTTGCTTCGCGCCAGTGACTCCGGAACGACCTCGACCTGGAACCGACCGTCTGCGACGTCGACGACCGTGAGACAGACGCCGTTCACCGCCACCGAATCGCCTTCGCCAAGGCCGTCGGAGACTCGAGGAGCCTCTATCGAGAGCAGGCGGACCCCGTTGGCGTCGGCGACCGAACGCACCGACCCGACCTCGGACACGATGCCCGTGAACATCACGCCACCTCCGCGTCCACGCGCAGATCGGGGCCGAAGCGGGTGATCCGGGTGATGTCGACGCGGCGGGCCTGATCGACGGATGCGAACACGCCGCCGAGCACCGGGCGTCCGGTTCCCATGGCCAGTGAGCCGCCCAGGTACAGGACGAGACGATCGACGAGTCCCTCCTGCAGGAGCCCGGTGGCCAGGTGCGGCCCCCCCTCGCAGAGGAGGTCCACGATGTCCCGCTTGCCCAGATCGGCGATCATCTCCACGAGGTCGACGACATCGCCCGACGGCATGACGACGACCTCGCCCCGGGTGTCGACAGGATGCGGCGAGTACACCAGAGGCTCTCGCGAGAAGATGGCTGCGGACCGTGGCAAGGGACCCCGACCCGCGACGATCACAGGACGCGGCTGATGCCCGCCGTACCCGTCGAGCCGAACCGTCAGCCGCGGGTCGTCATCCCGCACGGTCCCCGCGCCCACCATCACGGCGTCCGACGCCGCACGAAGCCGATGGGCGTCCTCACGAGCCTCGGGTCCGGTGATCCACCGAGAGGACCCATCCGCGGCCGCCGACTGCCCATCGAGCGTCGCCGCCATCTTGAGCGTCACCAATGGCCTTCCGGTGCGCCGGTGGTGGAAGTAGCCGGGATCGAGCCGATGGACCTCCGCCGGGGCGACATCCGTCACGACCTCGACGCCCGCCTCGCGGAGCCGGGCGATTCCCGATCCCGAGACGCGCTCATCCGGGTCGCCGACGCCCACGATGACCCGGGAGATGCCGGCCCGCAGGATCGCTTCGGTGCAGGGCGGCGTCCTACCGAGGTGAGAGCAGGGCTCGAGGGTGACGACCATCGTTCCGTCCCGGGCGCGCTCCCCTGCCTCGGCGAGCGCGATCGATTCTGCGTGCTCGGCTCCGGCAGCCACATGGGCGCCACGCCCCACCACCGAGCCGCCGGGGTCGAGGACGATCGCACCCACCCGCGGGTTGGGATGGGGGTGCTCGGCCGCCGCCAGCCTGATCGCCTCGAGCATGTGGTGTCGCATCGCCGTTCCCATCCGGGCACGCGGGCGCGAGCGCGCGACACGTACCCTCTTCTCTCATCCGGACTGTCACCGTCGGCCCCGGGCTTCCACCGGATCGGCCCCCACGGTTGCGGGGGTTCGCGGGCTGTCACCGCCGGTAGGGACTTCCACCCTGCCCCGAAGAGGGGGCGCGTCGCCGATTGTACCGGGGCTCGGACGCGCTCTGGTCAGATCCGTCGGCGCCGGTTGCCCGCTGCCCGTCACCCGTCGCCCGTACCGTCCCGGCTGAACGTCCGGGAAACGGGCATCCGGGAACGGGAGACGGTCACTTGGCCCGCCTGTCGATCCTGAACGAGGACCCCGCCTCCCCCTTGGCGTGCTCCTTCATCTCGGAAGCGATCGCAGAGGCCTCCCATTCGCTGGTGAACGTGCGGCGAGCGTTGGTGGCCACCCCGAGGGAGATGGCGACGATGGGGAAGGCGTGGCGTTCGCCGCGGCGGTCGATGACCTCCACGTATCCGCGCAGCGCGTCGTGGGCGTCGTAGAAGTCGAGGATGCCATCGTCGAACCGCTCGACGACGGCCTTGCAGAACTGCTCCACCGACGTCGGGTCCATCACCATGATGAAGTCGTCTCCACCGACGTGTCCGATGAAGCAGGTCGGATCGCCGACCTCGAGCGCCGCCTCCACGAGGGTGTTGGCGGTGAACTTGATCACGTTGTCGCCGCGCATGAATCCGTAGTGGTCGTTGAACGCCTTGAAGTTGTCGAGGTCTCCGTGGACGACGGCAACCGGCGCACCGCCGGTCACGCGCCGCTCCAACTCCTCGGCGATGCGGAAGTTGCCGGGGAGGCCGGTGAGGGGAGACAGGTCGCGCATCGCCTTGGAACGGCGAAGCACGGCCCCGACGCGGGCCCGCAGCTCCTCGATGTCGAAGGGCTTCGTGATGTAGTCGTCGGCTCCCTCGTCGAGACCTCGCACCAGGTCGCGGACGTTGGCGCTCGCGGTGAGCAGCAGGACGGCCACGTTCGCGGACGCCGGGTTCGTCTTCAGGCGCTGCAGCACCTCGAACCCGTCGACGTCGGGCATCATCAGATCGAGAAGGACGAGGTCCGGCGGGTCGCTCAGGACGGCGTCGATCCCGGCGCGCCCGTCGCCCGCGGTGCGAACGTCGTAGCCGTCGATCGTGAGGCTCGTCTCGACGAACCTGACGATGTCGGGGTCGTCGTCGATGATGAGTATCCGCTCGCTCATTCCGTCCCGTCTGCCGCGACGCGCAGGCGCCGAATGGCGTCGACGGGGTCGGGAGCACGGAATATGGCCGTTCCGGCCACATACACGTCCGCACCGGCATCCCGCGCCAGCCGCGCCGTCTCCGGGGTGATACCCCCGTCAACCTGGATATCGGCATGCAAGCCCTCGGAATCAACGAACTTCCTCGCCGCCTCGACCTTGGGGAGAACCTCCGGGATGAAGGCCTGTCCCCCGAATCCCGGCTGCACCGACATGACGAGCACGAGGTCGCACAGCTCCATGAAGGGCTCGACCGCCGCAAAGGGCGTCCCCGGGTCCAGGACCAGACCGAAGTCGAGCCCCTGCTCCCGTGCCTTCGCCGCCGGACCCGTCGGATCGGGATGGACCTCGATGTGGACAGTCACCAGGTTTGCCCCCGCCGCCGCAAGTGGCTCGAACAGTGAGACCGGGTTGGTGACCATCAGGTGGCAGTCGAAGTAGAGGTCGGTCACGGCGCGTAGTGATTCGATCACCGGGATCCCGAAGGTCAGGTTCGGGACGAAGTGCCCGTCCATCACGTCGAGGTGCAGCAGATCCACGTGCGGTTCCACGATTGCCACCTCCTCGGCGAGCCGGGCAAAGTCGGCGGCAAGGAGAGAGGGAGCGATCTTCGCGGGCATGTCGAGTGAGGTTACCGCCACCGGCACTCCCCCTTCGCAAGAGCGACCGACCGCCGACCCCGGGCAACGCACGACGGGCAACGGGTAACGTCCTCAAGCCATGGACCAGTACCGCATCGTTCCCGGAACGACCGTCGATCTGTCGCAGAGGGACCCCCGCGACACATCGGGTTTCGATGGAGGCAAGGAGGACGGAAAGAAGCAGCTGGAGGAGCTGGCGACACGGCTCGAGGCACTCCAGGAGCTCATGTACGCGGAGGGAGAGCGCCGGCTGCTGGTGGTGCTCCAGGCCATGGACACGGGAGGCAAGGACGGAACGATCCGGCACGTGTTCGAGGGCGTCAATCCCCAGGGCGTCGATGTCACGTCGTTCAAGAAGCCCGGGGCGCACGAACTCGCCCGCGACTATCTGTGGCGGGTGCACCAGCACGTCCCCGAGGACGGCGAGATCATGATCTTCAACCGGAGCCACTACGAGGACGTCCTCGTGGTCAGAGTCCACTCCCTGGTGCCCGAGGAGCGGTGGTCTCGGCGATTCGATCACATCAACCATTTCGAGCGAATGCTCGCCGACGAGGGCACGACCATCCTCAAGTTCTTCCTCCACATCTCCAAGAAGGAACAGGCCGAACGCCTCCAGAGCCGCCTCGACGAGCCCGACAAGCATTGGAAGTTCTCCCGAGCCGATCTCGCCGAGCGGTCCCGATGGGACGAGTACGTCGCAGCCTATGAGGACGCCATCGCCAGGACGAGCACCGAGTGGGCGCCGTGGTATGTGGTGCCGTCCGACCGCAAGTGGTACCGCAATCTCGTCGTCGCCGGCGTCCTGGTCGACACCCTCGAGGGATTCGGGATGGAATTCCCACAGGGTGACGACCTGAGCGACGTGGTGATCGAGTAGGGCTGCCGCCCCCAGCCACCGGCTTCCAGCAGGAGTGTCGGCCTCGATCAGGCGGACGCGAACACCGCCGGTTCACCGCGGCGGCCGTTCATCCAGGCGGTGGCGTCCATCGCGGCCCGACCCGACGGTTGCACCGTCTTCAGCTCCACGGCCCCATCGGTGCAGCCGAGGATCACGGTGCCATCTGCGACCACGGCCATCCCGGACTCCGCAGAGACCTCCGACGCGACGGCGCGCCAGATCTTGATTCGCCCGCCGTCGACGACGCCCCACGCGCCCGGCTTCGGGTTGAAGGCACGGATCGCCCGATGGACCGCAGTCGCCGTATGGCGCCGGGGATCGAGGAACGCCTCCTCGACCTCCACCTTGGCGGCTGCCGTGGCCAGGGCGTCATCCTGGGGCTCCGCCCGAAGATCTCCTCCGACCACCCGGGGTACAGCCGTGGCCACCAGGTCTCCGCCGAGACCGGCCAGCCGGGTCGTCAGCTCTCCCGCGGTCTCCTCGGGATCGATGGGCGTCGCCGAGGTCGCGAAGATGGGGCCCGTGTCGAGCCCCTCGTCCATCTGGATGAGGGAGACTCCGGTGGTCTCGTCCCCGGCCAGGATCGCCCGAACCACAGGGCTGGCCCCTCGCCAACGGGGTAGCAGCGAGTAATGGATGTTCAGGAAGCCGAACTCGGGGGCATTCAGGAGAGATGCTGGGATGAGCAGTCCGTAGGCGGCGAGCACGACGACATCGAGAGGCTCGATCTGGTCGAGCACCTCGGCGGGACGATCCGGTTGGAGGACGGGGATCCCGAGTGCTTCGGCGGCGGTCTTCACAGGAGGGGGAACCGGTTCCCGGGAGCGGCCCTGCGGGGCATCGGGGCGGGTCACCACCGCGTCGACGTTGGCGACCGCCATCAGCCCGCCGAGGATCGGTATCGCCTCGACAGGCGTTCCGAAGAAGGCGGCCCTGATCCGACTCACGCCGTCCCCATGGCCTCTTCCCGCAATTCGCGCATCGCCTGCTTCCGTGCCCGCCGACCCAATCGGTTCAGCAGCAGGGCGCCCTCGAGATGATCGAACTCGTGCTGGAGCACGCGGCCGAGTAGCTCGTCGCCCTCGTAGCGGATCGATGCCCCGAACATGTCGACCCCGGTCACGGCGGCGAATGCCGGGCGCGTGATCGGCCAGTAGTGGTCGGGGACCGAGAGGCATCCCTCGTCGTACGCCCATGATCCGCGAGTCTCCTCCATCACGGGATTGATCACGTGCTTGGGTCCTTCGCCGATGTCGAACACGAAGACCGCGAGTGAGACCCCGATCTGGTTGGCGGCGAGCCCGACGCCGGGAGCCGCGTACATCGTCTCGAGCATGTCGGCGACGAGGTGGTGCAATTCACGGTCGAAATCCTCCACCGGAGTCGCCTTCATGCGAAGCACGGGGTCCGGAAAGGTGCGAATCGGGAAGATGGCCATTTGGCGGGCGAGGATACAGGGAAGCCTCCGGTCGCCGGTCGCCAGGGCTGCATACCTTCTGCGTCCAGGGCTCCGCCAGACGACAGCGCCTGATCGCGGTCTCGCTTGACGCGTGCCGCTACAACTCGATCGGGTCGGCGTCCACCCTCACGCGCGCCCCACCCTCGCGCCACCGGCCCACCACGCCGCGGAGCACCGTCCGTGCCGCGGAGAGATCGCGCCCCTGGAGCAGCCAGCGAAGACCATCACCCTGGGGCGCCGGTCCGTGCACCTCGGCTCGCGATCCCACTTCGGCAGCCAGTTCGCCCGCGAGCTCGCCGGCCAGCCCCGTCACCTCCACGACGACGATTTCGCCGCCCGGCGGGAAGCCGGCCCGTGACCGCCGCGCCGCGTCCCCGCGGACGAACTCCAGCGGATCGCCGGACGCAAGCGCCTGGATCACGGGGTGCTCGGGATCGACGGTCTGGACGATGGCACGTCTCCCCCTCCCGGTTCCTGCAGCGGCCACGGCCCTTCCGAGCATCCGCAACGCGTCCTCCCCTGCCCGGTAGTTCGGCGCGAGCAGCGGTCCGTCGGCGTCCACGACCACGGTGAGGTCGACGGTGAGACCGGGAAGATCGCGCTCGGTTCCCACGACGATCGGACGCCCCGATCCGACGTCGCCGACGACCTCGCGCCCGACGATCCGGGCGGCTTCGGCCATCACCCGCGGTGCGGCCGACCCCAGGGCCTCGAATCGCTTCCCTCCGCATCGGGTGCACGCGCCGACCGGTGCGCCGCATCGCGGACAAGCCTCGGACGCTCCCGGTCCCGCCCCGCAGGTGGCGCATCGCCTCAGAGCGCGGCATCGGATACACCGCTGAGCGGCGATCCTGCGGTCGCTGAAGAGCAGCACGCTGCGCCGATCGTCGAGGACGGCGCGTATCGCTGCCCGGGTCGTGGCCGCCAGCAGGCCGGAGCCCGGCGGATCTCCTCGTCGATCGACCACTTCGATCAGCCCCCAGGCCCGCTTCCCGGTGCTCGTCACCTCGTCGCTGGCCGTGACGGCCTCGGCGGACGGCACGGCGTCGCACATCACGACATCGAATCGCTCCAATGGCCGGCGGCGCAAGACCACGTCCCTGACGTGCACGGTCGGCGTCGCCTTGTCCTTCATGCCCCTTCGGCCCTCCCCCACCAGGACCACGACGCCCGGATCCGCCCACGGCCACAACGCGACCTCTCGGGTGCCGACGAGCAGCGTTCCCGGCCGGATTGCCGCGGCGACCCAGGCGGCGGTGACCTCCTTCGCGGGCAGATGCGAGGAGGCGAACACGGCGCTCTCCCCCATCCCGTCGCGGGCATGGCTGAAGATGGCCTCCGCCTCGTCGACGGTCGAGGCGATCACGACCGCCGTGGACCCGGCTTCGATCGCCGGCGCCACCACGGGGACGACGACCGGCCCCCACGGCCCCGGTCCCACGATCGTCCTCACCCCCGCGCCGCCGCCCACCCTGCCGGCGGCGGAGACATTCCCCTGGGCGCGACGCGGCAGGTTCGGCGGAGTCGACTTCGCAAGGAGCGCGGCCAGTGGCGCGACGTACCGGAGGGCGGCCCAGCGCAGCACCTCGAGCAGGCGATGGTCGAACACCGGGAGATCCCCCGAGACGGAGATGACCTCCTTGAGACTCGGGCGCTCCGGCTCGACGGCCGAGACGACCCAGCCCCGCACCCGACGCCCACCAAGGGGCACCCGGACCAGGGAGCCGACGCCCGCATCGAGGCCCTCGGGCAGCCGATAGGCGAATCCATCATCGACTGAGAAGGAAGGGACGTCGGGAACGACCCTGACCACCTTCATCGCCGGGGCACCCTCACCGGCCACCGCTGCCCGGCGGCGGCGTCAATCCCCTGAGCGCATCTCGAGGATGCGGTCCCAGAGGCGAGCGGCAACCGACCGCTTCGGCATCGGCGGCCAGTCCTCCGAGGACCCGTCCGGGGTGAAGACGGTCACCGTGTTGGTGTCGGACCCAAAGCCTGATCCCGGAGCCGTGACGTCGTTGGCCACGAGCAGGTCGACACCCTTCGACGTGGCCTTGCCTGCGGCTCCCGAGACGGGGCCGACCTCGGCCGCGAACCCGACCAGGATCGGGCGGTCGTCGAGCCCGGCGACTCCGGCCAGGATGTCGGGCGTCGCTTCGAGATCCATGTCGGGCGGACCCTCGGCACGGCGCAGCTTCTCTGTCGCTGGCCCCCTGGGTCGGAAATCCGCCACGGCGGCAGCGAGAACGGCGACGTCGGCGCCCGGCGTCCGCTCCCAGACCGCCTCTGCCATCTCGTCGGCGGTGTCGACGCGAATCACCTCGATGCCGGGATGGTCAGGAGGGTCGACGGTGGTGACCAGCGTCACCTCGGCGCCGCGCTCGGCTGCCTCGAGGGCGACGGCGTTGCCCATCTTTCCCGACGACCGATTGCCCACGAAGCGAACGGGGTCGATCGGCTCGCGGGTTCCCCCGGCCGTGACGACGACCCTCCACCCTTGGAGACTCCCGGCGCCGAGGGCCCCGGCGACGGCCTCGAGGATGTCCTCGGGTTCGACCATGCGGCCCGGACCCTCGTCTCCCCCGGCAAGGGCTCCCGAAAGCGGCCCGACCAGCACCACCCCGTCCTCTTCGAGGGTCGCGACATTCCGCCGGGTCGCGGGGTGCTCCCACATCTCCGTGTGCATGGCGGGCGCGACGACGACCGGGCCGGAGAACGCGAGCACCGTGCCCGAGAGCAGATCGTCGCTGAGGCCGTTGGCGAGCCGGGAGAGGGTCGCCGCGGTTGCCGGGGCGATGACGATGGCGTCCGCCCATCGGGCGAGTGTGGTGTGGGGGCTGACGTCCTCGTCGTCGAAATAGTCGACATGGGGATGCGTACCGGTGATGGCGGCGAGCGTCTGCGGCCCGAGGAACTCGAGGGAGGAGCGGGTCATGATCGTCTCGACCGATGCCCCGGCTTCGACGAGGCGCCGGGCGAGATGGGCCGCCTTGAAGGCGGCGACTCCACCGGATACGGCCAGGACGATGCGGCGCCCAGCCAGCATCGTGTGCCTACTCGCCGGAGTCGACGACGACCTTGTCGGCGGCGATCTCCTCGAACGCGATCGACAACGGCTTGCGCGACAGCGAGTGCACCTGCGGGGGGACATAGCCGCCGATGCCGTCGCCGAGCTGGTTGAAGTACGCGTTGATCTGCCGGGCGCGTCGGGCCGCGAGCACGACCAGCGTGAAGCGCTCGTTGGTCCGCTCGAGAACGGTCTCGATGGGTGGGTCGATCATCATGAGGCCCGGCCACTATACCGGTCGACCGAGCCCTTTCCGACATCGAGGAGTCGCCCGACCCGCGATTCACGACCCGGACGGATCGACCGGCAACGGGTGACGGGCAAGGGGCGACGGGCGACGGAGACGGACCCTCTAGCCTCTCGTACCGATGCCCAACACCATTTCGATCGCCGGCAACATCGGGAGCGGCAAGTCGTCGGTGGCGCGGCGGATCGCCGAGACCACCGGACTGCCGTTCGTCTCGACCGGAGCGCTCTTTCGGGAGCTCGCGGCACGGCGGGGAATGACCGTCCTCGAGCTCAACCAGCGCGCCGAGACGGATCGCTCCATCGACGACGAGGTCGACGGCCATCTTCGCCGGCTCTCGGAGTCCGGAGACAGCGCAGTGATCGACTCACGAATGGCGTGGCACTTCGTGCCCCGATCCTTCAAGGTGTACCTGGTCGTGGACCCCCGGGTGGCGGTCGCCAGGGTGTACGGGGCCGTGCGCGCGGACGAGCGGTACGAGACCGTCGACGAAGCCGCCGATGACGTTCTCGCCCGCCAGCAGGTGGAGGCGGAGCGCTACCTGGACCTGTACGGGGTCCATGTCGACGATTGGCGAAACTACGACCTGGTCGTCGACACCAGCCGGGCCGGCATCGCGCGGGTCGCCGACCTCGCGGTCTCACAGCTCCGGGAGGGGGGCAGGGAGACCCGCCCCGTGTGCCACCTCGATCCATCACGGCTCATCCCGGCGACACCAGAGCGCCCGTCCGGGCCCGTCAGAGTCGCCGTCGTCGACGGCGACGGCGTCGTGGTCACGGGACATGCGATCGTCCGTGACGCCCTCGAACGAGGGGATGCCCTTCTCGAATCCGAGCTGGCGGCATTCGGCCCCGAGGAGATCGCGTCGCTCGCCGACGGTGCCGCGGTCCTCAGGGCGTTCAGGGAACGACCCCGTTGGGACGACGTCTAGCGGTCCAGTTCCTCCATCAAGGCCTTCCGCTGCTGCGGCCCCAGGCCCCGCACCCGGCGATTCTCGGCGATCCCGAGCCGATCCATGAGCCGGTACGACTTGACCTTCCCCAGGCCCGGCAGGGCAGTGAGCACCGCCTTCACCTTCATCCCCCCGACGATGTCCTCGCCGGACCGGGCGAGGACATCCGCAAGGGTCGCCTCGCCGGTGCGAAGTGACTCACGGAGGTCGGCCCGCACCCGGCGAGCCTGCGCTGCCTTGGCGAGTGCCGCGGCGCGCTGCTCCGGTGAGAGTGGCGGCGGGTTCGACGGCATCCGCCGCAGGATATGAACGGCGTCCCCTGGCTCGCAACCTGTGACATCCGGGCGAGCGATCACTCCTGGTCGAGTGCCGCCCGAGTCGCTGCCACCGCGGCCGCGTCGACCATGATCCGCTCGGCACCGCGTCCCGCTGCCTCCACGGCCTCGCGCGGGGTGTCCACCCATACGAATCGCTCGAGCCCCGGTGCCACCTGCGACACGACCCCGAGGTCGGAAAGATCGCACAGGATTCCGGCCGCTCCACCCGCCGCGGCGATCTCGGCGAGGCGGGACACCGCCCTGCCTCGCGACCGGCCTCCGATCCTTGCCGCCTCGGCGTCATCGATCCCGTGGCGAACCGTCGCCGCCACCACCGCCACCCCCGCCGACGCCACCGCCTCGATCACCGCGGCCCCGTCGGACGCCTGCGCCGACACCCACCCCGCGCCGTACCCCGCGTACCTGCGGGCTGCGGATGCCGCCCTCCCGGGGTCCCCCTGCAGCCCCGCCAGCACCAGCACTTCTCCCAGGTCGGCCAGTGCCGCGACGACAGCCGGTCCCGGACCGGCCAGCAGATCCTGACCGACCGCGAAACCCGCGGCTCCATCGAGCGCGGTTGCGACGCGCACCGCCTCCTCGGCCCCGCGCCCGGGAAGGACGGCGACGATCATCCGGCGCGCTCGGACGCCAGTCGGGCGAGGACGCCGTTGACGAAGCCCCCGCTGCGCTCGGTCGAGTAGAGCTTGGCAAGGCGCACGGCTTCGGAGATCACGACCGCCACCGGCGTGGCTGGCCGGGTTCGCAGTTCCCAGAGCGCGATCCTGAGAATGTTGCGATCGATCGCGGGCATCCGCTCGACGCGCCAGCCTGCAGACACTGCCCCGATGGCGGCGTCCAGGTCGGCACGGTCCCCCCAGACCCCGGAGGCCATCTCACGGGCCCGTTCTCCCAGGTCTTCGGTGTCGGGCGCCGCACGACGCTGATCGGCCTCGTAGAGGGTGCGGAGCGCCGCCTCGCGCGCCTCCGCGGGCTTCATGTCACCCGGGTCATGTACGAGCCGCTTCGCGTGTCGACCTTGATGCGGTCGCCGATCTCGACGAAGAGCGGCACCTGCACCACCAGGCCCGTGTCCGTCGTAGCCGGCTTGGTGCCTGCCGACGATCGGTCACCCTTGATGCCCGGCTCGGTCTCCACAACGTCCATCTCGACCGACGTGGGCAGGTCGAGCCCGATCGCCTTGCCCTCGTACATGGAAAGGCTGACGGTGTCGCCCTCGCGCAGGTAGGCCGCCGCGTCACCCACATCCGGGTCGGCCAACCTGAGCTGCGCATAGGTCTCCTCGTCCATGAAGTGGAAGCCCATGTCGTCGCGATACAGGAACTGGTGGGGGCGCCGCTCGATGATCGCCTGCTGCACGGGCTCCTCGGCGCGAAAGGTCCGGTCGAGGACCGCTCCCGACTCGACGTTCTTGAGCTTCATCCTCACGAACGCCTTGCCCTTCCCGGGCTTGACGTGCTGGTACTCGACGATCTGGAAGATGCCATCCTCCAGGTCGAGCGTCATCCCCGGGCGTACGTCGTTGGTGGAGATCACTCCGCCCCTCCGAACTCCTTGTGAGACCCCGTGAGCACTGCTCCCCCGGACTCTGTCACCAGGACCATGTCCTCGATTCGCACACCCCCGATGCCTGGCAGGTACACGCCGGGCTCCACGGTCACGACGTCGCCTACGGCGAGTGGGTCGTCGTTGCCGCGGCGCACCCACGGCGGCTCATGAATCTCGAGACCGACACCGTGGCCGGTGCTGTGGAGGAACTGCTTCTCGTACCCGTATCCACGAAGGACCTCGCGAACGGCCTCGTCCACGTCCCCGCAGGGAACCCCGGGGGCGACGGCGGCGAGGCCCGCCTCCTGTGATTCGAGCACCGCGCGGTAGACCCGGCTCATCTGCTCGTCGGGCGTTCCCTCGAGCCAGACGGTGCGGCTCATGTCCGAGTGATATCCGTCGACCACGCATCCGTAGTCGAGGAGGAGGAGCCCCGAGCCGACCGGCTTGCCTCCGGCCCGGTAGTGCGGCACGGACGCCCCAGGCCCGGCGGCCACGATCGGCTCCCAATCGGCTGCGTCGCCCCCATGGCTCCGCATCACGTCGATGAGCTTCCAGCCGAGCTCCTTCTCGGTGACCGTGCGACCGGCCAGGCCTCCCAGCTCCGAGAAGGCCGCATCACCTGCAGCGGCTGCGGCCCGCAGGGCGATGATCTCGGCATCGTCCTTGTTCCGCCTGAGCCCCTCGACCGCCCCGCCTCCGGCGACCACCTCGATGGCGGTCTCACTGGCGAAATCCCGGGCGAAGGCCCACGTGACGCCATCCGCTTCCAGGGTCACCGACGCCAGCCCCTCCACCAGGCCGCGGAAGACGTCCCACATCCCCGACGTGTACACCACCAGGTCGGCGTCGTTCAGGTCGGCCACGAGCGCCTCGGCGAGCTCTCCGTACCGACCGTCGGTGACGAAAACCGCCTTCCCGTTCGGCCGGACGAGCAGGAAGCCGTTCGACCCGGTGAATCCGGTGAGATAACGGAGATTGGGGGCGCGCGAGACGAGCAGCGGCGCCTCCAGCTGCTCCCTGAGCGCGTCGAGCCTGGCGGCGTGATTCATGATTCTCCTCCGAGGACTCCTGCTGCCGCGAGGGCGGCGTCAACGGTAGCCGGGCCGACTGCAGTGACAGTCGGACGGCCCACGGCCTCGAGCAGGACCATTCGGGTGCCCTTCCTCCCTCGCTTCTTGTCGAGGGCCATGTGCTCGAGAATCGCCGCAGGGTCGACTGACGTCGCCGTTGCCACGGGGAGACCGAGCCCGGCGATCACATCCCGCTGGCGTTGCTCCCCGTCGAATCCGGCATCGAGCGCCGAGGCCCTTCCGGCCGCGATCATGCCGATCGCCACCGCGTCGCCATGCGGGATTCCGGAGACCGACTCGACTGCATGCCCGACGGTGTGGCCGTAGTTGAGATGGGCTCGCTCGCTCCGATCGGTGAAATCCCGGCCCACGATCCGCGCCTTCACCGCGTGCGATCGCGCAACCACCTCTTCGAGGTCGGCAGCCGTCGAATGCCTCTCCAGCAACTCGACGAGCCCGGGATCGCCGACGAGACCGGCCTTCAGCGCCTCGGCGAGCCCCTCCCTGATCAGCCGGACCGGCAGCTCCCCGAGAACGTCCAGATCGATCACGACCCGTTCGGGGTGACGAAAGGCTCCGACCAGGTTCTTGCCCCCGACATCGATCCCCGACTTGCCTCCGATAGCAGCGTCGACCGCCGCGAGGAGCGTGGTGGCCACGAAGTGCACCCGAACCCCGCGCAGGTAGATGGCAGCCACGAACCCCGTCAGGTCGGTGACGGCACCACCGCCGACACCCATGAGGAGATCCCCCCGACCGACTCGGGCCGTGGCGAGCTCCATGCAGACACGCTCGACCGTGCTCCACGACTTGGCGCCCTCTCGATCGGGGACCTCGATCACCTCGGTACGAATCCCTGACGCCTCGATGCCTCTCGCCACCCGCGCGGCGACCGACGATGCCCCGGGCTGCGTCAGCAGGGCGCAGGTCGCCGGGGCGGCGCCGCCGAGCACCTCCTCGGGTCCAAGAACCTCGCGCCCGACGACGACCTGGGTCACCCCGCCGACCGTCGAGACCGCTGCCACCACCCGTGCCGCGACCTCCTCGGGGGCGCCGACCGCATCGACGACCAGGTCGGCTGCCGCCCGGTAGCGGCCCTCCCGTTCGGCGGCGATGCGCCGGAGCGCGCCGGAGTCGCCCGCGAGGAGCGGGCGGTCGGCGAACGTACGCGCCTCGAGGACCTCGACCGGGGCGCGTAGCCATACGACGACCCCGGTGCGGCGCATGTCGGCCACGAGGTCCGCATCGAGGACGACACCTCCGCCGCAGGCGACGACAGCCCATGATCCGGCCACCGCCTGCACCGCCGCGGCCTCCTCCACCCGGAATCTCGCCTCGCCCGCAGCGAAGAGGTCCTCCACGGTCGAGCCGGTTCGTAGCTCGACGAGGGCATCGGTGTCGTGTGACTCCCGATTCAGGCGGGCAGCGACCAGCGGCGCGACCGTGGACTTGCCGGCTCCCATCATCCCGGTGAGCCAGATCGTCGTCATCGGCCGGCAACGCGCCGCCGGTGGGCTTCCACGGCCGCGGCGAACACGTCGAGCGTGTCTCCTCCGAACATCCGTGCCAGCTCGCCGGCGATCACGAATGCCATCATCTGCTCACCGACAACCGCGGCCGCCGGCACCGCGCAGACGTCCGAGCGCTCGCGGAACGCCTCGGCCGGCTCGCCGGTGGCGACGTCGACAGATCGCGACGGCCGCATCAGGGTCGAGAGCGGCTTCATCGCCACCTGCACCCGGATCGGTTGCCCGGTGGACATGCCGCCTTCGACGCCTCCTGCCCGGTCGGTGGACCGCGCGAGCGCTCCGTCCTGGAGCACGATCTCGTCGTGTGCTCCGGACCCCGGCCGTGACGACGTGACGAATCCATCGCCCGCGGCGACGGCCTTGATGGCCGGTATCGACATCATCGCGCCGGCGAGGAGCCCATCGAGCCTCCGGTCCCAATGCACGTGGCTCCCCACGCCCGCGGGGACGCCGTAGGCGATGACCTCGGCGACCCCGCCGAGGGTGTCACGCTCCTCGCGAGCGCGATCGATGGCCTGGACCATCCTCGTGGCCGCAGCTTCGTCGAGGGTCCGGACCGGAGAGGCATCCACTCGTTCCAGATCGGAGGGGCCCGGTCGAACGGCGGGGTCGACGGTCACGTCTCCGATCGATATCACGTGGCTCACCACGGTGATCCCGGCTGATGCCAGCAGTCGCTTTGCCAGGTGACCGGCGACGGTCCGCGCCGCCGTCTCCCGAGCCGACGCCCGCTCCAGGATGTCGCGGGCGTCAGTGGTGGCGTACTTCTGCATGCCCGGAAGGTCGGCATGGCCGGGACGGGGAGTGGTGAGGGGTCGCTCGGCCTCGCCGGGCCCCACGGCCATCTCCGCGGCCCATCGCGGCCACTCGGTGTTGCGCACGACGACTGCGACCGGGCTGCCGAGCGTCCGGCCGAAGCGAACGCCGCCGAGGATCTCGAGCTCGTCCTGCTCGACCTCCATCCGGCGGCTCCGCCCGTGGCCCATCCGCCGGCGGGCGAGTTCGGCGGAGAGCCCCTCCACCGTCACCTCCAGGCCCGCGGGCAATCCCTCGACGATCGTCACCAGGCCGGGGCCATGAGACTCCCCGGCGGTGAGAAAACGGAGCATGGCGTGATCGTACTTGTGAGGAGGATTCGCCCGGCCCGAGCCTCACGGACCTGCACGCAGCCCGTCGCCGCCGGGCACCGGGCACGCCGACGGGCGTGAGGCTATCCCAGATACCAGTCTGCGATCGCCTCACCCGCCGCGATCGCGACCCAGGATCCCAGCACCAGCCACGGTCCGAACGGGATCGTGTCCCTGCGGCGCGCCCGACCCAACACGAGGAGAACGAGCGAGACGATCCCCCCCAGGGCGAACGCCCCAAAGACCGCCACCCCGAAGGCCTTCCAGGAGCGAAACGCGGTGAAGACGCCGAGCACGAAGGCGAGCTTCACGTCACCCATCCCGAAGCCGCCGCGAGCCGCGAGCGCGACCAGAAGCAGCAACGCGAAATATCCCGCTCCCCCACCGAACGCCCTGGGTACATCGCCGAGTGAACCGTCGCCGGCGGCACCCACGGTCAAGAGCAGCACGCCGACGACCGTGCCCGGATAGAGGATCCTGTTGGGCAGCCGTTTGTGCTCGAGATCGACGATCGACAGCACGAACGTGAGCGCCACGAACCACAGGTAGGCGGGCAGGACCCAGGAGGCGCCGATCACCGCCGCGGTCGCTCCGAAGAGCACCGCCGTGGCGACCTCGACGAGTGGATACCGCAGCGGGATCGGGCTCCGGCAGTCCCGGCAGCGCCCCCGCAGCAAGACCCAGGAGACCACCGGAATGTTGTCACGCCGGCGGATCGACGCGCCGCAGGCGGGGCATCGCGACGGGGGGTGCATCACGGACCCCCCGTCGGGAACACGATGGGCGATCACGGTGAGGAAGCTCCCGATGATCAATCCCGACACGGACGCGAGGGCGACGGTCACCAGCCCACACCCGTTCGGAGACCGGGTGTCATCCTTGCCTCGCGCGCCGGGCGACAGGTGCGCCGTGCGGCATCGGCCGGGATCCCGACGAGCCGTGGGCACCGAGCCAAAATCCCCTCACGGGCGGCGAGGGTACAGGGCACTGCAGCGAATCCCCGGCGAAGCCATCGTCGGATGTTCTCACTTGTCCCCCTTCGCAATGAGGGGGCGGTGAGTCACCGCCCCCTCATCCGGGTCGTCGGGTCGACCGTGGGTCAGAAGCCGTCCTGGCTGTAACCAGCCGGGGCATCGGCAGGGCAATCGGCCGTGCTCAGGTCCGTCGCGCCGTAGTAGGTGCCGGCGGTCGAGCTCTCCCATATGGAGAACGTGGCCCCGGACTCCGACCTGCGGACGATGCAGACGACGCCGGAGGTCGTTGAGCTCAGGTCGACGTACACGCCGTCGGCCGCGGCGGCGGCCACACGAGCACTCGGCTCGAGCGCAGAGATGTCCGCGGCGCTCTGGGTGTACTCGCCGTTCTCGAGCCAGAACTCCTTTTCGGCGAGCAGGACCCTCCGGACCTCGCTCTGGGCGGAGCGATCCTGCGTCGA
>DATHSA010000076.1:0-20546 GCA_035464675.1 Acidimicrobiia bacterium
GGGAGCACACGGTCGCCATCACCGCATCGGGCCCCCAGGTGCTGACGCTGCCGTAGCCCTACCGGCGCCAACGAGACGGGCCACGGACGCTCGCGATCCCTCGAGTTTGCGCCACGTCCACAGGGGGTAGTCCCGTCCCCCCACGAAAGGGCATCATGTCCGATCATCGCGCTCGTGCTGGCGGCAGTCCTCTGCTTCGCCGTGCTTCGCAACGACGACGGCGACGTGCAGATCGACATCGGCAATCCGACACCGACCAGCCAGCAGAGCGGATGAACGAGGCCCGCACCCGACGCGTGGTCGTTCCCCTCGCGGGGCGGCGACGGCATGCGCGTCGGGAGTCACAATCTCTTCGCCTTACACCGGTCGCCGAGGTCATCGAGCTGCCGAGGGGACGAACCCTGCCGCCGGAGCCACCCGAAGCCGCTTAGCGACCGGGGCGGTACCCTCGGATCATGTCGACACAGATCGCAGTCTGACGTGGCGAAGACGCAGCCCGCCCCCGGGCCGGACGCCACCACCGAGAGTGAGGAGATGTACCTCATCCACGTGGCGATGGCGGTCGAAGACGGTCACGACCCCGTCCCCGTGCCCCATCTCGCCTCTGCGCTCTCCGTGTCGAAGGTCGCCGCCAACGAGATGATCAAGAAGCTCGAGGTGCGCGGCCTGGTCACCTATACCCCTTATCGCGGCGTCCGGCTCACTCCTGGCGGTGATGCGATCGCCCGAACGATCCTGAGGCGCCGCAGGTTGTGGGCGCTGTTCCTCTCCGAGCATCTCGGCCTCACCCCCTCTGCGGCCGATGCGGTCGCGTGCGAGTTCGAACACGTCACACCATCCGAGGTCGCAGGCCGCCTCGCCTCGTTCCTCGGCGACCCGACGGTGGGTCCGTCGGGCAAGCCGATCCCGAGCGACGAAGGTGGCTTCCTCGTCCTGGCGCGTGAGGTGCCCTTGCCGGAGTTGACGGTCGGGCACGGCGGCATCGTCGCCCGTGGCCCGGGCGAAGCAGCGACCAGGTCGTTTCTCGCCGAGGAGGGGATCGTCGAGGGCGCCGGCATCACCCTCCTCGCGGTCGGCGACGACGGGGGCTGCCTGGTCGGCACCACAGACGGGGCGGTGCATCTGTCGTCGGCGCTCGCCTCAGCCGTGCTGGTGACGCCGGTCTAGGTCTGCCCTCGCCCGATCCGGGGGCGAGCGGTCCCTTTCCCGCTGCGGCGAGGCACAGCACCGAGGATCATGGCACCGATCACGGCTGCCAGCGGGATGCTCCAGTGGATGACTCCATCGCGAGCCGTCAGGCCCCATACGGCCACGGCACCCGCCGATCCAGCGGCGAGGGTCACGCCTGCGGCAACCCAGCGTCGGGTTCGGGGCGGCGGGGTCGCGCCGATCCTCCACTCGTATCGGGCGAACACCGCGACGAGGAGCGCCAGGACGACGAGGAGCGCCGCGATCCACAGCGGTCGGGTGAGCCACCAGGCCGTCGTTCCGGGCTCGAGGCTGAAGACGACGCCGTCGAAGGCGTTGATGCCGCCTGCCGCGAGGAGTGACATCGCCGAGAGATGCCAGAGATAGATCGTCATGATCACCCCCGACAACGATACGACGACGCGCCACGCTCGCGGTCGCGCCACGAGGCTCCGGGCTCGGCCGGCAGTCCCCCAGATGATTCCCGTCTGCACCACACCCAGCACGAGAAGTGCGGAAGTCGGAGGAGCGAAGTTGGTGACCGACTCGCCGGGCACTCCGAGCATGGCCACGGGGTAGAGGCCACTCCAGGTGATCCCGACGAGAACGCCGAGGGCGCCGGCAGCGACAGCCCATCCGGTGGCCGATGAGATACCGGGCCCCGCGTCACGGTCCGCCCACCAGTAGCCGATCTGATGGACGGTGGCCCACACGAGCACAAAGTTCAGCCATCCGATGCCGGGCACCTCGCCGACGAACCGGGCGACGTCGACGGCGATCGCTGCTCCGGCCATGGCCGCCACACTCGCCGGCCCCCAGGCACGCCACCAGCGGTGGGTGACGGGCGCGGCTCCGGTGAGTGTCAGGTACACGGCGAGGAACCAGAGGGGGATCGTCGCCGACATCGAGGCCGATGAGACGAGCGCTGGATCGAGCATGAGCCTCAGGAGGACGATCAGGCCAACCCACACGAGGAGCAGGGGGGTGACCGGCGTCCACATCCGCCGTGTCCTAAGGGTTATCCACTCCCGCCGCCGCTGCTCTCCGGCGATCACAGATCGAAGGGCACGGGCATTGGCATACCCGCCGACGAGGAAGAACACCGGCATCACCTGTACGAACCATGTGGCCCACGCCGCGTAGGGGACCCACTCGAGTGCACTCAAGAGGGAAATCTCGCCGTCCGGCTTGACCCAGATGGCGGCCACCAGCCAGTGGCCGAGGACGACGACCGTGATTGCCAGGACCCGCCAGAGGTCCACGACCCTGTTGCGGTTGGCCGGCGTTGCTTCGGCGGACGTCGCAGTCGTGGCGAAGTAGGTCCGCGTGCCATCCTCCAGAGCCGTGGATGCAACGCTACGTGGAAATGGGGGAGCGCGGGGCCGTTGGGGTCATCCGATCGGTTCGCGTGACGCCGGTACCAGGGCACCCTTCGGGGGTGACCGTATCGCACAGGCCGGTGCGTCCATGCGCCTCGCCCGTCGCTGTGCGCGGGTCAGGAGTGGAGCAGGAAGCGATTGCCGTCGCGATCGACGAATTCGGCATCGAGATCACCGGTGTCCCCGGGCCGGTCACCGTCCCCGTAGTCGTGCATGACGATGTCCCTCGTGAACTCGACACCGCGGGCCTTCAGCTCCGACACCGTCGCTCGGATGTCCTCGGCAGTGAAGACCAGCCCGGACGAAATGCCGATCCTGGGGTCGTCCGGGCCCGGGGCGTACAAGCCGATCTCGGTCTCGGCGCCCGGAGGGAGGGTGAACACCATCCGATCGCCGTCGTCCCCCCGCCAGTCGGCGACGATGTCGAATCCGAGGGCATCGACGAAGAACTCGATGGCACGCTCGAGGTCGGATACGAACACCGTGGCCACCTGTAACCGACTGATCAATGGATCCTCCCGAGTGATCGGCCGATTCTGCCGTCGATCGGACCGACCGTGCCAGTCGGCGTGAAGCGCCCGGGCAACGGGAAACGGGCAACGGGCAACGGAATTCCGGGTTTGTCTCACCCCCGCACCCGCGGTACTCTTCTCGTCCGGCCCTTCGGGGCCCATTTGGTGTGTTTACAGGTACTGGACAGCATTGCCGATTCAGGACCGCTGACGACTGACCGGACGGTGTCCGTCGTCGGGACCCCGGAAGCCCACCCGCTGGGTATGCCACGTGCCCGACGACGCCGCCACACAGGAGAGATGAGGACCGTGAAGGTACGCCCGAGTGCCAAGAAGATGTGCGAGAAATGCCGCATCATCCGTCGGCGCGGGCGCGTCTGGGTCATCTGCTCCAACCCGCGTCACAAGCAGCGGCAGGGGTGAGAGATGGCGAGAATCGCCGGAGTCGACCTCCCGCGTGACAAGCGGGTCGAGGTAGGCCTCACATACATCTTCGGGGTGGGCCACAGTGCGGCACGCGAGACGTGCGCCGACCTGGGGATCGACCTCGACACCAAGATCCGTGATCTCACCGACGACGAGGTCACGAAGATCCGCCAGTACATCGACGCCAACTTCCGCGTGGAGGGAGACCTCCGTCGCGAGGTGGCCCAGAACATCAAGCGCAAGGTCGAGATCGGGAGCTACCAGGGCCAGCGCCATCGGCGCGGCCTCCCGGTTCGCGGCCAGCGCACGCACACCAACGCCCGCACCCGGAAGGGCCCCCGGAAGGCCATCGCGGGCAAGAAGAAGGTCACGAAGTAGCGAGGAGTCGATCCGTTGGCCGACAAGAAGAAGCCGGTGCGCCGCCGGGAGCGGCGAAACATCCTCCACGGTGAGGCGCACATCACGGCATCCTTCAACAACACGATCATCAACATCACCGACCTCGAGGGCAACACCATCGTGTGGACTTCGGGGGGCACCGTGGGGTTCAAGGGTTCCCGCAAGTCCACCCCCTATGCCGCACAGGTCGCCGCCGAGCAGGCGGCCCGTCGTGCCGGCGAGTTCGGAATGCGAAAGGTGGATGTGATCGTGCGCGGGTCGGGCTCCGGCCGTGACACCGCCATTCGAACCCTGCAGACCATGGGCATGGAGGTCACGGGCGTCAGGGATGTGACGCCGATGCCCCACAACGGCGTTCGTCTCAAGAAGCGGCGGGGCAGCTGATGGCGCGATACACCGGTCCTGTCTGCAAGCTGTGCCGTCGCGAGCGCACCAAGCTCTTCCTCAAGGGGGCGCGTTGCGAGTCGAGCAAGTGTGCCGTCGAGCGCAAGCCGTACCCGCCGGGCGAGCACGGCCGCGGCCGCATCCGTGAGACCCAGTACCTCATCCAGCTGCGCGAGAAGCAGAAGGCGCGCCGGATCTACGGAGTGCTGGAGAAGCAGTTCCGCAACTACTACAAGGAGGCCGCCCGCCAGCAGGGCATCACGGGCGAGAACCTCCTGCGCATCCTGGAGAGCCGGCTCGACAACGTCGTATACCGCTCCAGGTTCGCCGAGTCCCGGTCCCAGGCCCGTCAGCTCGTCTCGCACGGGCATTTCCGGGTGAACGGCCGGCGCGTGACCATCCCGTCGTACCGGGTACGCCCGGGCGATGTGATCACGCTCAAGGACCGCAGCAAGGAGATGATCGTCGTCCAGCACTCCATCGATACGTCGGGCCAGCGCAGCCCCGTGGAATGGATGGACGTCGATGTCGATGCCCGCAAGATCACCATCACCAGCCTCCCGAGCCGGGTGCAGATCGACACCCAGGTTCAGGAGCAGCTGATCGTCGAGCTGTACTCGAAGTAAGGGGCCCCCCGTGTTGATCACTCAGCGTCCGCAGATCGATGAAGAGGCCGTCTCAGACGACCGTTCCCGGTTCATCGTCGAGCCACTCGAACCCGGGTTCGGTTACACGCTCGGCAACACCCTGCGCCGCACGCTGTTGGCGCGCATCCCCGGTGCAGCCATCACCAGCGTCCGGATCGAAGGTGTCCAGCACGAGTTCAGCACGGTGCCCGGCGTCACCGAGGACGTGGTCGACATCATCCTCAATCTCAAGGGTGTCGTCCTGCGCATCGAGGTCGACGGGCCGCAGACGCTGTACCTGACCGCCAAGGGCAAGGGCGACGTCACCGCCGGGGACATCAAAGTCCCCGCCGGCGTCGAGGTCGTCAACCCCGACCATCACATCGCCTCGCTGTCGTCGTCCGGCAAGCTCGAGATCGAGATGGCGGCCGAGCGCGGTGTCGGCTACCGCAGTGCCGAGAAGAACAATCGCGGCGAGGGGATAGGGGTCATCCCCATCGACTCCATCTTCTCTCCGGTTCGCAAGGTGGCCTATACGGTCGGAAGCACTCAGGTGGGCCAGATGACGAACTTCGACAAGTTGGTGCTCGACGTGAGCACCGACGGTTCGGTGAGCCCGCGGGACGCGATCTCGTCGGCCGGCAAGACCCTCAACGAGCTGATGGGCCTCTTCGCCGACGTCGGTGAGGGGCAGGGCCTCGAGCTCGACGAGATGGTCACGGCCGAGTCCACATCCCCGGATCTCGATCTCCCCATCGAGGCACTCGACCTGTCCGAGCGTCCCCGCAATTGCCTGCGCCGGGCGCAGATCCAGACCGTGGGGGAACTGGTGTTGAAGACGGAGGAGGACCTTCTCAACATCACCAACTTCGGGCAGAAGAGCCTCGAGGAGGTCGCCGCCAAGCTCGACGAGCTGGGCCTGTCGCTGGCATCGGCGACGGATCAGGAGGTCACCGCCTGATGCCCCGTCCCAAGCGGGGGCGCCGTCTCGGAGGCGACGCCACCCACCAGCGCCACATACTCAGCAACCTCGCCAAGGAGCTGATCTGGGACGAACGCGTCACGACAACGGTCGCCAAGGCGAAGATGCTCCGCCCCTACGCCGAGAAGCTGATCACCAAGGCGCGCACCGGCAGTCTCCACGCGCGACGCCTCGTGCTGAAGGACATCGAGGACACCGAGGTCGTGACACGCCTCTTCGACGAGGTCGCACCGCGGTATTCCGAGCGTCCCGGCGGGTATCTCCGGATCGTCAAACTCGGCACCCGGCGCGGAGACGGCGCCGAGATGGCCGTAGTCGAGTTGGTGTAGCGCCAACCGAGCGATGGGAGACCCCGAACCGCGTCAGGCTCCCGCCGCCACAGAGTCCCCGCCCCCGGAGGGCCGGTCCGTCGGGTTCCAGGCCGACACCGTGCGGATCTTTCCCGTGTCGATGGTCGTCATCGGCCTGATGCTCCTCGGCGGCTTCATCGTCGCCGCGACCTCGATGGTCGCCGCGGTGGTCGCCTCCGACGGACACAGCATGCCCGACCTCGACCAGTTGGCCCTTCCGGCGGGAGCCGAGATCGTGGACACCCATGCCACGTGCGACGCCAACGAGTGCGACGGATACGGGATGGCGGTGAGCCGCGAGGACACCTCCCCCGCGGGGCTGATCGAGTTGATCGAGTCCCGGCTCCGCTCGATCGGATGGTCCGTTCGCGACTGCGGGGCCGACGAGGTCTGCATGCGGCGCGACGATCTGGCGGTCCGCCTCCGACCGTGGACCGCCGTCGAAGGCACCGAGGCCGCTGCGATGCGCGTCGCCCTGGCCGAGCGCGGTGTCGATCAGTCCGCTCTGGTCTATGTCCTCTTCCACCGCTGCGGTGGCCTGCATCCGTGTCCGTGAGAGCAGTATCCATTCCCGAGCCGACTTCGGCGGCTTTGCCGCCGAACAGGCGCCGGTCGGCTCGCCTCCGCAGGCGGGGCCCCTGCCCCGCCGCAGCCGTCGTCGGTCGGGACGAACGTCGACGCCGGGGCTCGGCGTTCCCTCGTTAACGTCTTCTGGAGACCATGCGCCGACTCTGGACCTTCGTGACCTCTGCTTTGCAGCGGCGCGGCACCGCGGTGTTTCTGGCGCTTGCGGTCGCGGTCGGGGTCATCGTCGGCGTCGCCGCGGCGGCTCTGATCGGTGCGCTGGAGGGGATGGGTGAATTGGTCTCGTGGGCGGGAGAGACCCTCGACATGCCCGAAGCCGTGTTCCTCCTGTCGATTCCGCTCGGGTTCCTGACCGCCTGGTGGATCGCAAGGCGCTTCGCTCCCGAAGTGGCCGGTGATGGAGTGCCCGAGGCCACCGCGGCGCTTGCGGTGCGATTCGGTCATCTCCCGACCAGGTCTGCCCCGCTGAAGATCATCGTCACTGCCCTCACCGTCGGCAGCGGAGGCTCGGCGGGCCGGGAGGGCCCGATCGTCCAGGTGGGCTCGTCGATAGGCTCGTCGATCGCCCGCCACACCGGCCTTGGGGAGGATCGGGTGCGCAGCCTGGTCGCCGCCGGCGCCGGCGCGGCGATCGGCGCGTCGTTCAACGCTCCGATCGCCGGGATGCTCTTCGCCATGGAGGTGATTCTCGGCAACTTCGCGATCCGGCACCTCAACGCGGTCGTGGTCGCATCGGTCTCGGCGGCAGTGACCACGCGTTCGATTGTCGGAGAGGACCTCATTCTCCGAGCCTTTCCGCACCGGGTGCGGGATCCGTGGGAGCTCGCTCTCTACGCGCTACTGGGAGTGCTGGCTGCCCTCGTTGGCTGGCTGTTCCTGCGCGCCATCCACCTCGCGGACTCGGCTCCCAGGCCGCGTGCCGCGTGGATCGCTCCCGTGATGATCGGGCTGCTCGTCGCCGGTGTGGGGATCATGGAGCCGACCGTGCTCGGGACCGGGCAGGAATACGTGCGCGGGTTGCTCAACCTCATCAGCACCGACTCGATCGTCTGGTACACGATCCTCGGGATCGGCGGCGCCAAGATCCTGGCGACCGCGCTCACGCTCGGGTCGGGCGGGTCCGGCGGCGCATTCATGCCCAGCCTCTTCATCGGCGCCGCCCTGGGGGCCGGGTTCGCGGACGTGATCGGCCCGATCTGGGGCCTCTCGGATCTGGAGCCGGGGGCGTTCGCGGTGGTCGGCATGGCTGCGACGTTCGCAGCAGTGGCACGAGCCCCGTTGACCTCGATCCTGATCGTGTTCGAGATCACCCAGGACTACGGGCTGGTCCTTCCGCTGATGCTGGCTGCTTCCCTGGCCACCTTCCTCGGCGATCGGGTCCACCGCGAGAGCGTCTACACGATGGCGCTGCGGCGGATGGGGATTCGGCTCACCCGGCGCAGTGACGTCGACCTGCTCGACACGGTGACGGTCTCCGAGATCGTCGAGCGGACGCCGGTGACCGTGGACTCCGGGACCACGACCGCCGAGGTCGAGCGGATTCTCGACGCCAACCGGCTCCACGGCCTTCCCGTTCTCGACGAAGGGCGTCTCGTCGGTGTGATCACCGTCTCCGACATCACCCGTACCGGCGGGCCCTCCGACGCGGTGCGGGCGTCCGATGCGATGACCCCGCGCCCCGTCACCGTCACGCCGTCGACGCCCGTCTCGCAGGTACTCGAGCGGATGGCCTCGGTGGGGATCGGGCGTATCCCGATAGTCGCCGAGGACGATCCGACCAGGCTGGTTGCGATGTTCCGCAGGGAGGACGCCGTCAGGGCGTACCACATCGCCCTGGGACAGGAGATCGACCACGACCTGGGTCGCTCGCGCCTGCAGGCGCGGGTCGCCGCCGGAGCCGACTTCCACGAGGTCGAGATCCCGGCCGGCTCTGTCGCCGACGGGCGGCTTCTCAAGGAGCTGCCGATCCCCGGTGGCGCGATCGTCGTGTCCATTCGGCGGGGGCTCCAGGTGCTCGTTCCCGACGGCAACACCCGGCTGCTCCACGGCGACGCGCTCACCTTCTTCGCTCAACCCGGTGTCGGGGCACAGCTGCGCGAGCGGCTCCACGCGGGCGACACCGCCGAGCTCGACGCCGTCGCTCCCGAAGACGACGCCCGGTTCTTCGACCTGGAGATTCCCAACGGTTCGGTCGCGGCCGGGAGGGCGATTCGAGAGGTGGCGGTGCCCGCGGGATGCACGATCGTTTCGGTGCGCCGCAGCGGCGATGTGATGATCCCCACGGGCGACACGATCCTCGAGGCAGGTGACATCGTCACGGTGTTCGCGAGGTCCGGCGCGAGGCGAGTGTTCGCCGAGAGGCTGAAGGTGGGGAGCGAGTGAAGCCGTCGCCCGTTGCCCGTTTCCCGTTGCCCGTTTCCCGTCGCCCGTCGCCGGTCGCCCGTGGTCGGGCGTCCCCTAGGCTCGGCGCATGACCTCCCCGTACCCATTCCCTGTCAGGCTCGCCCTCCAGATTCAACCCCAGCACGGGACCTTCGACGCCATGCGCGACGCCGCCGTCGAGGCCGAGGAGCGCGGCGTCGACATCGTCTTCAACTGGGACCACTTCTATCCCCTCTCGGGGGATTCCGATGGTGCGCACTTCGAGTGTTTCACGCAGCTCGCCGCGTTCGCCGAGGCGACGAGCCGGGTGGAGATCGGGCCCCTGGTGGCGTGCAACTCGTATCGCAATCCCAACCTGCTGGCCGACATGGCACGGACCATCGACCACATCTCGGGCGGTCGATTCATCCTCGGGATCGGGTCCGGATGGTTCGAGAAGGACTATGACGAGTATGGGTACGAGTTCGGAACGGCTGCGAGCCGGCTCAAGGACCTGAGGCGAGATCTCCCGACGATCGAATCGCGTCTCGACAGGCTCAACCCACCCCCGCTCCGGGACATACCGATCCTGGTCGGCGGTGGCGGGGAGAAGGTGACGCTTCGCATCACCGCACAGCACGCCGACATCTGGCACGGGTTCGGAGATGCCGCCAAGATTCGCCACAAGAACGACGTTCTCGACGGCCATTGCGGCGACATCGGTCGAGACCCCAACGAGATCGAGCGCTCGGCCGGCGTGCGCCGAAGCGAGTGGAACGACCCGGCACACGGCGAGTCACTCGTCGAAGCAGGCGCCACCCTTCTCACCTTCGGTATCGGAGGACCCGACTTCGACCTCGCCTTTCTCGACCGCTGGGTCGAGTGGCGCGACCAGATGAATTCGAAGTGACGGGGCTCGAACGGGGTCGTTTTCGATGGCCGGGGCGTGACCGTCGGGGCAACCCGCGGCTGGCGGCGTAGGGGTGCCCACCCGATCCGAGTTGATCGCACTCCTCACCGACTACGACCCCTCCGACGTCGAGGAGCAGGAGTACCGGGTGCGGATGCTCGACCTCGCCGCCGCGGCCGATGACCCGTTCCGGCGCACCGACTACGTCCCCGGCCACTTCACTGCGAGCGGGTTCGTCGTCCATCCCGATGGTGATCGGATTCTGCTCGTCCATCACGCCCTGCTGGGGATCTGGGTTCAACCGGGCGGGCACATCGACCCTGCCGACCGGTCGGTGATCGAAGCCGCCCGCCGCGAGATCGTGGAGGAGACGGGGCTCACCGACCTCGCCCCTGTGGTCGAAGGCCTCGTCGATGTCGACATCCACGAGTTCGACGCATCCGGTGACCAGCCGGATCACCTCCACTACGACGTCCGCTTCGCCTTCTCGACGTCGGGCGACCTCCTTGCACCCAGCACCGAGGTTCTCGAGGCGGTCTGGGTCACCGAGGGCGATCTCGTCGGGTTGGGAGTGGACCGTTCGGTCCTTCGCCCTGCCGGGAAACTGCTGGTCGGACATGGCGGATAGAAGGCAGAGTGCCGAGCCGGTGTCTGCCCGCCGCCTCCGCCACCATCCCCATCTGTATCGCTTCGATACACCTTCCACGATCCCCAAGCCACAGCCGGCGGTCCTGTGGGACAATGATGCTTCAGCACCCTCTGGCCGGGTCGAAACGGCTCGCCGGGTTCGAACGACGGAGGTGACATGACTGAAGCCACTCGATTCCGAGCCATCAACTCGACGAGCGTCGAGCGTCTGCCCCAATGGCAGGCACTGGACCCCGATCTGCGACGCGCCATCCGCGTCGTGTCGACGGTCCTGCCGTTCAGGACCAACGAGTACGTGGTCGACGAGCTCATCGATTGGGACAACCTCCCGGAGGACCCGATGTTCCAGCTGACCTTCCCCCAGCGGGGGATGCTCAGCGACGAGGACTTCGACACGATGGCCGCCCTCGTGGACCGCGACGCCGACCGCGCCGAGTTGGAGGAGGCGGCCAACAAGATCCGCGCGACTCTCAACCCGCATCCCGCCGGCCAGATGGAATACAACGTCCCCGAGATCGGCGACGAGCCGGTGCAGGGTGTCCAGCACAAGTACCGCGAGACCGTGCTCTTCTTCCCGAACCGCGGCCAGACCTGCCACGCCTATTGCACGTTCTGCTTTCGGTGGGCCCAGTTCGTCGGCCCCAAGGAACTGCGCTTCGGCACCGACGACACCGACCTCGTGGCGTCGTATGTGCGGGCCCATCCGGAGGTCACCGACGTGCTCTTCACGGGCGGCGATCCCCTGATCATGAAGACCCGGGTCCTTCGGCCGTACGTCGAGCCTCTTCTCGAGATCGAGCACCTGCGGAACATCCGCATCGGATCGAAGTCGGTGGCGTACTGGCCACAGAGGTTCGTGTCCGACGACGACGCCGACGACCTGCTCAGGCTGTTCGAGGAGATCGTTGCCGCCGGCAAGCACCCGGCCCTGATGGGCCACTACTCGCACCCCATCGAGTTGAGCACCGACATCTCCCAGGAGGCCATCGGCCGGGTGACGTCGACCGGCACCAACATCCGGATGCAGAGCCCGGTGCTGCGCCACATCAACGATGACGCCCGGCTGTGGGAGGAGATGTGGCGCAAGGGGGTGCGCCTCGGCGCCGTCCCCTATTACATGTTCGTGGTGCGGGACACCGGCGCCCGGTCGTACTTCGAAATCCCCTTGGCCGAGTGCCACGAGATCTTCTCCGATGCCTACCGCTCGGTGTCGGGCCTGGCACGCACCGTGCGCGGGCCTTCGATGTCGGCGACTCCGGGGAAGATCCGCGTCGCCGGTGCCACCGAGGCGGACGGGCAGAAGGTCTTCGTGTTGAACTATCTCCAGGCGCGCGACCCCAAGCGTGTCGGCATCCCGTTCTTCGCCGAGTACGACCCGAAGGCCGTCTGGTTCGACCAGCTTCGCCCGATCCGTGAGGAGGATGCCTGGTTGTTCGATGCCGGCACCGCCTCCCAGCGGGAGAGGGACGCGGCGACCCGCGTGGAGATCACCATGAAGCCGGAAAGTGCCGGGCGGCCCGAGCGATCCACGAAGGCGGGCGTCAAGAAGTAGGTCGCCCGTTGCCCGTTGCCCGTCCGCGCCGATGGTGCCCGGGTAACGGGTAACCGGAAAGGGGTAACGCTTGTCGGCACTGCCCGGCCTGTGCGTTCGGGCACCTAACCTCCGGTTCGTGATCCGCCTCGCCTTCCAGGCCGCACTCCTGCGGCGCAACCCGTATCTCCACATGGTGCTGGCGCCCGACGGGGTCGCCGACGGGGCGATCGTCGTCGCCGCGGTCCACGCCATCCTGATGATCCCGTTCGTCCTGGCCGGCGCCAGCGTGCTGGGAGCGGCTCGGCTGATCCTCTCCGGGCTCGTCGGGTGGATCCTGCTGAGCGGACTCGTCTATCTCATCGGCAAGCATGCCCTCGAGGGGTACGGGTCGTTCCAGGGGACGATGGCGGCCACCAGCATCGGCCAACCGGTTCTGCTCGCCAGCCTGGCGCTCACCCGGGTCATCGACCCCTATCTCGCGCTCCTGCTGGGCACTGTGTGGCTGGTTCTCACCATCTGGATGGCGGCACGCATCGCTCTGGAGCTCGACGCCGGGCGAGCCGCCATCGCCGCGATCGGAGGCTGGTTCGCCTACCTGATCGTGCTGTCGATCTTCAGGATCTGAGGGTCGGCCGCCTTCGGCGGCCTCCCGCGATGCGCCAGTCCCGCGACTCGCTTCGACGGGCCCTTGTAGGCATCTCGTCTCGCGTTGCCACGCCACCCGGCGCAATACGCAATACGACCGGACTGCGTCGGGGGGATCGGGCGCGTTCGGTCGTATTACGTATTGCGAATTGCCTTCTCTGGACGTTTCCCGTTGAGCCCGCCGGGACATACTCTGACTCCATGCCCACCTACCGGATCGACCTCGCCTACGACGGTTCCGGGTTCCACGGATATGCCGCCAACCCTGGCGTCCGGACCGTGCAGGGCGAGTTGGAGCGAGGTCTGGCGGCGGTCCTGGGATCGACGCCCGGCACGGTTGTCGCCGGTCGCACCGATGCGGGGGTCCACGCGTGGGATCAGGTGGTCTCCTTCGAGACCGATGCCGACCTCGACATCGACAGGCTGCGCGGCTCGCTGAGTGCGATGCTCGGCCCCGAAGTCGTGGTGCGCGCGCTCTCCCTGGCAGAGGACGGGTTCGACGCGCGGTTCTCGGCCGTCTCGCGGACCTACCGCTACTTCGTCGACGATCGGGTGGCGCCCAACCCGCTCCATCGACATTCGGTGTGGCATGTGGGCGCCCGACTCGATGCCGATGCGATGGCGAAAGCCGCGAAGGCGTTCGTCGGAGAGCACGACTTCGCCTCGTTCTGCAGGGCCGCCGAAGGGAAGACGACGATCCGCCGGGTGCTCTCTGCCTCGTGGTGGCGCGACTCCGACGGCCTGGCGCCACGTGACGAGCCGGCCGCGGGCGGTGGCGGGCTGCTGGTCTTCGAGGTCACCGCAAACGCCTTCTGCCACCAGATGGTCAGGTCGCTGGTGGCCCTGTCGGTCGAGATCGGCAGGGGGAGGGTGCCCGTCTCCGCAATACCGACGATCTTCGAAGCGCGCGACCGCAACGCGGCGAGGGGTGCCGCCCCACCCCACGGGCTGATCCTGTGGAGGGTGGAGTACTAGGGCCGGCTCCGCCCGGCCCGGCGATACGCGATACGCGATACGCGATTCGACAGAGTGCGTCAGAAGCGCCCGGGGCGAGTCGGTCGTATCGCGTATCGCGAATTGCGAATTGCGAATTGCGGGAGGCGGCGGAGCCGCCGACTCACGTCTCGTAGCTCCGGAGCACCTCTATGCCCATGCCGGCGAGGGTGCGACAGATCGACTCGAACTGGGCCTCGGACCGGGTCTCCACGGAGAACCTGATGGCGGTGTAGCCGAAGGGCAGGCCGATACCTTCCCGCTGATGGTCCACAGACACCACGTTGGCGCCTGCGTCGGCGATGGACCGCGTGACCCGGGCCAGCTGGCCGGGCACATCGGGGACGTGCACCGCGAAGGTGCCATAGCGCCCCGCCGACTCCAGGCCGTGCCTGATCACCTGATCGACCAGCAGCAGATCGACATTCCCGCCCGACAGCACGAGCACGGTCGGGCCCGGCCTGTCGGGCACCAGCCCGGCCATGAGGGCGGCAAGAGCCGCGGCGCCGGCGGCTTCGACCATCAGCTTGGCGCGCTCCAGCAGCAGGGTCACGGCGAGCATCATCTGGCCGTCTGACACCGACACCAGGTCGTCCACGTGCGCCTCGATGTGGTGGAAACACAGCTCCGACGGCCGGGCGACCGCGATCCCGTCGGCGACCGTGAACCGAGGGGCGACTGCCGTGGGCTTCCCTGCGGCCCGGCTGGCGATGTAGGGGACGGTGGCCTCGGCCTCCACGCCGACGATCCGGGTCGACGGGCTGAGGGCCTTGACGGCTGTCGCGATCCCTGAGATGAGCCCGCCCCCGCCGACGGGCACGACGACGGTGCCCGGCTCGGGCATGGCGTCGATGAGCTCGAGGCCCAGGGTGCCCTGTCCGGCGATGATGTTCCGATCGTCGAACGGGTGGATCAGCCTCGCCCCGGTCTCTTCGGCGAAGACGAGAGCGGCGTCGAGGGCATCGCCGATGTTCTCGCCATGAAGCTTCACGTCGGCGCCGTACTGGCGGGTTGCATCGATCTTGGGGAGTGCGGCGTTCTCGGGCATGTAGACCGTGGATTTGATACCGAGTGTCGTGGCGGCCAGGGCCACTCCCTGGGCGTGGTTGCCCGCCGAGGCGGCCACCACACCTGCGGCGCGCTGGTCGTCGTCGAGCAGGGACAGCGCATTCATGGCGCCACGAATCTTGAACGACCCGGCACGTTGCAGGTTCTCGGCCTTGAGCCACACCGCCCGTCCCGACATCACGGAGAAGGTGTGGGTGGGGATGAGGGGGGTCGGCATGACGACGCTCTTGCCCCGCTCGGCGGCGGCGTGGATCTCGGACAGGGTGACGAGGTCTGGCATCGAGTCTGAAACTAGTTGGTGTCCGCGCCAGGGGAACGGACAAGTGACCTGCCTCTCTTCTGCCGGATTGGCCCAAATGGCTCACGGACCATTACCATGCCGTTCCCGTCCCGCCCCGCGGGACCGTCCGCGTGTGCCGAGCGCACTCTGGAGAATCTCCGAATGAAGCTGCAGAAGACGTTCACGCCCCGACCCGGCGACATCGATCGCGCCTGGTGGCTCGTGGACGCCACCGACCTGCCCCTGGGCCGTCTCTCCAGCGAGGTGGCGCAGGTGCTTCGCGGCAAGCACAAGCCCACGTTCGCCCCCCACATGGACATGGGCGACTTCGTCGTGGTGGTCAACGCCGCGAAGATCGCCGTCACCGGCGCCAAGGACGAGGGCAAGAGCTACTACAGCCACAGCGGTTATCCCGGGGGCCTCAGCAAGCGGACCTTCGGTGACCTTCTCGACAGGCACCCCGAGCGGGTCGTGGAGAAGGCGATCAAGGGGATGCTCCCCCGCAACAAGCTGGGCCGGGCCATGGCACGCAAGCTGCGCGTGTATGCCGGCGCCGATCATCCCCATGGCGGGCAGAACCCGCAGCCCCTCGAACTCGACGTCCGAAAGGTCGAATCCTGATGCCCAAGCCACTCGCCCAGACCGTGGGGCGCCGCAAGACCTCGAGAGTCCGTGTGCGCCTCGTCGACGGTGATGGGAAGGTCTTCGTCAACGGCAAGAAGCTCGAGGAGTACTTTCCGAGCATGGCGACGCGCCTCCGGGTGCTCGAGCCGCTTCGACTGGTGGATTCCGAGTCGCGCTTCGACGTGCATGCCACTGCCGAGGGGGGTGGCACCACGGGCCAGACCGACGCCCTCCGTCTCGGCATCGCCAGGGCGCTGATCGAAATCGAGCCCGAGCTCCGGCCACAGCTGAAGAAGGCGGGCTTCCTGACCCGCGACCCGAGGGCTGTGGAGCGCAAGAAGTACGGGCTCCGCAAGGCTCGCCGGGCGCCGCAGTACACCAAGCGCTAGTCGATGCTGCAGTCGGCTGGGCGGCTTCGGCGAATCTCCTAAGACCCGCCTTGGCTTACGCCGAAGGACAGGGGATGGCGCAGAAGTCGCTCTTCGGTACCGACGGTGTGCGAGGACGGGCA
Organism: Acidimicrobiia bacterium; assembly: GCA_035464675.1. Lineage (GTDB taxonomy): Bacteria > Actinomycetota > Acidimicrobiia > Spongiisociales > UBA11373 > JAUYIV01. Next base: position 16,406 of record DATHSA010000076.1, read on the forward strand.
AACGTCGACCTCACCGCAGAACTGGCGATGGGTCTGGCGCGTGCCGCCGGTGACGGCCGCGGAGGCACCGCGGTCATCGGACGGGACACCCGCCGATCCGGCCAGATGCTCGCTGCTGCGGTCCATGCCGGCTTCAATGCCGCCGGGCTCGACACCGTCGACCTGGGCATCGTTCCCGTAGGGGCCGTGGCGTATCACACCCGCGAGATGAACGCCGCTTTCGGGGTGATGGTCAGCGCCAGCCACAACCCCGCCGGGGACAACGGGATCAAGTTCTTCGGACCCGACGGGTCCAAGCTCGACGACGACCGCGAGGCGGCCATCGAAGCGCGCTTGGGCCACGGGTCGCCCTGGACCGAGGTGAGCGGCACCGACGTCGGCATCCAGATGCCCGGCCACGACGACGGCTTGGGCGAGTACCTGGACCACCTCGCCGCCCAGGCGGACTTCCGTCTCAACGGGATAGAGGTCGTACTCGACTGCGCTCACGGCGCGTCGTTCCTCGCCGCCCCGCATCTCTTCGAGGAGATCGGCGCCGGAGTGACGGCGATCAACGTGGAGCCGACCGGGATGAACATCAATGACGGCTGTGGCGCCGTCCACCCCGAGATGCTCGCCGCGGAGGCGGAGGGCCGCATCGGGCTTGCGTTCGACGGCGATGCCGACCGCTGCATCGCCGTCGACGAAGACGGCATGGTCTGCAACGGCGACGTGATCATGGCGATCCTCGCCCGCCACCTTCGAAGCCGCGGGGAGCTTCCCGGGGACCGGGTGGTGGCCACCGTGATGTCGAATCTCGGCTTCCGGCTGGCCCTGCGCAAGATGGGCATCGATCTGACGGAGACCCCCGTCGGCGACCGCTACGTGCTCGAGGAGATGCGGCGCACCGGCGCCGGGCTGGGCGGAGAGCAGAGTGGCCACATCCTGTTCCGGGGCCGCACCACCGGCGACGGCCTCCTCACGGGCATGCGCCTCCTCGAGGTGGTCGCGGCCACGGGGGCCCCGTTGAAGGAGCTGCGCCGGGTGATGGTCGAGTACCCACAGGTGTTGCGGAACGTCCATGTCCGCGTCAAGGAGCGCCTCGCCGATGCCGATGCGATCTGGGAGATCGTCGCCCGGATGGAGAAGCGCCTCGGCGATAAGGGGCGCGTTCTGGTCAGAGCGAGCGGCACCGAGCCGCTGGTCCGGGTGATGGTCGAGGCCACGGAGAGCCACGAGGCGGCGGCCATCGCCGATGACGTCGTCCTGGTGGTCCGTCGCGAACTCGGCGGCGTATTCGAGGGGGAGGGTTAACCTCCCAGAGGACAACTGAAGACGGAGCGGGTCGACCGCTCCGAGACCGGCGACCCTCGTGTGAACCAGCGCCTGCCCTCGCAAGAGGTGACGAGGAAGAGGGAGTATCGAGCAGTCGGCGGATGCCCTCTCGGCCACTCATGGTCGTGACGGGTCGGGGAGTGCCACGGCACTCGGAGAGCCCGGGAGTGATCCCGGAGGCAGAGCCCGGCCCGGTGTGAGGCGGGGCGATCGGCCCCGCGGGTCTCCCGGTCTCCTACGAAGGGAGACGCGCGCGCATGTGCGGGATCATGGGATACGTGGGGCCCCGCGAGGCGGCACCGATCGTCATCGGCGGATTGAGGCGCCTCGAGTATCGCGGGTACGACTCGGCAGGGATCGCCGTCCACGACGGCTCCACGCTGAGTGTCGCCAAGGCCGAGGGCAAGCTGGCCCGGTTGGCCGGCCTCCTCGACGAGGAGCCGGTCGCAGGTCACTTCGGGATCGGGCACACGAGGTGGGCGACGCATGGCGCTCCGAGCGATAGGAATGCTCACCCTCACACCGACCCCGGTGGCGAGGTCGTCGTCGTTCACAACGGGATCATCGAGAATTTCCTCGCGCTTCGCGAGGCGCTGGTCGCCGAGGGCGCCGAGTTCGCATCGGAGACCGACACCGAGGTGCTCGCCCACCTCATCGCTCTGGAATACGACGGCGACCTCCTCGAAGCCGTACGGCGCGCCGTCGGCAAGGCGGAGGGCGCCTACGCACTGGTGGCGATGTGCCGGCAGGAGCCGGGCCGGATGGTGGCGGTGCGGATGATCAGCCCCCTGGTCGTGGGAATAGGGAACGGCGAGATGTTCCTGGCGTCCGACGTCCCTGCGATCCTCGAGCACACACGCGACGTGGTGGTCGTGGACAACGGCGAGATGGTCGACATCACCGCCGACGGGTGGCGGATCGAGAAGCTCGATGGGACCCCCGTCGAGCGCGACACCCTGGAGATCACCTGGGACGCGGAGCAGGCGGAGCGGGGCGGGTATCCCCACTTCATGCTCAAGGAGATCTTCGAGCAACCGCAGGCGGCCACCGAGACCCTCAGCGGGAGGCTCCGCGACGATGGCGAGATCGTCCTGGAGGATGCGGTCTTCCCCGATGGGTTTGCCGCCGACCTGGAGAAGATCTGGATCACGGCCTGCGGCACGGCGTACCACGCCGGGCTCGTGGGCAAGGAGTTGTTCGAGCGGCTGCTCCGGGTGCCCACCGAGGTGGCCTACGCCCACGAACTGCGGTACTCGGACCCCATCATCCAGGGGCACACCCTGACGGTGGCGATCAGCCAGTCGGGCGAGACCGCCGACACCCTCGCCGCAGCCGATCTCGCCAGGTCGCGTGGCTCCCGTCTGCTGGCGCTGACCAATGTCGTTGGTTCCACCCTGAGCCGGGAGGCCACGGACATCATCTACACGCGCGCCGGCCCCGAGATCGCGGTGGCGTCCACCAAGGCCTACCTCACGATGCTCGTCGGCGAGTACCTGTTGGCGCTCGCCATCGGGCGGCAGCGCGGTGTTCTCGACCCTTCGGTCGACGCTGCGCTCGTGGCGGGGTTGCGGACCCTCCCGGCGAAGATCGAGGAGGCGTTGAAGGCAGAGGAGCAGGTGGTCGGGATCGCCGAGAGGCTCGCCCGGCCGTCGGCGCCCCCCAGGCCAGAGGGAACCTCCGACGACATCTACTTCATCGGCCGCGGGCTCGACCATGCAGTGGCGATGGAGGGTTCACTCAAGATGAAGGAGATCTCCTACATCCACTCGGAGGCGATGCCCGCCGGCGAACTGAAGCACGGCACCCTGGCGCTGGTGACCGAGGGCACCCCCGTGATCGTGGTGATCACACAGGGCGACGTCTACGACAAGACGGTCTCGGCGATCCAGGAGGTCAAGGCTCGCGGGGCCTACGTCATCGCCGTGGCCTTCGAGGACGACGACCAGGTCGCCAAGCACGCCGACGAGGTGCTCAGGATCCCCAGGGTGCCCGACGTGCTGGCCCCGATCGTGTCGATCGTGCCCCTCCAGTTGCTCGCCTATCACGTTGCGTCGGCCCGGGGCCATGACATCGACCAGCCGCGGAATCTCGCGAAGAGCGTGACGGTGGAGTGATGCGTTCGCCGGGGTCGCGCCGGACATCGTTACCCGTTACCCGTTACCCGGGCGTGTTGCGCGGCTGGCACGGGTAACGGGGAACCGGCAACGGGCAACGAGTTCGGACACGCGCCAGACTGAACCGCGTGGAGGCGGCATGAGAATCATCGGCTTGGGCGTCGACCTCGCCGACATCGAGCGGGTTCGCAGGGTGCTCGCCAAGTACCCGCGGTTCGCCGAGCGGTGCTTCACCGAGCACGAGCGGGAGTACGCATTCAGGTTCGCCAGCCCGGAGCGCCGCCTCGCCGCCCGCTTCGCCGGCAAGGAGGCCGTGATGAAGAGCATGGGCACCGGCTGGCGCCGGGTCCGCTGGCGGGACGTGGAGATCACCGGTGGCGGCAAACCGACCGTCAAGATCTACGGAACCGCCAGGCGTCGGGCCGAGATGCTGGGTGTCACCGGGTTCGAGGTGACGATCACCCACACGGACAAGGACGCCATGGTGTTCGCGATCGCACTGGGAGAGCACTGACGCGCTGCTAGCCAGACCCGGGCGGGGCCCCAACCCCGCCCTCCGCCAGAGCACGGGGCCCCGGCCCCGTGCCTGGCCGTGCGCCCTGCCGGCCAGACCCGGGCGGGGCCCCGACCCCGCCCTCCTCCAGAGCACGGGGCCCCTGCCCCGTGCCTGGCCGTGCGCCCTGCCGGCCAGACCCGGGCGGGGCCCCGACCCC
>DATHSA010000077.1:0-15186 GCA_035464675.1 Acidimicrobiia bacterium
CCCGGAGGGGGGAGGGGGGCGCCCAGACCGGGCGCGTCCCGAGGAGCCGAAGCTGTCTGGCCAATTGCCAATTGCCAATTGCGGCCGAACGCAGCGAGGCCTAGTCGTACACCCCCACCAACCAGCATCTCTCCTCACGGATCTCACAGAGGAACGCTCCGGTCGAAGTGACTATCTGGTAGCGGTCGGCAGCGGACTCGCCCCCCCACCAGCGGCCGGTCCGGCGCCACGGGCCGGCCCATCCCCGCACCGGCTCCCAACGGCTCCCCAGCCTCACCCGAACCGGGAAGCCATCCTCCCATTCCACCTCCAAGGGGCGGGGCTCGGGTGGGACCAGAGCCGGTGACGGCGCGGCGAGCCGTCCCGGCCAGGAGGCCCTGGAGTCGACCAGGGCGCCGGGCTCCTCTCCCCACCGGTACCAGTGGACCCGCTCTCCCGGATCGCGCCCACCCTGGGGCATTGCCTGGAGCACGGCATCGGGTCCTATCAATCCCTGAGCCCGGCTGAGAGCCCGGCGCGCATCGTCCTCCGAGGCGGCGTCCTCGTCGAGGCGGAGTTGACGGCCCAGGTCGGAGAGATCGGCGGGGGCGATACGGAGGCGGACGATCCCCCCGGGCACCCCACCCGACTCCACCCACGCCCGAATCTGCCACCGGACCCGCTCCGCCAGCTCGACCTCGGAGAAGGGATGAGCGCTGCGCCAGGTGCGAGAGCGCACCCCGCCGAGCGCCGACTCGGCCTCCACCTCCACCCGATGCGGCCTGGCTCCGGTGGGGGCGACGAGGCCGATAAGGCGACCTGCCAGCCCACGCGCCGCGAAGGCAGCGCGCTCGAAGTCGTCGAGGGGCGGGTCGAAGACGTCTTCGGCGACCATCTCGTCGGTGATCCGGCGGGGGTCGACAGAACGGTCCTCACCGCTGGCGATCAGATGAGCCTCCAACCCGACTGGCCCGAAACGGGAGGCGATGGCAGCACGCGGTAGGGCGGCCAGATCCCCCAGGGTTCCCACTCCGAGCCAGTGGAAGGTGTCGACCAGTTCGTCGATACCCAGCGTGGACACGTCGAGCCTGGCGAGGAAGCGAGAGGTGTCCGCCACGATCAAGGGCTCTCCCACAGCGGCGTCTGCGGCGAGCCTCGCGGCGAAAGGACCGTCGGCGAGCCCGAACCTGCCCCCGGGAGCCACCGCCTCCACCGCGTCGACCACCCTTCCCACCAGCGCGCCCTCGGTTCCGTAGTACCGCACAGCCCCGGCGACGGGCACGAAGGCCAGGCCCGGTGAGGCCAGCTCCATCCGGGGGACGATCCCCTCGATCGCCAGGGCCACCGGTTCGAAGGCTGCGGCCTCGGCGCCGGGGTCGGCGACCAGGGTGACCGCCGTCGGGCAGCGCGCCTCGGCCTCGCGCCGACGCATCCCGACCCGGATCCCGGCCGCGGTCGCATCCGGCGTTGCTGCCAACACCAGGCCGGCATCGTCGACGACCTGGCAGGGCCTATCCGGCGGCGAGTCCGGACGGCGCAGCGGCCAGTCCGGGAACCAGATGCACAGGGTGCGAGCCATCGTCCTCCATCTCCAGTACGTGCTCGATGCCCCGTGCCCCCTTGCCCGAGGCGCGCAGGATGAGACGGCGCCGCAGCAATGCGCCGTGGCCGCGGCCGACCCCCTCCCAATGGATCCCCTCCGACTCGATGCGCAGATGGAGCACACCCGGCGGAATGTCACCCGAGACAGGCCTCAACACGAGGGCAGATCTGCGAGCCCGTGAAAGGGCGGCGAGGCGCCGCAGATCGGCGTCGCGTACACCCGAAGGCACCTCGGCGAGGACCGCCGGGAAGCCCTCGAGGAGTGATGCGGTCACCTGAAGCCAGGGCCTCCGGTCGGGGCATCGCACCACCACGAGACGCTCCGGTGAGATCCCCACCTCCCAGGCGGCGATCGGGCACAGCCAGCCACGCACGTCGACCACGGCGACCATCCCGGTGGTCGAAGGGGCAGCGAGAAGGCTCAGCCCGAGCCGGGTGAGCCCCGACCCGGGCGGCCCGGCGAGGCCGAGGACACGGCCTGGCTCGGCGGCAATGGAGAGAGGCGCGCCAGGGTGGGGATCAAGGACGCCGGGGGCGTCGGCGAGAAGAGGTGCCCGTTCCAAGGGCACTCGATCCTATCGAACATGTGTTCGGTCGGCAAGTCTCCAGAGGGGCCGAACAAGGCGAGGTTCGCGACCTGGTGGACGAGATCCGGGCACTCCGGGCTGAGGAGTCGGACCTGGTGTACGAGGCCTTCTTCGTGGACCTCGGCGTCGGTGACTGAGCGGACAGGGATCGGCCATCCTCCGATGTCCTCGATCATCGTCCCGATCGGGAGGAGACGCGACAGGGCCGGACCCTCACGGATCCGGCCCTCTGTTGGAACCTGGCGACGGGCGCCTTCGTCTAGATCCCGTTCTCGAACTCGTCCTCGAACGAGACCACGGTGCGGCCCGGCTTGGACGACTCGCGGGACTTCCCATCGCCGTCCCCCCCGCGATCACGGCCGCCCCGATCACGGTCACGGCCACCGCGCTCACGCGGCGCCCGATCACGGCCTCGGTCGCTGCGCTCACGGCGCTCGCCGTTGCCCTCGCTGCCGTCACCGCGGTCGCTCGGAGCGGAGTCGCCGTCGCCGTCGCCCGACGGCTGCTCGGCGCCGGCGAGATCGAGGCTCACCTTGCCCCGATCGTCGATCTCACGGACCACGACCTGGATCTTGTCGCCGAGTGAATAGACGTCCTCGACGTTGTCGATCCGCTTGTTGCCGCCGATCTTGGAGATGTGCAGCAGGCCGTCGCGGCCGGGCAGGATGTTGACGAAGGCGCCGAACTTGGTGATGTTCACCACCTCGCCCTCGTACTCCTTGCCCACCTCGGCCTCGGGCGGGAAGGCGATCTGGAGCACCCACTCCTTCGCCTTGCTCAGCGACTCGCCGTCGGTGGCACCGATGCGAACCGTGCCGTCGTCCTCGATCTCGAGGGTGGCGCCGGTCTCCTCCTCGATCTCGCGGATCACCTTGCCCTTGGGGCCGATGATCTCGCCGAGCTTGTCCTTGGGCACCTGGACCGCCTCGATCCGAGGGGCATTCGGGCTCAGCTCGTCGCGCGGCTCGGAGATGACCGCGTTCATGGCCTCGAGGATGTGCAGCCGTGCCGTCCGTGCCTGGTCGAGCGCCTTGGCGAGCACCTCGGCCGGGAGCGACTCGATCTTCGTGTCGAGCTGCAGGGCGGTGATCACGTCGGCCGTGCCCGCCACCTTGAAGTCCATGTCACCGAGGAAGTCCTCTGCTCCGAGGATGTCGGTCAGCGTGATGAATTTCCCCTCATCCGCGATCAACCCCATCGCCACTCCGGCGACGGCGGCCTTGATCGGCACGCCGGCGTCCATCAGCGAGAGGCTCGACCCGCACACCGATGCCATCGACGACGAGCCGTTGCTCGCCAGCACCTCCGAGACGAGCCGGAACGCGTAGGGGAATTCGTCGGCGGTCGGAATGACCGGGAGCACCGCCTTCTCGGCAAGAGCGCCGTGACCGATCTCGCGCCGCTTCGGCCCGCGCATGAATCCGGTCTCACCCGTCGAGAACGGCGGGAAGTTGTAGTGGTGCATGTACCGCTTCGACTCCTCCAGCGAGATGGTGTCGAGCATCTGCTCCATGCGGAGCATGCCCACCGTCGTCACATTGAGCACCTGGGTCTCGCCTCTCTGGAATAGGCCCGACCCGTGGGCACTGGCGACAAGCCCCGTCTCGACAGTGAGGGGACGGACGTCGGCGACCCCGCGCCCGTCGAGACGGACGCCGTCCTCGATGACGCGTCGACGCATCACCTTCTTGGCGACGCTCTTGAAGGCGCGCGTGGCGGCAGCGAAGTCCTCGTGGTCCTCGTCGATGCCTGCCTCCTCGAGAACCGCGGCACGCGCCTCGTCCTCGGCGGCGTTGCGCTCCTGCTTGGCCTCGATCATGTAGACCTTCTCGAGGCGCGGCGTGGCGAGCGGCTCGATACGGGCATGGAGCTCGTCGGTGTAGTCGACAACGACCGGCCACTCGATCTCGCCGACGTCCACCTGCTTGCGGAGCTCGAGCTGAGCATCGAGAAGGGCGGCGATGTGGCCCTTGGCCTCCTCGAGCCCGCGAGCCACGGCAGCTTCGTCGGTCGGCGCCTGCCCGTCGTCGATGAGTCGCAGCGCGTCCTCCGTGGCGCCGGCTTCCACCATGGCGATGTCGACGTCGCCCGCGTCGTTCCGCTTGCCGGCGACGACGAGGTCGAATACCGAGTCGTCGAGCTGTTCGAACGACGGCATGGGAATCCACTCACCGTGCGAGTAGGCCATGCGGACGGCCGCGATCGGGCCCTCGAACGGGATGGGGCTGATTACCAGGGCCGCCGAAGCGGCATTGAGCGCCACGACGTCGTAGGGATTCACGTCGTCCACGGAAAGGACCGTGGCGACGATATGGGTCTCGTTGCGATACCCGTCTCGGAACGACGGGCGCAGCGGCCGGTCGATCAGGCGGCAGGTGAGGATGGCCCGCTCGGTGGGGCGGCCCTCACGCCGGAAGAAGGACCCGGGAATCTTCCCGGCTGCGTACATGCGCTCCTCGACGTCGACGGTGAGGGGGAAGAAGTCGACCCCCTCACGAGGACGCCTGGAAGCGGTTGCGGTGGCAAGGACTTCGGTGCCCCCCACCGTGGCTACCACGGAACCGTCGGCCTGCATGGCCAACTTGCCCGTGCTGAACTGGATCTCGACAGCACCGATCTCGGTGCGTGCGGATACTTCGGACACGCTCTCTCTTTTCTGTCGTGGAGAGCGGCCGTCAATTACCAGTTGTCACACCTCGAACGGGCCGAGAGGTGGCAACTAGCAACTGACGAGGCCGCTCTCCTTCTGTGTACCCCCCCATGCAACCACGAAACGCGCCGCAACGGCGCTTCCTCAGCGGCGAAGGCCGAGACGGGCGATGACGTCGCGGTACCGCTCGACGTCCTGCGTGCGCAGGTAGTCGAGCAGCCGGCGGCGCCGGCCCACCATCATCAAGAGGCCGCGACGACTGTGATGATCCTTGGTGTGGACCTTCAAATGCTCCGTGAGGTCATTGATCCTCTCGGTGAGCAGCGCGACCTGGACCTCGGGCGTACCCGTGTCCGTGGCGTGCTTGCCGTATTCGGCGACGATGGTCTTGGTGTCTCGCATGGGAGGCGCCGGGAAGCCTTTTCCCAGCGGTCGTGAACTGTAACAGATGCTCGGAGGCCCCGATTCCGCGCCGGTCCCGGGCAACGCTACTTCGGCCATATCCCCCCATCCGCTCTCGACTCGACCGCCTTGCGCCACACCGGGTAGCGAAACGGCTCGTGCCGGGGCAGGTCACACGATCCGGGATCCCACAACTCAGAGACCAGGCACACCGCCACGACGGGATCGTCGAGAACCGACTCGTGCGCCTCGGCGATCCTCTCCGGGAGGGCCACCGGGTTGCGCAACGCCTGATCCCAGAAGTCTGGGCCCTCATCGGCGGCGTCGTACACGCGAAGCCCCTCGGGATGATCGGAGAACGAGGTGACTCCGGACTTCGGGTTCCGCACGACGATCACATCGACGCCGGCGGCCTCGCCCAGATTGTCTCGTGCGTCCCTGCATCCGAACCAGAGGAACGAGCACTCGACGGGGTCGTATCCCCCATCGTCGGGGATCGAGCCCCAGAATCGTCCGACGCTCTGAATCCACCCGTGTGCCTTCGACGCCATCGGCGGATCGAGGAGCGCAGCCCCCACAACGGCGTCATTTGGTCCGTAGGCCCCTCCGTCCCAACCGGCGATGAGATGCGCGATCGTCGCCCCACCCTTGCTGAAACCGACCAGATACATGGGGCGGCCCTCCTGGGCCACGGCCCCGAGATACGAGTTGAGTGAGGACGCCGCCATCTCGATGGGGAGATCTTGCGACGCCCACCTCGGGTCGGGCAGCCCATTGGCCAGTCGGTAGTCGAAGAACCGGATGTCTCCTGGCTCCAGGCCCATCAGTTCGATCAGGTCGTCGAACACCTCATCCGCCGGGCCCTGGCCATGACCCGGGACGAAGACGACGAGCGCATCCCCGGGTGGCCGCAATCCCAGCGCCGCACCCGGCTCACGCCGGACGAGCAGTGCCGCGGCGAGAATGCCAAGGGCGATGACGGCGGGGTCGATCGGGGTGTCGACTGGATCGCCTGGCGTGGGTGAGTCGGAGGTCGGATCCGCGGGAGCCTCGATGCCCGATGGAGGCAACGGCTCCTCGTCGGGAGCAAGTCCGAGGCCCCCGAGCGAGAGTGACGCGATCAACACGCCGACCATGGCGGGCAGGGTGCGCCATCGAGATGTCACATTCAAGGGGGCCGTCAGCCGCTGTCGTGACCTCGACCGAGGAGCTCACGGGCCCCCTCGATGTCCCTGTTGATCTGCTCGACGAGGTCATCGGGACCGTCAAAGCGCCTCTCATCCCTGAGCCGGGCGATGAACCGCGCCCGGAGCGTCTCGCCGTACAGGTCATCGTCGAAGTCGAGGAGATGCACTTCCACGGTGGTCCCCCTGCCTTCGAAGGTGGGGCGGGTGCCGATGTTGGCTACGGCCGGGAGGGCTTCATCCGCATCTAGCCCTGCGGTCACCGCGTAGACACCGGGCGCGGGCATGGCCATGCCCGGCGGAACCGCCAGATTCGCGGTCGGAATCCCGATCGAGCGGCCCCGGCCGGCGCCGGCCACCACCTCACCCCACAGCTCGTGCGGACGCGTCAGGGCGACGGCAGCTCCCGTGACGTCGCCGACGGCTATCAGTTCTCGGATCCGGGTGGAGGAGATCGGGCGGTCCTCCCCCACGAGCGGCACCACCTCCGTCTCGAAACCGAGAGCACTCCCCATCTCTCGAAGCAGGCCGACGTGGCCCGTGCGATCCTTCCCGAAGCGGAAGTCCTCGCCCACGACCACGACCTTCGCGCCCAGCGCTCTCGAGATCACCTCGGTGACGAAGGTAGCCGGGCTCCAGCCCCTCACGGGCTCGCCGAAGTCGAGGACGGCTGCCAGCTCGACCCCGAGTCCGCCGAGCAACTCGAGGCGGTGCTCGATGCCGGTCAACATCGCCGGAGCGCGGTCGGGAGCGACGACGGCAAGGGGGTGGGGGTCGAACGTGAGGACCCCCGGCTCCATCCCCTCTCCCGAGGCACGATCGCGCAGCACGTCGAGGACATGGCGATGACCGAGGTGCACCCCGTCGAACACCCCGATGGCGAGGGCGCGACCGGCTCGGTCGGGCGACCAGGTCGAGGGCGCCCCCCTGAAGATCCTCACGCGAGCACGACCTCGGGCGTGGCACGGCGCCCATCCGACCTGTATACGGCGAGCAATTTGCCTGCCTGGTCGATGATCCGGTGGCTGCCCGGTTGTTCGATCCCGAGGGCACCGACGGGAAACACGGACCCGTGACCCACCGCACGGCCGGTCTCGCGGTCCACCTCCACCGCCGGCAGGTCGGTGAGTCCCTGCGAAGGCGGCAGCACGAGACCCATGAGGTGACTCGACGCGGCAGCCTCCTCGAGTGCCTCGATGGTGTGTGCAGTGGCCACATCCAGTGCCCCGATTGCCGTACGCCGGAGTGCTGTCAGGTGGGCGCGGCCGCCGAGAGCAGCGGCGATGTCGTCGGCCAGCGTGCGCACATAGGTCCCCGCCCCGCAGTGCACCCGGAACTGGACCTCCGGGTACGGGCCTGGAGCCACGTCGAGCACCTCGATCTCGTGGATGTCGACCGGCACCGCCTCGCGCTCCACCTCGATGCCCTGGCGCGCCAACTCGTGGAGTCGGCGACCACCCACCTTCTTTGCCGAGACCATCGGAGGCACCTGCATGACCCGACCCACAAAACGCTTCGCGGCTCGATGGACATCCGCTTCGTCGATGTCCATCTCCTCGCGAGACAGGATCGCCCCGTCCGCGTCGAGCGTGTCCGTAGCCACGCCAAAGAGCGCCGTCGCCTCATAGACCTTGACGGTGTCCTGCACGAAACGGATCAAGCGGGTGGCCCGGCCGAGTCCCAGGACCAGGAGTCCGGTGGCCATCGGGTCGAGCGTTCCGGCGTGACCGACGCGACGCTGGCCGAGGAGGATCCGGGCCTTGGCGACGACATCGTGCGAGGTCCACCCGCCCGGTTTGTCGACGAGCAGGAACCCGTCGATCACCGCAGACCGGACCGTATCGATTCGATGATCTCCTCGAGCGGTCGTGCTGCCGTGAATCCAGCGGCGTTGTGATGCCCGCCGCCGCCATGAGCGACGGCGATCGCACCCACATCGACCTCACCGCGAGAACGGAGGCTCACCTTCCATCCCTTGTCGACCTGCTTGAGAAGTACCGCCACGCCTGCCTCCCGGGCGATCCTGATGTCGTCGATGAGACCGTCGAGGTCCTCATAACGGGCGCCGGTCGTCGACAGGTCTTCGTGGCCGATCCACGACCAGACGAGGCTCAGTTCCTCCTCGAGCTCGGCGCGGCCCAGAACGATCGAAGCCGCCTTGAGATAGGCGAAGGCCACCGACTCGTAGACACGCTGCCCGATCTCCTCGGGGCGGGCGCCTGCCTCCACGAGCCGGGCAGCGACCCGAAGGGTCTCCGGGGAGGTGGACGAATACTGGAAACGCCCGGTATCGGTGACGATCGCCGTCAGCAGGCAGGTGGCGACCGTACGATCGATCTCCCAGCCCAGCTCGTCGAGGAGGTAGACGGCGAGTTGACCCGACGCGGCCACCGATCCATCGATCACCTGGACGTCGCCGAAGCCCTCGTTGGTGACATGATGGTCGACGACGACCAGCGTCCCTGCCCGCTTGGCGGAGGCCCCCAGCTCGACCAGACGGTCGAAGGACCCGGCGTCGAAGACGACCATGACCTCGGGCTCCTCGGGGAACTGCTTGGGGGGCACGAGCGGGGCAAGGTCGAGGAACTCGAGGGTGGGGGGCACCACGAACGGGGTGCCGAACGAGACGATCGCGTTCTTGCCGACTGCTCGGGCGGCGTGGGCCAGTCCCAACGCCGAGCCGAGCGCGTCACCATCGGGCGACACATGGCACGTGATGGCGAGCGAGTCGGCGGATCCGATGGCCTCAGCCGCCTTCCGTAGCTCCTCCTTCATCACCCTCCTCTCCCAGCGACCGCAAAAGCTGTTCCATCCGCAGCCCGCGCTCCACCGACTCGTCGTACTCGAAATCGAGGGTCGGAAGATACTTGAGCCGCACCTGCTCCCCGGTGGCCGCCCGGATCCGTGACGTGGCACGCTCGAGAGCCGCCTGCGTCTGCTCGCGCTGATCGTCCTCTCCAAGCACCGTGTAGTACACCCGCGCCGCCCTGAGATCCGGGGCCGTGTCGACGCCGGTGATCGTGACAAAGCCCAGACCGGGGTCCTTGAGCCGGGCCACCTCGTCGGCGATCACCTCGCGCAGCAGCTCGTTGACGCGCCGCATCCGCGGGCCTCCTCTGCTCACTGGAGCTCCATGTGGGTGACATCCATCTCGATCACCTCGACGGTCGGATCATTCAGCAACGACCGCTGCACCAGCGATACGACCTCGTCGAGCCGGCCCGCCTGCGGCGCCACGACCGCAACCCCCAGTGTGGCGCGCTGCCAGGCGTCCTGGTGATCCACCTCGCTGACCGACAACTCCATGGCCCGCAACCGGCGCACGATCGGGCGCAGAATCGCCCGCTTCGTCTTCAAGGAGCGAACGTCGGAGAGGCGCAATTCGATGCGCACCGCAGCAGCGTGCATGCGGAGAGCCTCGCTTCGCTCGGCGCAGTTGGCAATTGGCAATTGGCAATTGGCAATTGGCAAGACGCGTCGGAGGCGTCCAGCGTGCTGATCCAGTCGTGCTGGAGGCTTCGAGAGAATTCAGGCGCCGGGCGACGAGACCGGTCTTCCCGGGTGACGGGCAACGGGTAACGGGCAACGGCGAGGGTCGTGCGAACGCGACCAAAGGAGACCGGTTCGAGACCTAGGTCCGTGCAACTTCACGAACCTCGTACGTCTCCAGGACGTCCCCTTCCTTGACGTCCCGGAAGTTCTCGAGACCGATGCCGCACTCGAAGCCGGCTGCCACGGAGCGGACATCGTCCTTGAAGCGACGCAGCGATCCCACCGTGCCGTCGTAGACGACGACGCCGTCGCGAACCAGCCGGACCTTGGAGCCCCGGCTGATCTCACCCTCGGTGACATACGAGCCGGCGATGGTGCCAAAGCGGGGCGCACGGAAGGTTGCCCGGACCTCGGCGGAGCCGGTGACCCGCTCGACCTCTTCGGGAGCGAGGCGGCCCACCAGGATCGCCTCGATGTCATCGAGCAGTTCATAGATGACCCGGTAGGTGCGCACCTCGATGCCCGCCTCCTCGGCGACGCGCCTTGCGTTGGCATCTGGACGAACGCTGAAGCCGAAGACGATGGCGTTCGTCGTCTCGGCGAGGAGCACGTCGTTCTCGGTGATACCTCCCACCGCGGCGTGGACGATCGAAATCGAACCACCCTCCCTGCCGATCTTCGCGACCGAGTCTCGGATCGCCTCCAGCGAGCCATGGGCGTCCGCCTTGACGATGATCGGCAACTCGGCGTCGTCTGCAGTCTGCAGGTCGTCGAGCAGTTGGCTGAGACGCTCGGCGGCGGTCGGGATCGTCAATTCCCTGCTGCGGATCTCGGCCTCTCGCTCGGCGGCGATGGCCCGGGCCTCCTTGTCGTCCTCGACCCCTTCGAAGAAGTCGCCCGCCTGGGGCACGTCGTCCCAGCCCATCACGAGGACCGGCGTGCTCGGCCCCGCCTCCTCCACCTGTTCGCCCGAGTCGTCGAACATCGCCCGTACCCTGCCCGATACGGCGCCGGCGACGAGGGCATCGCCGCGATGCAGGGTTCCCCGCTGAATGATCAGAGTGCTGACCGGGCCGCGGCCCTTCTCCAGTTGAGCCTCGATGACGGTTCCCGAAGCGGGAGCGCCCGGGTTTGCCGAGAACTCCTCGAGCTCGGCGATGAGGCCGATGTACTCGAGGAGTTGCTCGATGCCGTCCCCGGTCAGCGCCGACAGCTCGGCGCTGACCACGTCGCCGCCCAGTTCCTCGACGATGATGCCGTGCTCGGTCAGCTGGGCGCGCACCGTCGCCGCATCGGCAGTGGGCAGATCGATCTTGTTGATGGCGACCACGATCGGGACGCCTGCGGCCTTCGCATGGTTGATAGCCTCGACCGTCTGGGGCATCACACCGTCGTCGGCGGCGACGACGAGGACCACGATGTCTGTGACCTCGGCACCGCGCGCCCGCAACGAGGTGAATGCCTCGTGGCCGGGGGTGTCGATGAATGTGATGCGCGTGTCCCCGACCCTCGCTTGATAGGCGCCTATGTGTTGGGTTATCCGGCCCGCTTCGCCCTCGACGACGTTCGCCCTCCGAATGCTGTCGAGAAGCTGGGTCTTTCCATGGTCCACGTGACCCATGACCGTGACGACCGGGGGACGCAATTCGAGGTCGCTCTCGTCGTCGTCGAACTCTCGCTTGGGGCGAACGGCCGCCGGTTTCTCGTCGGTCGGTTCCGGTTCGGCGGCCTCCACTGTGACGTCGTACCCGAGCGACTCCCCGATGACCGGAAGCATCTCGGTGGGGATGGGCTGGGTGGCGCCGGCCATCTGTCCCCTGGTGATGAGCTCACGGACGACGATGCCCACGGGGCGTCGTGTGAGGTCGGCGAACTCCTGGACCGTTATCCCCTCGGTGACCGTGACGGCCCGTCGCGATTGAGGGGCCTCATCCGCTGCCGGGCGCCCCTTGCGCTTGCCGGCCTTGGCGGCGCCCTTCCGCGGTTCGTCCTCGTCTTCGTCCTCGTCTTCGTAATCCTCGGCTTCTCCGGGCTCAGCTGCCTCGGGAGCCGCCTCGGGAGCCGCCTCGGCCGGTGCCGGAGCCGCCGACTCCTCCTCCTCATACGACAGCCTGACCAGCGCGGCGTCGTCGTCGGAGAGTCCCGAGGAGGCCGTGGACACCTCGATGCCGAGTTCCTGGGCGCGCGCCAGCACGTCCTTCGATTCCATGCCCATTTCGCGAGCAAGTTCGTAGACGCGCACTATCGGCCTCCAGGGGTCGTCATCATTGTGCCACGCACGGGGTCACGCCCCGGACGTCGGCTCCTCGTCCTCTGTGGCGGGGGCAGGAGTCTCGTCCTCCCCCTCCTCCTCGGACGACGTGGCGGACTCGTCCTCGGTCTCCTCTTCGGACGGGGCAGGAGTCTCGTCCTCCCCCTCCTCCTCGGACGACGTGGCGGACTCGTCCCCGGTCTCATCGTCCGGCGGCGGAGGGCCTTCGACGGGAGGCGCCTCGGCCTCGGGAGTCTGGGCCTCCTCCGGTGCCTCGACCCCGGTGGCCGCGGCCTCCCCCTCGCCCTGCGGAGTCGTACCGTCGCCGCCCTCGGCTGCCGCGGTCGGAGTCTCGTCGGCCTCGTCGGTGGCTTCCTCCGATGCCTCCGGCTCCGGCTCGTTCTCGGGCCGGATGTCGATGCGGTAGCCGCTCAGACGCGCCGCAAGCCGGGCGTTCTGCCCCTCTTTCCCGATCGCCAGCGACAGCTGGTGATCCGGCACGATCACGACCGCCTCCATCGTCTCGTCGTCGAGGATGACCTGCCGTACCTTGGCGGGGCTCAGCGCCTCGGCGATGAACTGCTTCGTGTCGTCACGCCACTCGACGATGTCGACCTTCTCGCCGCGCAGCTCGTTGACGACCTGCCGGACCCGCGAGCCCCGGGAACCGACGCAGGCTCCAACCGGGTCGACATTCGGATCGCTCGAGGCGACGGCGATCTTCGTCCGGTGTCCGGCGTCACGGGCGATCGCCCGGATCTCGACGATCCCCTCCACCAGCTCGGGGACCTCCAGCTCGAAGAGCCTCCGGATGAAGTCGGGATGGCTGCGGCTGACCACGATCTGCGGGCCCTTGGTCTCGCCCCGCACCTCGAGAATCAGCGCTTTGACCCGGGCGCCGCGTTCGAGGCGTTCGTAGGCGATTCGCTCGCCGGCAGGCATGACCGCCTCGGCGTTGCCGAGGTCGAGGATCACGGTTCGATGGTCGGACTGCTGGACGATTCCTGTGACGAGGTCGCCCTCGCGGCCCTCGTAGATGTCGAACACCTGGGCACGCTTGGCGTCGCGGAGGCGCTGAAGGATCACCTGCTTCGCCGTCTGCGCGCCGATACGGCCGAAGTCGTCCGGAGTGTCCTCCCACTCCCGGGTGACGTTGCCGTCCTCGTCGAGTTCCTGCCCGTACACCGTGATCTCACCGGTGTCCTGGTCGATGGTGACTCGCGCCTCTTCGGCTGCACCCGGGCTCCGCTTGTACGCCGAGACCAGCGCATTGGCGAGGGCGTCGAGAATCGTCTCCTTGGGAACGCCCTTCTCGCGCTCGAGGAGGTCGAGCTCCTCCATGAAGTTCTCGTTCATCGCCCGCCCCGCTTCCCCGGCTTGGGGCGCTTCTCCCACCGGAACACGGTCCTCGCCTGGGTGACCTCGGCGAGCGGGATGCGACGATCGTGACCATCCACGAGCACTGCGACAGAGCTCCCGGCGACCTCACTCAGGATGCCGCGATGGCTCTGGGCGCCCTCGATGGGGTCACGGGTCTTGACGACGACCTCGCGGCCGACAGCCTTTGCGTAGTGGGACGGACGACGAAGAGCCCGTTCGAGCCCGGGCGAGCTCACCTCGAGGGTGTAGGGACCATCGATCGGTGCCTGATCGTCGAGAAGGCGGGACATGCCTCGGGCGAGGTCGGCGATGCGATCGACCCCGATGCCGCCTTCGGCGTCGACGGTGACCCTCAGGATCCGGCCCGCGCCGCGGCCAAGCAGCTCGACGTCGTCGAGCTCCACTCCCTCCGCAACGAGAAACGGCTCCAGGACCTCCCAGAGCCGGCCATCTCCGTCTGCCATCCGTCGACTCCTCACACAAATAGAAGTGGGTACGGGAGACCCACTTCAGAGCGTCCTCTCGGTTGGCGCGTGAGTATACCAGGCGGTTTTCCGCAGAAAACGGCCCTTATTTGAAGGCGATTTCTCGGCGTTCGGTCACCGGCGTTCGGCGACCACCGCCCCGGACACCCTGGCGACCGCCTCACTGACGGGTACCGACTCGGTCGTGCCTTCGGCGCGCTTGGTGAGTTCCACCTTGCCGTCGGCGAGTCCCTTGGGGCCGACCGTCACACGATACGGGATCCCGATCAATTCCGCATCGGCGAATTTGACCCCGGCGCGCTCCTCGCGGTCGTCGATGATCACCTCCACCCCGGCATCGATCAGCCCCTGATAGATGGACTCGGCTGTTTCGACCGTCGCCGGGTCGTCGACGCTGACCGCAGTGACGACCGCCTCGTACGGTGCCACAGAGACCGGCCAGATGATCCCCTTGTCGTCGTGCGACGACTCGACGATGGCCGCGACATTGCGGCCCACGCCGATCCCGTAGGAGCCCATCCAGATCTCACGCTCCTCGCCGTTCTCGTCCACGACGGTTGCGCCGAGCGCCTCGGCGTACTTCGTGCCCAGCTTGAAGATGTGGCCCACCTCGATGGCGCGCTTCACATCGACCGGTGACCCGCATTCGATGCACGGATCCCCGAGCCTGGTGAGACGGACCCCGAGCCACTGATCGACCGTGATGTCCCTCTCCACGTCGACGCCGCGCAGGTGCCGGTCGTCGCGGTTCGCTCCCGTCACCATGTTCGAGCGGCCCCGCAACGCCGGATCGGCGATCACCCGCGGCCCTCGCACGCCGACCGCGCCGAGGCTCCCGGCGTGGGCGCCGAGCGCCTCCACCATCTCTTCGTCGTGGGCCGGCCGGATGTCGAAGGTGCCCAGGCCGTCGATCAATTTCTGCTCCATGAGGTCGTGGTCACCGGGGAGAAGGATGAGCGTCAACTCGCCCTCGATCACATAGGCGAGGGTCTTGATCTGCCGTTCGGCGGCAGCGAAGTCGAATGCCTCGGCCAGAGCAGCGATGGTGCGGATGCCCGGCGTGTCGAACTCCTCGGGCTCGCCGTTCCATGGCTCGTCCTCGACAGGAGGAGCGCCCGAGGTGGCCCGTTCGGTGTTGGCGGCGTACCCGCAGTTGGGGCACACCACGATGTCG
>DATHSA010000078.1:0-10579 GCA_035464675.1 Acidimicrobiia bacterium
ACCCAGGCGAGTGCTGCGATCTGGACGAGCATCGTGTTGTTGATCGCCGCCGACTCGGTGGCGGTGAGGTCCCTGAGCGAGTGATTCCAGAGAGTGAAGGCGAATGCCGTGTTGACCACGGCGAGCCAACCGATGTACAGCCATGCCGTGAGGGAGACCGACGGGACTCCTTCGACGGCTGCCCCGGTGCCGAGGAGAAGCACCGCGCCGAACGACATCGAGATCGTCGTCGTCACCAGGGGCGAGTTCCGCAGGTCGCGGTTGACGCCGCGCCCGAGCAGCGAGCCGACCCCGTTGGCGGCGAGGCACACCAGCGCCGCCGCCATGCCGGTGGCGGTCGCCGCCAGGGACCCGGAGAAGTAGAGGACCGCACCCGCTGCCACCAGCGCGGCGCCGAACACCTGGCGACCGGTGGCGGACTCACCCAGCGAGGCCCCGGCGGCGAGCGCCACCAGTAGCGGCGTCATCGAGAGCACCAGGCTGGTGGTGGCGGCCGGTTGGTGATCCAACGCCACGAACTGAGCGCCCTGGGCGATGGCGATGAGGACGACGCCCAGGACGGCCAGCGAGCCCAGTTGGCGCCTGCCGAGATCCCGCACCCGCCGGCGGGCGGTGGGTCGAGCGGCGACGACGCCGACGAGGACGAGTGCCGCCATCACGTAGCGCATGCCGGCAAACGTGATCGGCTCCAGGCCTTCGTCATCCATTCCGAACCGGATGATCACCCACGACGATGACCACAGGACAGTGACGAACAGGGCGAGGGCGATCGCTCTTCGGTGGGGGTGTGACACCTACCGCGCCACGGGCAACGGGCAACGGGTAACGGGTAACGGGCTCACCAACCGCCTCGCGCCTCCCGGAGCCACTCGCCGGTGATCTCGCCCACGTGGTCGACCGCCCATCCGGCGCTCCCGACGAACGACTCCAGCGAGAACACCGACTCGAGGGTGTCCGCATCCAGTTCGTCTGACAGAGCTTCGCGCAGGTGCCCTCCCGACTCCATGGTCGATGCCGCGGCCGACTGAACGATCCGGTAGGCCTCATCGCGTTCTTTGCCGGCGCGGACGAGGGCCAGCAAGGCCGGCTGGCTGAAGACCAGCCCCCGCGTCGCCTCCAGGTTGATCCGCATCCGCTTCGTGTCGACGCTGAGGCCCGAGATGACGCCGTTCATGCGGTGGAGGGCGAAGTCGAGAGCCAGGCAGGCATCGGGAAGGGCGATCCGTTCGACGGACGAGTGGCTGATGTCCCGCTCGTGCCAGAGGGCCACATCCTCCATCCCAGCCAGCGACCATCCCCGAAGCAGACGGGCCAGGCCCGTGACGTTCTCGGAGAGGACCGGGTTCCGCTTGTGGGGCATCGCCGATGAGCCCTTCTGTCCCTCGCCGAAGGGCTCGGCGACCTCGGCCACCTCCGAGCGCTGAAGGTGGCGGATCTCGGTGGCGAGGCGCTCCAGGGTCCCGCCTATCACGGCGAGTGTGGTGAGAAACGCCGCGTGGCGATCGCGCCCCACCACCTGGGTGGCAGCCGGTTCCGCATTCAGCCCCAATGCCTTCGTCACCTTCTCCTCGATGGCCCGGGGCACCGTGGCCCGCGTGCCGACCGCGCCGCTCAGCTTTCCGTAGGACACGCTGTGGGCGGCGAACTGGAGGCGGCGGGTGGCCCTCACCAACTCGAAGGCGAAGCCGGCCATCTTGTGCCCGAACGTGGTCGGTTCGGCCCAGATGCCGTGGGTGCGGCCGATCATCACCGTGTCGCGGTGGACGACCGCCAGGTCGCGGGTCGTCTCGAAGAGGGTGACGATGCGATCCGTGAGAAGCGCGCTCGCCTCCTTGAGTTGGACTCCCAGGGCGGTGTCGAGGAGGTCCGACGACGTCAACCCGAAGTGGACCCACCGCCCGTGCCCGTCGCCGACCGAACCTGCCAGAACATCCACGAAGGCGGCGACATCGTGACGGGTCACCTCTTCACGGGCCTTCCACACGGCGGGATCGACCGGCGGCGCGGCCGCGATGGCGGCTGCCGCCTCCCTGGGGACGACGCCCTGGTCGGCCCAGGCGTCGGCGACCAGTCCCTGGATCTGTTGCCAGATCTCGAGCCGCCGCCTCTCCGACCAGACAGCGGCCATTTCCGGGAGTGAGTAGCGCTCGATCACGGCTTGCTGAAGGTCGCCGACCTCTGCGGGCCCACCGACACGATCGTCACCGGCACGCCCGCCAGCTCTTCGATCCGCTCGATGTAGTCCCGTGCAGCCTGGGGGAGATCTCCGTATTCGCGCACGTCGGTGATGTCCTCGGCCCATCCGGGGTGCGTCTCGTAGACGGGCTCACAGTCGTAGAGCACCCGGTGCTGCCGGGGGAACTCGTCGTGCGTCTCCCCGCCAGACCGGTAGGCGGTGGCGATCTTCACCTCGTCGAACGCCGAGAGGACGTCGAGTTTCATCAGGGCCAATTCGGTGATGCCGCTGACCCGCACCGAGTACCGCAGGGCGACCGCATCGAGCCACCCACAGCGGCGGCGACGTCCCGTCACGGTGCCGTACTCGCCGCCGATCTGGACCATCTTCTCGCCGATCTCGTCGTCCAGTTCGGTGGGGAATGGGCCGGTGCCGACCCGTGACACATAGGCCTTGGTGAGCCCGAGAACCCGGTCGATGTCCTTCGGCCCGATGCCGACGCCGGTGAGAACACCCCCTGCGGTCGGGTTGGACGAGGTGACGAACGGATAGGTGCCGTGGTCGATGTCGAGGAGCACCCCCTGGGCTCCCTCGAAGATGACGTTCTGGCCATCCCGGATGGCCTGCCAGACGAACCGTCCCGTGTCGTCGACGTGATCGGCGAGCCGCTCGGCGTACCCCAGGTACTCACGGGCGATCTCGTCCGCCTCGAACGGAAGCTGGTTGTAGATCTTGACGAGGACCTTGTTGGTCTCCTTGACCGTCGCCTCGAGCTTGTCGCGGAAGATCTTCGGGTCGTACAGGTCCTGGACCCGGATCCCGACCCGGCCGTACTTGTCGAGGTAGGCGGGCCCGATGCCCCGTTTCGTCGTCCCGATCCGTTGCTTGCCGAGGAAGCGCTCCCGAACCGCGTCGACGGTCCGGTGGTACGGCATGATGAGGTGGGCGTTGGCACTGAGCCGCAGCTTCGACGGGTCGATCCCCCGGCTCTCGAGCATCGCCATCTCCTCGAGCAGCACCTCCGGGTCCACGACGCAGCCGTTGCCGATCACCGGGGTCACGTTCGGATAGATCACTCCCGATGGGATCAGGCTCAGCGCAAAGGTCTCTTCACCGATGACGATGGTGTGACCGGCGTTGTTGCCGCCCTGGTACCTGACCACCACGTCCGCGTCCTGGGCGAGGAGGTTGGCGATCTTCCCCTTGCCTTCATCCCCCCATTGGGCGCCGAGTACCACAGTCGTTGGCATCGGTGTGAGGTTACCGGGGGACCGAGCTCCCAGGCAGGCACCCGCGTTCCTGCTCGATCCGGTGCGGCGTGGGCGTCCCGCCCACTCCGGTGACAGGCCGTCGGCACCGCGCGACGCCCCGGCCCCGGCATCGCCAGGGCGTGATTGATAGAGTCGTCGTAGAGGCCAGCGTGGTCCGTAGGAGGAACAACACATGAAGTCCATGAAACGATTGGCGGTACTGCTCGTAGGTCTGAGCCTTGTCGCTGCAGCGTGCGGCGGCGACGACGAGGGGTCGGATCTGCTCTCCGAGGTGCAGGATCGGGGTCACATCATCTGTGGTGTGAACGACGTGCTGCCCGGCTTCGGGCTCGTCGATGCCGCCGGCAACTACAGCGGATTCGACATCGATTTCTGCAGGGTGGTGGCTGCAGGCATCCTCGGCGACGCCAACGCCGTCGAGTTCGTCCCGCTGACCGCAGGCGAGCGCTTCACGGCGCTGCAGTCCGGTGAGATAGACCTGCTGATCCGCAACACCACCTGGACGGCGACCCGTGACGGGCAGGAGGGCGGGACCTTCCTGTTCACCACGTTCTACGACGGCCAGGCGGTCATGGTGCCGGCCCCTGCGGGCGGACCAGCTCCGGCCACGACGCTCGAGGATCTCGCAGATGCAGACATCTGTGTGCTGTCCGGGACCACGACCGAGTTGAACCTGACCGCAGTGTTCAACGCACGCGGGATCCCGTTCAACCCGCAGGTGTTCGGTGACAACACCGAGCTCCGTCCCGCCTACGAAGCGGGCCAGTGTCAGGCGTGGACTTCCGACGCCTCGCAGCTCGCCGCCTTCAAGGCGACGATCGAGAGCGAGGGTGGCGCGGAGCAGTTCATCATCCCCGATATCATCTCCAAGGAGCCCCTTGGACCGGTGGTCCGTGATGGTGACAGCGCCTTCGCTCAGGCAGTGGAGTGGTCGGTGATGGCCACCGTCCAGGCCTGGGAGTTCGGAATCGACAGCATGAACGTCCAGGGCTTCCAGTCCGACGACCCGAACGTGCAGAACTTCCTCGGGGATCTCGATCCCTCGCTGGGTCTGCCCACGGACTTCGTGGTGCAGATCATCAGCCAGGTCGGGAACTACGAGGAGATCTACCTCCGCCACATCCCGGCGATCGGCATCGCTCTCGAGGGCACGCCGAACGACCTGTGGAGCAATGGCGGATTGATGTACGTCCCGCCCTACCGATAGGCGACAGCCTTTCCACAGACCGACTGAGGATGGGCGGCCGGCGGACTCGCCGGCCGCCCATCCCGCTACGTCGGGAGCGATGAGGTGACCCAGACCACCGTCGAACCCACCGACCGACCTGCCGCAATCGTGTGGTACAGGAACATCGGGGTATTGCGCGTCGTCACGCAGGTCGTGGCGGTGCTCGGCGTCGTCGCACTCCTCTGGTGGCTGCTCAACAACCTGGTCACCAACCTCAACCGCCTGAACATCAGCACCGACTTCGGGTTCCTCTCACGGCCCACTCAGTTCCAGATCCCATTCGACGAGGGCTTCAACCCTCGGAGCTCGGTCTGGTACATGGTGCTCGTCGGCGTGAAGAACACGTTTCTCGCCGGCTTCTTCGGCATCATCCTCGCCAGCATCGTCGGGCTGATCGTCGGTGTGTCCCGGTTGTCCTCGAACTGGCTGGTGGCGCGTATCGCGGCCCTCTACGTGGAGACGCTCAGGAACATCCCGCCCCTCGTCGTCATCATCTTCTTCGGTTTCGCCCTCTTCACGTTCGGCCCGTTCCCGATCCTGAGTGAGGCTTACCAGCTCTCGTTCTTCGGGTCGGACGACACCGCCCTCATCCTGTCCAACACGATCTGGGGAGTCCCCTCGCTGATCGCCGGCGACGGCGCCGGCGTGTTCTGGTCTGCGGTCCTGATCGCGCTCATCGCGGCCGGCGGCGTCGCCCGGTGGCGGACGCGGTACTCGGACAGGACCGGGCAGCCCCATCACCGCGTCCTGTATTTCCTGGGGACGCTCCTCGTGGTCGCCGCCGCCGGCTACCTCGTGGCCGGTGACGTCTACCGGGTCTCGTGGCCCGTGTTGGGCGAGACCGGGCGCCGAATCTTCGGCGGCTTCCAGATCAACTACGGGTTCATCTCGGTGACGTTGGCCCTCGGGCTGTACACCGCGAGCCACATCGCCGAGATCATCAGGGGCAGCATCCTGGCCGTCCCCAAAGGCCAGACCGAGGCCGCCAACGCCATCGCCCTGTCCTCCTTCCAGCGCTACCGGCATGTGATCCTTCCCCAGGCGTTCCGGACCGCCGTCCCACCGATCATCAGCCAGTACCTGAACCTGGTGAAGAACACGTCCCTCGGCGTCGCCGTCGCCTATGCGGAGATCACGGCGTTGACCCTGACGTCGATCGGCAACGGCCGGCCGGCGCCGCAGTCGATTCTCATCCTGATGGCCGTCTACCTCACTTTCTCGTTGACCATCTCGTTCTTCCTCAACATCTACAACCGTCGGATCCAGTTGGTGGAGCGATGAGCGATCGCAGCTTCTTGGAACCCGGGCTCGAGGAGCCGATGGTCGCGGTCGAGGGTGCGCCCGAAGAGCGCCTCCCGCCCGGTCGCTGGGTGCGGCGTCACCTGTTCAACAACTGGTACAACACCCTGCTCACCATTCTTCTCCTCGTCGGGCTGGGATACGCCGGGTATCGGTTCTTCTCCTTCCTGTTCGTCACCGGCCGGTGGGACCCGGTGACGGAGAACCTGACCCTCTTCATGGTTGGGCGCTTCCCCCGGGAGGAGCTCTGGCGTGTGGTCGCCCAGGTCCTCATCTGGTCGGGTGGCCTGGGCCTGGCCTGGGGCGCTGCGGTCTCGGGGGCACGGTTCCGTGCCGCCCAGGCGGGCATGCCCTACCGCGAGGACCCGGTGCTGGCAAAGGTGCGGCGCTACTGGGGCCTGGTCGGGCTCCTGGTCCTGGTGCTCCTCCTCACCCGGACGATCGGCCCGCTCCTGCTCACCGTGGCCGCACTGGGCGTCGGCGCACTGCTGCAGGCCGTCGGCGCCCGGGTCCCGGGTCGCCATGCCGACCTGATGTGGGCGCTGGTCGGGGTGCTGGGGGTGGCCGGGTACCAGATCGTGAGCGGTTTCCACGGCAACGGCTGGTTGTGGATGTCGCTTCCGGTGGCCTTCGGCGTCGTCCGGTTGCTTCGCCGGCGGGACTGGTCGAATCCGCGCCGGGAGCGCCGTGTCGTCATGCTCACCGTCGCCGGCGTGCTCGCAGTGGCCTACCTCACGTATTCCGCCCTCGACCTCGAAGGCGTGGGATGGGACAAGTGGGAGGGCCTGCGGCTCAACCTGATCGTCGCCGCCCTGGCGATCGTGCTGTCGTTCCCCCTGGGCCTGCTGCTCGCCCTGGCGCGACGCTCCAGCTTCCCGGCGCTCCGGATCATCTCGACCGGTTACATCGAGCTGATCAGGGGAGTGCCGCTCATCTCCCTGCTCCTCATGGGTCAGTTCTTCCTGGGCTTCTTCCTCAACACGTCGACGCCGCTGTCGGACCTGACCCGGGCGATCTCGGCCTTCACGCTGTTCACCGCGGCGTACGTCGCCGAGATCGTGCGCGGCGGGCTTCAGGGGGTGCCGTCGGGGCAGGTCGAGGCCGGGCAGTCGGTGGGCCTGTCGCCGGTGGGCGTGACCCGGCTGATCGTGCTGCCCCAGGCGTTGCGGGCCGTGATCCCGGCCATGGTCGGGCAGTTCATCGCCCTCTTCAAGGACACCAGTCTGCTGTACATCATCGCCACCGCCGAGCTGCTCAGGGTGCGGGCACTGGTCCATGCCCAGGCCGAGTTCCGCGGCTTCGGGATCGCCGAGACCCTGGTCTTCGTGATGCTCGCCTTCTGGGCGTTCTCGTTCACCATGTCGAGGGAGAGCCAGCGCCTGGAACGTAGGCTGGGGATAGGAGAGCGATGATGGACGATCAGACAGGACGCCGACGCTCCACGACCGACGAGATCTTCGTCGATGCCACCGAGATGCGGGGCACCGGCGAGCTCATGATCGAGCTCGAGGGTGTGGACAAGTACTTTGGCGACTTCCAGGCGCTCAAGGACATCAACATGCGCGTGGGCAAGCAGGAGGTGGTCGTGGTCTGCGGCCCCTCCGGGTCGGGGAAGTCCACGCTGATCCGCTGCATCAACCGGCTGGAGAAGCACGATCGGGGGCGCATCGTGGTCGACGGCATCGAGCTCTCCGACGACATCCGCAACATCCAGGAGATCCGGATGGAGACCGGGATGGTGTTCCAGCAGTTCAACCTGTTCCCTCACATCACGGTGATCGAGAACATCACCCTGGGGCCGCGCCAGGTGCGCAACATGCCGAAGAAGCAGGCCGAAGACCTGGCCATGGAACTGCTCCGGCGGGTGAAGATCCCCGAGCAGGCCCGCAAGTATCCGGGCCAGTTGTCGGGAGGCCAGCAACAGCGGGTGGCGATCGCCCGATCGTTGGCGATGAGTCCCAAGGTGATGCTGTTCGACGAGCCCACCTCCGCCCTCGATCCGGAGATGATCAAGGAGGTGCTCGACGTGATGCGTGATCTGGCCGGCTCCGGCATGACGATGATCGTCGTCACCCACGAGATGGGGTTCGCCCGCGAAGTGGCCGACCGGGTGGTCTTCATGGCCGATGCGGAGATCGTCGAAGTGGGGACACCGGAACACTTCTTCACGAATCCCCAGGAAGAGCGAACGAAGCTGTTCATCAGCCAGATCCTCTGAGCCGGCTCCGCCGGCTCAGAGGGCAATTGGCAATTGGCCCTTCGTACGACGCGATTCGCAATACGCGATTCGCAATGCGACAGAGGGTCATCGACTCCGGTTCGACGCGACGGTCCTCACGAAACGATTGAGCATTCGACGAACTGCGTCCGCCTCCTCGCGTAGGGCCGCGGCTCGCTCGGCAGGGACTCCGTGCAGGTCGATCGCTAGGTCGATGAGAAGTTCGACCTCGGCCGCAGAGCCGGATGCAATGCGCAGGTGCCGCTCGAGATCACCCTGGGACCCGCGCCCCAGACCCTCAGCGATGTTGGCTCCCACCGACACGGCGGCGCGCTCGATCTGACTCTTCAAGCCCCACATCTCACTCTTCGGAAGGAGGGTGGCGAAGCGGTATGCCTCCTTGGTGAATGTGCGGGCGCGTTCCAGGACCCTGTTGTTACGGAGATCTCGAATGCCCATGAAGTACCACGGTTGGTGGCAAGCGAGAAGAGTGTTCCGCTCCGTCGTATCGCGTATGGCGTATCGCGTATTGCGAAAGCGCCAATTGCCAATTGCCAATTGCGTCTGAGCGACGCTTGGCGTCGCTCAGACTCCCTGCACGTGAACGACCACCCGGCGCTCCCGGGCCTGGTCGAGCTCGCCGAACAGGACCTTCTGCCAGGTGCCGAGGAGTATCTCGCCCTCGACCACGGGAATGGTCGCCGAGGCAGAGCCGACGAGCATCTGACGGCAGTGGGCGTGGCCGTTGAGGTACTCGTCCTCCTGGAGGTTCTCGGTGCGCAGCTCGTGGTCGTCGTGCTCGTAGTAGCTGTCCACCGGGACCAGGGCGTCCATCAGGCGCCGGTAGTCGTTGAGGAATCCGGTCTCCGACTCGTTGAGCACGATCGTTGTGGTCGTGTGCGGCGTGTGGATCGTCACCTGGCCGTGACGGACCTCGGATCGTCGTACCACCTCTCGCACGAACTCCGAGAGGTCCCAGAATTCACTTCCGGCGGTTGTCGTGAAGTGGAGCACCTCGGTTCGAATTCGGGGTGATTCCGAGGCGGCGAGGAGGGTGATGGTCCCTTCCGGCGTCCGCGTACCGCGGCGCGTTGTCGTATGGTCGTCCACTGGGGCGATTCTCCGAGTCGGCGTTTCGGCGCCACGATAGCCTCGCCTGTTTCTCAACTGATCGCTCATACCGATCCGGACGCCAACCGCCCGTCCTTGAACACCGCCTGGATGCGGCTCCGGAGGCCCTTCATCTCGAGAGGGTTGCCGTCGAGGACGACGAGATCGGCGCGTTTGCCCGGTTCGATGGTCCCGCGGTCGTCCAACAGGCCCATGAGCTCGGCGCCGTTCCGGGTGGTGGCGAGCAGCACGTCCTCGGGTGCCATCCCGCCCTGCTCCATGAGTTCCAACTCGTCCAGGTTGTCGCCGTGGGGGGTGACCCCGCTGTCGGTGCCCATCGCCACCTTGACCCCGGCGGCCACGGCCCTGGCGAACGAGCCGCGATGGATCTCGATCACGTCCTTCGCCTTCTGGAGCGATGCCTCGGGAATCGACATCCCGGCTTCCGCCGCCTTGACGACGCCGGTCGGGGCCACCAGCGTCGGCACCAGGAACGTGCCGTGCGCGAGCATCAACTCGATCGCTTCGTCGTCCAGATAGATCCCGTGATCGATCGATCGGATGCCGGCCCGCACCGCGTTCTTGATGCCGTCGTATGCCTGGGCATGGGCCATGACCCAGACGCCGAGAGCCCGGGCGGTCTCCACGAGCACCTGCAACTCCTCGAGCGTGAAGTGGGCGTGCCTGGGATCGTCGCGGGGCGAGAGGACTCCGCCGGATGTGGCGACCTTGATGACGTCGGCGCCCATCCGGACGACCTCTCGGACCTTCCGCCGGATCTCGTCCGGCCCGTCGACGATGTTGGAGGGCAGGCCCGGGTGCTGGGTGAACAGGCGCAGGTGCTGACCGGATGCCAGCCAGCCGTCGCCGTGGCCGCCGGTCTGGCTGAGCATCACCAGCGAGACCTGCATGTGAGGCCCCGAGATGAGGCCGGTCTCCACGGCACGCTTCATGCCCAGGTCGGCGCCGCCTGCATCCCTGATGGTGGTGATGCCGGCGTCCAGGGTCGCCTTGAGGTTGTTTGCCGCCTCGTAGAAGTGGAGCGAGAACGGCTTCTGGACGATCGCGAAGAGGTCGACATTGCTGACGGCCACGTGGGTGTGGCAATCGAAGAGCCCGGGGAGCAGCGCCTTGCCGCCCAGGTCGAAGGACTCGTCGCCGTCGAGGCCGGTCCCCACGTCGGAGATCCGGCCGTTCTCGAGGACGACGTCGCCCTCGGAGATGTCCGGCCCGGTGCCGTCGAAGATGCGTGCGTTGGAGAGCAGTGTTCGCGTCAT
>DATHSA010000079.1:0-44822 GCA_035464675.1 Acidimicrobiia bacterium
GTCTGGAAGCCCGGAGGCGCTCCATCACTCGTCGCAGTCGATCCGGTAGAGGGCGCACTCCTCGACGGTGAGGCCCCGGACGAGCCGGGATCGGGCGATGTCGACGAGCTCCTCGAAGTCGAGCGTGATCACGGTCCAGAAACCGCCCGTACCACCGACGCCGACATGACTGTCGTCGATCCAGGTGACGGCGGTCATCAGTTCGCTGGGATCGATCGAACTCACAGGGATGACATTGAGCGTCTCGCCCGTGCCGACCTCGACGATCGTGACGATGTCCCGCGACAGCAGCGCGGCACGGTGACCGTCCGGCGAGAGGTTGACGAAGATGAGACGCGAGGCGATCGGGCCGTAGAGGGTGCCCATCTCCAGGGTCTCGAGGTCGAGCGTACGCAACTCGTTCACGTCGTGGGCCGTGTAGAACAGGGTTCCTCCCGACCGATCGATGGCCAGGGGGTGGTCGCCGCGGAGGGCGAGTAGCTCCTCTCCGGTCGCACGATCGAAGACCACGATCTCGCTCTGCACGGCATCCCACAGCAGGATGTGATCCGCCGTGACCATCCCGCGGCCATACACGTACTCGCGACCCACATCGTCGATCACGATCGACTCGATGGGTTCCAACGTCGTCGCGCTCCAGATGGTCACCGTCGACGGCTGCCCCGGGACCGAGAGGTCGTCAATGGGCACGCGCATGAACTCGGAGCCATCGGCTGAGGCGTACAGCCATCCGATCGGATGCGGTCGTCCGTCCTCGCACAGGGCCCCCGTCACGACCTGTGTCAGCGGGAGGGTGCAGCCGGCCAGGTCCCTTGTCTCCATGGTCTGGAGATCCACCACTCGTAGCGGTCCGGGCTCCTCGTACGATCCCCCGAACTCCACGAGGCGATCACCACCTATCGGGGCGGCCGGCAAGGGACCCAGCG
Organism: Acidimicrobiia bacterium; assembly: GCA_035464675.1. GTDB lineage: Bacteria > Actinomycetota > Acidimicrobiia > Spongiisociales > UBA11373 > JAUYIV01. Next base: position 927 of record DATHSA010000079.1, read on the forward strand.
GGTAGGGCTCGCCAAGCAGACCTTCGGAACCCACCGCGATGAACCACGCTCCACCGGCCACGACGTCGAGTTGCTGGAGCAGAGTGGTGTCGCCCCCGCGAAGGACGGTGTTGGCGAGACCCGGCAGGTCCACTCGTGTCAGGAGCTCTCCTTCGAGGATCCGAGTGCGGTCCCAGATCTCGAGCTCCCCGTCGCCGCCAGTGGCATACTGGCGGTCGGATGAAGGGGCGATCGAGATGGTCTCGCCTGCCGGGAGGTCCGCGACGATCTTGCCGGTCGCCAGCGAGAAGGTGCGGATCCTCCGTCCGGTCGTACCCACGGTGAGCTCCTGGCCATCACGCGAGAATCTGATCGCGAAGAGGTTCAGAGTCTGGCCGGCGTAGAGACGCTGGAGGACCGTCCCGGTGGCGACATCGACGATGGAGATGCCCCCGTCATCCAGATCGGGTCGCGACACTGCAGCGTTCGGATGGACAGCGGCCAACACCGACCCGTCCGGGGCCAGGGCGCCGAACGCGTAGTCGCCGGTCTCGAAGACCGGCTCCCAGGTCGTCACATCGAGCACCGTCGTATTCGATGGGACGTCGGTCCAACCCGACATCACTGCCACAATTCCAGCGCTCTCCGAGATCGGAAACACGCCATGTCCGCCCTCCCAGGCAGGACGGCGGTGGACGATCTCCCAGGTGCTGGTGTCGTAGATCGCCACCTCGTGCCCACCGTCGTCACCGGGAGCCCAGTAGTTGCAGCGATCGAGCCCGACGGCCAGTAGCCGGAGTCCGTCGGAGAACGATCCGGGCACGGCGATGGGTGCACACACATCGTCCTCGAAGTCGAGCCGCCGAATCACGTCACCGGATTGCGGATCGAAGACGATCAGCCGGGCACGGTCACCATCGTCACCGACCCTGTCCGCCACCACATTGCCCCACGGGCGGGGATACTGACGGTGGTTGGCCACGTACCAGTGCTGGTCGGCGATCGTGAGGGTCAGGTGCTCCCCCTCGGTCGAGAACCCGATGTACTCGAACGTGTCGACCGTGTCCTCCGAGTAGGTCCACAGCACCTCGAGGGTCTCGGCGTCACGCATCGTCAGGGTTCGACCCGAGGAGACCGCGAGCAGCCGACCATCCGGGGAGACGTCCACGTAGGAGTAGGCGTCCTCGAGCGGCGCCAGGTCGAGGAGGGCGCTGGCGTGTACCGCCTCATGCAACGCGCTCTCGAGTTCCGCCTCCGGTTCGGTTCCCTCGGGACGAGCCTCGAACGCCTCGAGGGCGAGCAGGATCGCCAGTTGCGGATCCTCGTCCACCACGCCAATCGCCGCCGCCGCCAGTTCCCGGGCACGGGCCAGCCGGGCGCTCTCTTCCGCCTGCTGCGCGTTCGCAGCCGCCTCGTCGGCATTGGCGTCGGCCTCGGCGCGCGCCGTGGCCTCCGCATCGGCGAGGGACCGCGCCTCGTTGCGCTGGCCCACGGCGAGGACCGTCGCAATCGCCGTCGCTACGGCAAGACCGAGCAGGGCGACCCCAGCCCCCCACGCGGTGCGGATCGTCCGGCGATGCTGCCGGACCTCCTCTGACTCCAGTTCGTCCTTGGGGATTCCCCGAATCGGGCTGGCGAGATCGAGGACCGCCGCCGAGAAGGTGGGGTTCTTGAGATCGAGCTGCTCGTCGTGCCGGGCAAACCGCATGTCGACCCAGCGAGGCTCTTCTCCGAAGACCCCCCTCAGTGACTCCGGCACCGCTGTCCCGCTCACGTCTCCGCCCGACCACCCGAAGTCGCCGTCGGTCACGACCGGCAGGATCCGGTCCGGGTCCTTGTGAGCCACCCAGTATTCGATCTCCTGGTTGACCCACTCCGACCGAGCCGCCTGCGGCGACAAGAGCAGCACGAACCACTCGGAGGCATCCAACGCGTCCGTGATCGAGGACCACAGATGCGGATTCGCACTCAGGCTCGACTCGTCCCGGAAGATCCTCAGCGCCCGGCGCCTCCACCACGGCCGCGCGAACCTCTGCAGACCGCTCTGAAGTCGCGGAGCGAGCAGATCATCGGCAGCGTGCGAGTACGAGATGAACGCGTCGTATCCGTCCGTGGCCACGATCGCCCCCTCCAGGTCATCGACAGCGTCTCCCTACCGTCTCCGGTCGACGAACGCCGAACGCAGCCCGAGGGAACGAACCTGGCTTCATCGCCAGGGTGCCGGCGGGGCAGTCTACCCGGCCGGTCGTCAGCGAGCCGGTCTCCCTCCTCGGGCGCCGCTCCACGGAACGCTCTTGACCATCCGGCGCCTCCGGCCTTCCCGGGACGAAGAAAGGGGACCCGCAGCATCCCTACGATCGCCTTATGGATCAGATCGACACTGCGGCGCAGGCGCTCGCCGGCTGCACCCGCATCCTCGTCTTCACCGGTGCAGGCATCTCGACCGAGTCGGGCATACCCGACTTCCGCGGGCCCGGCGGGGTGTGGTCCCGTGTGGATCCCGAAGAGTTCACGCTCGACCGGTACCTGGCCAATCCCGCGACTCGAAAACGCGGCTGGGCGATGCGTGCCGAGTCCGGGGTGCTCGACGCCAGTCCGAATTCCGCCCATCGGGCAATCGTCGATCTCTGGGAGGCCGGGCTGATGATCTCGTGCGTCACCCAGAACATCGACGGACTCCATCAGGCAGCGGGGCTGCCGGACGACGCCGTCGTGGAACTGCACGGCAACGCCCATCAGACGGTCTGCGTGTCGTGCGGGGCCACGCAACCGACCACCGTCGTTCTCGAGCGCATCACGGCCGGCGAAGACGACCCGGCATGCGCCGACTGCGGCGGGATCCTCAAGGCCGACGTGGTCTTCTTCGGGGAGACGATGCCGCGCGGCGAGATGCTCAGGGCGGCGATCGCCGCCGGGGAGGCCGATGCGGTTCTCGCCGTGGGATCCACGCTCTCGGTGTTCCCGGCCGCGAGCTTTCCCCTCGAGATCGCCGAGGCAGGACACCCGTTCGTCATCGTGAATCGCGGTCCGACCGAGATGGATGACATGGCGACCGCCCGTATCGACGGCGCCGCCGGCGAAGTGCTCCCCGATCTCGTCGAACGGCTCATTCTCTGACGAGCCGGCAGCGCGGAGTACGAATCGGTCAACCCGGTCGCCGCGCACTCCGAAGCAATCCGTGTGAAGGAGGAGACCCAGGGAGGCCGCCGCGGCGGCGTCATCATTGCGCTCGCGGTGCTGTTCGCGCTGCTCCCGGCCGCGCCGGCGGGCGCGGCCGAGCCCGTGTTCACCCTGCGCGGTGGTGGCTACGGCCACTCCGTCGGGATGAGCCAATTCGGCGCGTACGGCATGGCCCGCGCCGGGTACTCGTGGGAGCAGATCATGACTCACTACTTCACCGGCGCCACACCCGGTGAGGTGCCGCCGGCGGTCGCCGCCGAACCGATCTGGGTCAACCTCACGATGGAGCAGGCGGCCCTCACCCTCACCGTGCGATCGATCGGTGCAGGGCCCTGGTCGGACGTCACCTTCACATCGACGGCGGGCTCGGTGGCGGCATCCCCGGGCGAGACGGTCGGCGTCAGCAGGCTCTCCAACGGATCGTGCCGCGTGAGTGCACCAGGTGGCGCGTTCGACGGGCCGTGCGCCATCGATGCCGACTGGGATGGTTTCAGTGGCAGCCCCACGGCGGGTGTGATCCTCGGAGGCTGCACCAAGATCAACTGGAACCTGCCGACCGGCGGACAGGCGCAACCCTGCACCTACGCCCGCGGCGGCCTCCGGATTCGTCCCGACAACAACACCAACACCGTGAACCTCTCCGTCGAACTGACGATGGAGGACTACATCCTCGGAATCTCCGAGATGCCATATTTCTGGGCTGACAGGGGTGGGATGGCCGCGCTCGAAGCGCAGGCGGTTGCTGCGCGTTCCTACGCATATGCGCGCATCAGAGGCCGTGCGGCGCCCGAGGACCGGCCATGGTGCTGGTGTTCGCTCTACGACACCCCGGTGGACCAGAACTACGTCGGCTGGGGGCATGGCACACAGGCGTGGGTGAATGCCGTCGCCAACACCACCAACGTGGTCATGTACCACCCGTCGGTCGGATCCGGCGGGGAGCCGATCTCGACGTTCTACTCGTCGAGCACCTATGGCGTCACGGAACCCTCCGAGAACGGCTTCAGTGCCGTCGTGCCCTACCTGAGGTCCGTCGACGACCACTGGAGCCAGTTGCCGGAGGTGGGCAACCACCACGCCCGTTGGGAACGCAGCTTCACCGGACCGCAGCTGGCTTCGAACCTGCCGGGCATGAGCAGCGTCACCGGCCTCGCCATCACCAAATGCTCGGTCAGCGGCGCAGCCCTCGAGATCACCTTCTACGGCTCCGGCGGACCTCGCGCGTTCAAGACGCGCGATCTGCGTGGTCTCCTCTCCTTGCGATCGATGCAGGTATATGAGATCGCTGTCGACGGGACCACCACCACGTCGTGCCCGGGCAGCGGGACCTCGACCACCAGTACGTCGACGTCGACCACCACCACCACGATCCCAGCCACCACCACCACCACCACGATCCCAGCCACCACCACCACGATCCCAGCCACCACCACCACGGTTCCCACGGCCACCTGCCCTGCGGTTCCGGATGTCGACACGCTCGTCGGCGAGCGGTTGGTGCTGTGGGCGGGCGCCACGGGGCAGTCGGTACTCGAGTTGCAGGAGTTCCTGACCGCGATCGGCTTCCCTGCAGGACCGATCGACGGGATCTTCGGGTCGCTCACAGAGGGCGCGGTGCGAAAGTTCCAGAGCTCGCGCTCACTCGCCTCCGACGGCGTCGTGGGGAGCCGGACGCGAAGCGAGATCCTCTCGATCATGACCGCTGTCGAGCAGGCCGAGTTCCTCCGAGTGGAGGCGACACTCCTTCGAGCGGGAGCGACCGGTGCCCAGGTCGAGCAACTCCAGCGTTATCTACGTCTGATCGGGTTCGACGCCGGACCCGCCGACGGCATCTTCGGCCCCCTGACGGAGCGGGCCCTCAGGTCGTATCAGGCGACCAACCAGCTGCTCATCGACGGGATCGTGGGACCGCAGACGCGATTGTCACTCGCCGCCACCGGGGGCATCGACAACCTCATCTACTGCCCCTGACACCGCCGGCCACCACAGCGGGAGGCTCAAGAGAGCCAGTGCGTACACGGCGAACGCCTCGCGAAACGACGGCTCTCGCACCGTGACGAAGCCCAGCAGCAGGTAGGCGCCCAGGGCCATCCCGGGCCACGCCGTCCGTACTCGTCGCCAGATCAGCACGACTATTCCGGCGAGCGCCGGCCAGACCAGGATCGCCGGGCGCCAGAACAACCAGAGACGGTCCGGTTGGTCGACACGCACCAGAACCGCCTTGGTCAGGTTGAAGCCCTGCTCCCAGAGCGTCTGGCGTTCGATCCCCAGATTGTTCGGCGGGATGTTGTAGGCGTAGGTCGAGAACTGGACTCCCAGCGGTTGGCCGGGAATGAAGAAGATCCCCGCGGCGCAGACCCGGTGGCCGAGCACCGTCAGCGGATGGGTGGCCGTCGCCCGGGCCAGCAGCCCGCGATACGCCCCGGGCTGTCTGGCGATCGCGTCGGGATCGAACTCCCTGTCGGCGATCAGCGAGGCGCCGTCCCCACACCGGTAGGCGTCCTCCCAGACGTCGAGGTCGGCCACGGCGGTGAGCAGGGCCCGGTCGCTCTCGTCGAACCATCCGGGATCGTGGTTGTGGACGGCGGCCATCTCGGGGGCATAGGCCAGAGCGATGGGATTCGCGTCACGGTCGACCGAGAAGAGCGCATACAGCGGTCCCTGGACGAGAAGCGCGAGGCCGACGGCTCCGGCGAGCGGAACCACGAGCACTTCCGCCCGACGACGCAACGCGACGATCGACACCACCGCCACGAACACAAAGACGATGAACCCCGCCGGGTCGAGAAGCCATGACAGGCCCAGGGCGCCTCCCAGGCGTGCCTGTGACCAGGGCCGGCCCAGGTACTGCGCCGGATCCGGGGCCAGTGCCATCAGCTCCACCAGGATCCAGATGCCGACCAGCGTCTGCGCCACCTGGACCTCGAGGGAATTGACGGTCGCGCCGACCGCCGGCAGCCATGCCAGGAGCACCACCGTTCCCCCTGCGAGCCAGTGCGGGATACCCAGTGCCCTGGCCCGGCGCACGAAGACGTCGAGAAGCGTCACCATCGCCGCCACCTGAAGCAGCGTGACCGATGCCGGCGACGACCACACCCGCGTCACCAACCACACGAAGATCGAGTGGATGGCCGGATCGGGAAACCGACCGGCATCGATGGCCGCGAGTTGCTCCAGCGATGCGAAGGAGAGCATCCCCGGATACCACGACACCCACCACACCAGCAGAGGGAGGGCGGCGAGGCCGACTGTCAGCCATCGCCGCCAGAACATGCCCTCCGGGATCTCGCCCTCCCGATCGTCCTTGCCCAGCACGGCCGGGAGCCTATCCGGAATGGCGGGCGCCCCCGCTCGCCACGATTACCCTCATCGGCCGTCCCTGGAGTCTCACCATGACAGAGCTTCCGCCGAGCCCTCCCGCTCGATCCACCCAGGCTCATCGCCAGGGCACGACCTACATGGTGGTCGGAACGCTCGTCGCCGCCATAGCCGCCTATCTCTTCCAGCTCGTCGCCGGTCGCGTGCTCGGACCCGAGGCATTCGCACCGATCACCGTGCTGTGGACGATCCAATTCCTCGTGTTCACCATCGTGTTCCTCCCGATGGAGCAGCTGACGATCCGACGGCTCAGCATGGCCGATCCGCACGCTGCGCCGTGGAGGCTCTTCATCGGCGTGATAGCAGTCGCTGTCGTCGTCTCGGCAGGCTTCGCCGCACTCACACTCGACCAGCTACTGGACGGCGAACCCATATACCTGGTCATCGTGGCCGTACTGATCGCGGCGTACGGTGGCTTCGCGCTCGCCCGTGGACTGCTTGCGGGCCATCGCCGGTACAAGGAGTACGGGCTCACGACGATGTCCGAGTCCGTGCTCCGCCTTGTCGGCGCGATCGTGATTCTTGCCGTGGGGTTCGGTTCGGTCGGGCTGGCGTGGACCCTGGTCATGGCGCCCCTGGTCATCTGGATGTGGCGACCGCTCGCCCCCGAGTTCGGCCGGGGCGGCGCCGTCGTCGAACGAGGCACCGGGGCCGATCTCGGCACATTCGTGGCCGCCAATGGGGCATCGCAGACGATCGTCGCCGCAGGACCGCTGGTGGTAGGGGCCCTTGGCGCATCCCCGACCGAGGTGAGCGTCTTCTTCGAGACGTTCCTGCTGTTCCGGGCACCGCTCACCATCGCGTACAGCCTGATCGCCCGGATACTCCCGCCGTTCACCCGGTTCGTGGAGACCGGCGATACGAAGACGATCCGCACCTGGGCACTGCGTCTCGGCGGGCTCGGCGCCATCCTTGGCGGAGTGGGCTACATCGTCGGCCGTGCGGTGGGCCCCGCCACCGTTGCCTTGCTCCTCGGCGAGGAATTCCGTCCCACAGCCACTCTCGCCGCCTATGCCGCCGCGGGAGTGGCCATTGCCACGATCGCCTTGTTCGCACAGCAGATCCTCATTGCGATGCGAGCGACCGGGATCCTCGCCATCTCGTGGATCAGCGGCCTCGCCGCGGCTGCGTTCACCGTCGTGGTCGCGGGCGGGAGCCCCAACATCCGGGTCGGCGCCGGCTTCCTCATCGGAGAGACGCTGGCGTTCGCCCTGATCGTCATCACCATCGTGCTTCTGACCCGCCCCCGGGAGAGCCGGCCGACCGCCACCTGACTTCGACTAGCGAGCTCCGAATCCCGACATGACCGTCCACACCGAGCGACCGAGAACCTCGACGTCGAGCCACACCGAGAGGTGCTTGACGTAGTAGAGGTCGAACGAGAGCTTCTCCACCGTGTCCGCCTCGTTGTCGGCGTACCCGAAGTTGACCTGGGCCCAGCCCGTGATCCCCGGGCGAACCAGATGTCGATGCATGTAGAAGGGGATGGAGTCCGAAAAACGCTCCACGAACGCGCCCTGTTCCGGTCGGGGGCCGACGAGGCTGAGATCTCCCTTGAGGACGTTCCACAGTTGCGGCAACTCGTCGATCCTGACGCGTCGAAGCACCCGACCCACCCGGGTGAGCCGATTGTCCGCCCTCTCCGCGAAGCGAGCCTCGATGTCGGCCTGGGCCCGCATGGTGCGGAACTTGTAGAGCGTGAACGGCCTGCCGCCGAGCCCGATACGGCGCTGACGGAAGATCACCGGGCCGCGCGAATCCATCTTGATGGCCAGGGCGATCAGCCCGCCCAGCACCAGCGACACCGGGAGGGTCACGACCACGAGGATCGTGTCGACGATCCGTTTCACCTGGACATAGAGCTTGCGACGCGCCAGGGGCACCGTCAGCTCCCAACCCTCATGGAGATGGACGATGGGAAGACGCCCGGTGTGCTCCTCGTACACCGAGGTGAGCGATCGAACGGGCAGTCCGGCGAGGTTGCACGACGAGACGAACCGGGCCATCTCGTCACTCAGCACCGCGCGGAGATCGACGGCGAGGGTGGCCCCGTCGGACAGCCGTTCGGGCGGCGTCCCGGCCGGGTCGAGCACCGCCACCAGATCGGCGTGCGTCGCCCCGAGCAGATGATCGACGAGAGCCTTCTCCGACGTGATCACCACCAGGGTCTCCGTCCAACTCCGCAGCCGCCGGATCCAGCGGTGCACCAGACCGATCCCGAGCCAGGCCCCAAACGTCACCAGCACGAATGCCCGTGACCAGTAGACGCGTGAGAAGACGAGCGCAACCGAGGTGCTCGCCAGCATGATGAGCGACATCGACATCGCCCGGCCATAGGACGGACGGCTGAATGTGTTGATCACGGGCCGGAACGAGATGAACAACCCGAGTGCGGCGCCTGCGGCGATCGCGGCGAGCATCGGGCCCGCATCCCCCTGGGCCCGCCACGGGATGGGGTCTTCGAACACCGCGAGCGATGCGATCTCCATCGCAACGAGCAGAGCGACTGCGTCGATGGCGACGGCCGCGATGGACTTCCGGCGAGCCATGTCGAAGAAAGCGTACCGCCCGATGGATCGGGCGAACCCCTACCGGGCTTTCACGCCGCGGACATCCGCCGCGCCACCTCGACAAGCGTCCGCACGCCGAAGCCGGTGCCGCCCTTCTGGATGTAGTGCTCGGCATCGGTCGCCCGGGCCGGCCCGGCAATGTCGAGATGCACCCATGGGACCTCGCCGACGAACTCCTTGAGCAGGAGTGCGGCGTTGATCGCCCCGCCCCAGCGGGGCCCCGTGTTCTTCATGTCGGCGATGTCCGAGTCGATGTTCTTCCGATAGTCGTCGGGCAACGGCATCCGCCACACCCGCTCCCCGGCTGCCGCCGCCGCGTCGAGCACGATCCCCGCCGGGTCGTCCTCGCCGAAGAGCCCGGCGATCTTCTCACCGAGAGCGACCTTGCTCGCCCCGGTCAGAGTCGCGATGTCGACGATCAGGTCGGGCGACTCCTCCGCGGCGAGAGACAACCCATCGGCCAGGACGAGGCGCCCCTCGGCGTCGGTGTTGAGCACCTCGATGGTCTTGCCGTTGCGAATCTCGAGGACGTCGCCGGGGCGCATCGCCGACCCGCCCGGCATGTTCTCCGTGAGCGGGGTGATGCCCAGCACCTTGATGGGTAGCCCCAATTCGGCGATCACCTGCACCGCCCCGAAGACGGCGGCGGCACCCGACATGTCGGTCTTCATCGTCTCCATGCCGTCTGCCGGCTTGATCGACAGGCCGCCGGAGTCGAACACGATCCCCTTGCCGACGAACGCAACGAAGCCCCTGGCACCCTCCGGCTCATAGCGAAGCTCGACAAGCCGGGGGGGATTGGCGGCGCCGAGAGAGACACCACGCAGTCCGCCGAGACGCTCGGCGACGATCTCCGCCTCGTCGAGAACCCGAATGCCGACACCGACCCGGTCGGACATGTCACGCGCGATCTGAGCCAGCGTCTCCGGCGCCTTGTCCATGGCCGGCGTGTTGATGAGGTCGCGGGCCAGGTTGACGCCACCTGCGATCGACCGACCGCGCCGAGCCGCGGCGACGTCGTCGTCGCTGCCTCCGAGGAGGGCCAGCGTGGTGGTCAGCGAGGGCTTGGGATCACTCTTGTGCCGGGTGAAGGTGTAGGCGCCGAGGGCAAAGCCGAGGCCGACGGCCTCGGCGGCGCCCTCCACCCCGGTGGCATGAAGCGTGGTGGCGACGGTCGCCGACTTCATCAGGGCCCGGGCGCCCGTCCCGGCGGCACGGCGCACCTGTTCTGCGTCGGGCGTGGGCCCGAGACCGACGAAGACGACGCGGGAGTACGGCACATCACCGGATCCAGCCACGGATAGGCTCTGACCGGCCTTGCCGGTGAACTCGGCCTCGTCCATCGCCCGGCGCAGGCGGGACATCTGCTCGAGGATCTCCGAACCGGTCTCGTCGAACACTCGATCTGCACCGACGCCCAGCACTATCCCGTCGACCTCCCCGTCGACGGCTCCCTGGATCTCGATCATTCGTCCTCCTCCGAGTCGGTCCTGCTGGGCACCCAGGACGCCTCGGCGGACCGGGCCAGCATGTAGAGATAGTCGGCGAGCCTGTTGAGGTACGGCACCACGAAGGCATCCTCGATCCCGCTGGCGCGCACGTGGGTGACGGCCCGGCGCTCGGCCCTGCGCACGATCGACCGGGCGAGGTCGAGAGCCGCAGCCGCGGGTGAGCCGCCGGGCACGATGAACTCGGACGGCATGCCCCGCTCGGCGTCGATGTCGTCGATCCGGGACTCGAGCGCCACCACCATCGACGAGGTCGTCAGTGAGACGCCGGATTCGAGCATCCCCCGCCGCTCCGACGAGGTGGCCAGCTCCGCGGCGACCACGAAGAGCTCGCGCTGCACCTCGAGGATCCGCTCTGCAAGGTCCCCGGTCGCCGCTGCCCGGGCCACCCCCAGCGCGGACACCGCCTCGTCGACGGTCCCGTAGGCCTCAGGGCCTGTCTCGTCCTTGGCGACCCGGCCTCCATGGAACAGCCCCGTGGAGCCATCGTCACCTCGCCGGGTGTAGATCTTCACAGGGCGAATTCTACGGGGAGCCCGGGACCCCTCTCGCCGGTCAAGCCAGTGCCCTCCCCAGGGCCGCCGCACCGATCGCCGTCAGGAGGGCGAGATACGACAGTCCCGTCGCTGCCATGACGGCGGCATAACCGCGCTCCTTGAGGGCGAACCAGACGGCGAGCATGAGCAGTGCCGTCGTGGCCGAGAGGACCAGGAACGCCCAACCCATCACCGCGTCGGCCGAAACCCACGGCACCGCTCCGAGCGCCGCGGCAGACACGCCGTCGGCCACCGCTCCCACGACACCCACGACCGCCAGAGCGCTCAACGCCGAACGGGGAAGGCGGGGATCCACCAGATACCAGTGACCCAGCATCATCTCGGTGGTCACACCGCCGAGGAACACCGACCCGGTCACCGCCAGGACCGGCGATCCGGCAACAGCAGCGGTGACCACGAACACGACTGCCGCCCCAACCGATGCGATCGTGGAGGCGTTGGGACGGCGTGCCAGCAGGCCGGCGGCGAGGACGAGGGCGCACCCGGCCCACGCCGCGCCTTCGCCGAGCGCGGCCGGGACGCCGAGCAGGAGTGCCACACCGGCTGACAGCCACGTGTAGCCGGGGCCGACGATGCGCCAGGAGGCGACACGCCCGGTCCCGGCGGCCACGCCGCCCGCCCATACGGCGAGGAACGAGGAGGGATCCACCGGGGTGGGAGAGTAACCGTCGGAAGCGGCAGGGCTGGATCGATGCTTCGAGGGGGGAAGGGCAGACCGTCACCCCAAGCCCTTCAGCCACCCCTTCACCTGCTTGGCGACCGCGTCCGGGGTGAAGCCCCACTCCTCGGCGATCTTCTCCCACGGGGCGGACTCGCCGAAGTGGTCGACGCCAATGGTGAGGCCCCTGGCGCCGACGATGCGCTCCCAGCCGAAGGTGGCACCCGCCTCGAGGGAAGCACGGGGCAGGCCCTCGCCGAGCACCTCTGCCTGATAGGCCCTGTCCTGGTCGAAGAACGCCTCCCAGCAGGGCAGGGACACCACCCGGAGGGAGATCCCGTCGTCGACGAGCGCCTCCGCAGCCTCCAACGCCACCCACACCTCAGACCCCGTGGCGACCAGGACGGCATCGTCGCCCTCACGGATCACGTAGCCGCCGCGATGGAGCGATCCCTCGAGGCCGGCGCGATCGAGCACCGGGAGTCCCTGCCGGGTGAGGATCAGGCACGAGGGCCCTTCGGTGCGGCGCAAGGCCATCTCCCAGGCCTCGCCGGTCTCACCGGCGTCGGCAGGACGGATCACCCACATGTTCGGCATGGCGCGCAGCGACGCCAGGTGCTCGATCGGCTGGTGGGTCGGACCGTCCTCACCGAGGAATATCGAGTCGTGGGTATAGACGAAGATGCTCGGCGCATCCATGAGAGCGGCAAGGCGCGTGGCGGGACGCATGTAGTCGTTGAAGGTGAGAAAGGTCGCCCCGTAGGGGCGGAGTCCGCCGTGGATCGCCATTCCGTTGACCGCAGCACCCATGGCGTGCTCCCGCACCCCGAAGCGGAAGTTGCGGCCGATCGGGTCGTCCTGGAACTCGGGGCTGGAGTCGATCAGGGTGTTGGTCGAGGGTGCCAGATCGGCGGATCCCCCGAGCAGGCCCGGGAGCACCGGGGCGATCGCATTGATCGCCTTGCCCGACGCTTTGCGAGTGGCCACCGATTCGCCGGTCTCGAACCCGAGATCGCCCACCTCGACCTCGGGCGGCGACATGTACGACTTCCATCGCTCGAGGACGTCGGGCTCCTCCTCGAACGCCGCGTCCCGGCGTCGCTCCCACGCCTGCCGGGCGTCGGCGCCCTTGACCATCGCCTCGCGGAACAGGGTGTAGACCTCGTCGGGCACCTCGAACTCCGAATTCGGGGGCCAGCCCATGTCTCTCTTGGTGGCGGCGATCTCCTCCGGGCCGAGCGGGCTGCCGTGGGCCTCCGCGGTGTCCTGCTTGGTGGGCGCGCCATGGGCGATGTGGGTGTGGCACACGATCAGGCTCGGCCGGTCCTCCACGGCCTTCGCAGCGGTGACGGCCTCGTCGATGGCATCCCGGTCGTGCCCGTCGATGTCCAGGACGTGCCACCGGAAGGCGGCAAAACGGGCGTTGACATCCTCCGACAGCGTGATGTCGGTGTCGCCGCCGATGGAGATCTCGTTGTCGTCGTACAGGTAGACGATCTTGCCGAGCCCGAGCCGGCCTGCCAGCGACGCCGCCTCCGACGAGATGCCCTCCATGACATCGCCGTCGCTCACGAAGGCGTAGGTGCGGTGGTCGACCAGGTCGGGACCGAAGACGGCGCGGAGGTGCTTCTCGGCGATCGCCATGCCCACTGCCGTGCCGAAACCCTGGCCGAGGGGACCGGTGGTGGTCTCGATGCCCCGGCCCTGATCGATCTCGGGGTGCCCGGGCGTCGGTGATCCGAACTGCCGGAAGTTCTTGATGTCGCCCATCGTGATGTCGAACCCGGACAGGTGGAGCAGCGCATAGAGCAGCATCGAGCCGTGCCCATTGGACACCACGAACCGGTCGCGATCGAACCAGGTCGGATCGCCGGGATCGACCAGGAGGTGCCGGGTCCACAGCACCACGGCGATGTCGGCCATGCCCATCGGCATCCCGGGATGGCCGCTGTTGGCGCGCTCCACGGCGTCCATGGCGAGCGTCTTGATGGTGTTGACGGCGATCTGGTCGTGATCCACGTGGTCAGGCTAGGCGGGCAGAAAGTCGTTGCCCGTTGCCTCGATCCCGTCGCCCATCGCCGGTCGCCCGTCGCCCGTCAGATTTCGGGCCGACCGCGATTACTCGACTACGCGGAGACCCCGGTCTGAATGGTTCAACTCGTCCACGCCGTCGGGGCTGACGGCGACGATGTCCTCGATCCGCATCCCGAACTCCCCCGGCACGTAGATGCCCGGCTCGATCGAGAAGGTCATCCCCGACTCCATGGGCAGGTCGTTGCCCTCGACGATGTAGGGATGCTCGTGGCCCTCCAGTCCGATGCCGTGCCCGGTGCGGTGAATGAAGAACTCGCCATACCCGGCGTCATCGATGATCGCGCGCGTGGCCCGGTCGATGTCCTGAGCGGCGACACCCGGCTCCACCGCCGCCCGCCCTGCAGCCTGAGCCTCCTCGAGAACGGCGTAGGCCTCTACGAACCGGTCACCGGGCGGGCCCACATGGAGGGTCCGGGTGGTGTCGGAGTGGTAACCGTGGGCCCGCCCCCCGAAGTCGAGGACGATGGCATCGCCCTCCTCGATCACCCGGCTGCCCGTCTCGTGGTGCGGCGACGCCGAGTTGGGGCCCGAGGCCAGAATCGTGAACGTGGAGAGATCGTGCCCTTCGGCGACCGTCATCGCGGCGATGTCGGCGGCGACGTCCCGCTCCTTCCGCCCCGCGAAGCGGATCTCACCCAGCCTGTCGACCACCCGGTCGGTGCCCGCGCCTGCATGGCGAAGCCACTCGATCTCCTCCGGTTCCTTGCGCATCCGCAACTCCCGGGTCAGCGGCGTGGCCGAGCCAAAGCTGGCGCCGTGGAGCGTTTCCTGTAGGGCGAGCAGGAACACCGACCATGTGGGATCGGCGATGACGATGCTCGCGGCACCCTGCGCCACGCCGGCGACGATGGCAATCGGATCCTCGGTCTCTCCCCATGCTCGTGTGGTGAACGCGCCCCGGATCGCGACACGAGGCGCCTCGAGGAGGGGGACGACGAGCATCGCCTCGGCATCCCTCGGGACGACGAGCATCGTGAGGCGCTCGGTCTGCATCGCCTCATACCCCGTGAAGTAGGGCAGGTCGGCGCCGACCGAGAGGAGGGCGACATCCACGCCGCGATCGGCCATGAGGGACCGCAGACGGTCGAGGCGTGCGGCGTAGTCGAAATCGGGAAACATCGGGGTGAGGCTACCGGGGCCACACAGCGCGACGGCGTCTGGCATCCTGGGGCCGGTCCGATCGGACGAGGAGGGCACCCTGCAACGCAGCCGCCTCGCCATAGCCGTCGCCGGATTGCTCCTGGGGGCCTGCTCGGCGGCACCGGCCGCGAACGACGCCGCACCAGTCGGCGAGACTTCGACCACCGTTGCCGTCCCCACCCTGCGCGCCGGCACGTGGGCAAGATCCGACGACCCCCACATCGTCGACGCCTCCTATCAGGTGATCAACGCAGTCGTTCACACCTCCAACGGGTTCGTCGCCGGTGGCTTCGACTCGACGGGCCTCGATGCCGATGCCGCCGTCTGGGTGTCACCGACGGGTGCGTCGTGGGAACGTGTGGCAGCACCGGTCTTCGGCGGTCCCGATGCCCAGTCGATCCTCGGTGTCGCGTTGGGTGGGCCGGGGATCATCGCCGTCGGTTTCGATGCCTCGGGAGTGGATACCGACGCCGCGGTATGGGCCTCGTCGGACGGAACCGAGTGGATCCGTATCGCCGACACCGCGTTCGTGGCCGAGGGCGATCAGGAGATCCGAGCTGTCCTCGCCACCGACAACGGATTCATCGCCGCGGGGCACGATGCCCGGGGCAGCGAGGTCGATGCAGCCGTATGGGTGTCCATAGACGGCATCGACTGGATCCGGATCTTCGATCCGGCGCTGGGCGGGTTCGGCCACCAGCGAATCAGCTCACTCGTCATGGGCCCACACGGGATCGTCGCCGGCGGCACCAACTACTGGCCGAACCAGTTCGGCCTCTTCAACCTGGATGCCCGCATCTGGACCTCACCCGACGGCCGGTCGTGGGAATTCGTGGATGACGACGTCACTTTTGGCGGTAATGGCTGGCAGTACATCAGCGCGGTGACGGTGGGGCCCGCCGGCTACGTCGCCGCCGGCACCAACATCCTGGGGACCCCCGGGATCCACAACGACGCTGCGGTATGGGTGTCCGCCGACGGTAGGACTTGGGAGCTGCTGACCGAGGACGTGTTCGACCTTCCCGGCGTACAGCGGATCTCGGCGCTGGTCGAGGGACCCGAGGGGATCGTCGCAGTCGGATACGACAGCGACGAGGACGGCGGTCGCGTGCCGGCGGTCTGGATCTCACCCGACGGACGAGGCTGGGTGCGCGTACAGGACCCGACGTTCGAGGAGCCCGGGCATCGTTGGATGAACGCCGTCACGACCGGCGGCCCCGGCCTGATCGCCGTGGGCGCCGACGGCACCAGCCTGGTCGGCGACCCGGCGGTGTGGCTGTACGCCCTGGCGCTCGCCGCCGAGGGCGGCTGACTCAGGCGGTCGCCTTGCGCCCCTTGACCCAGCGACGGATCCGGGGCAGGTTCCAGCGGATGATGCCGGTCCAGAACACGAACCCGACGATGCCGAACGCGTAGAGGTCGTTGACCCCGTCCGACCAGCCCTCCTCCGGCATGAACAGGAAGTAGTAGCTGATGCTGAGGCCGGCCAGGAAGTGCACCCAGCGCAGGATCGAGTTCCAGTTCTTCACCGACACTCCCCTCGGTTGGTTGCGAGAGCAACGCCGGTCCGTAGGGGCCGTATTCCTGATGCTCAGGCGTCGACCAGCCAGCGGGCCGTCTCGATGTGACGCGGCAACGGCCGGTCGCCTACGAACGCCCAGGCGAGGGTCTGGCCGAGGGCCCATAGTCGGGCACGCTCCCGGTCGATCCCTGTCTCGGCGGTCAACCGGTCGAGGCGGTGGAGAACGGCGCCGCGGGAGTGGCCGAGTTCGTAGGAGCGGACGATCGGCGCGGCGCTGAAGGCCCTGTCGCCGCGGAGCGGTTTCGGATCGATCACCAGCCAGGGCTCCCGTTCTGCGGCGAGCACGTTGTCGGCGTGCAGGTCCTGATGGAGTAGGACGGGCTCGGTGGGCTCCGCTGCGAGTGCGGTGAGGGCCTCGACGGCGGCATCGAGCAGGCGGCGCTCGAAAGGACGGCCCGAGCGTTCCCATTGGTCGGGCAGGCCTGCCGCCCAGCGCTGCGCCTCGTCTTCGAGTCGGGTGAACGGCTCGGCAGCCGGTATCCAGAGCCGGGGCAGTAGGCCGATGAGGACGTCGAGGGCCTGGGGGTCGTGCCGGAGGTGGGTACCGGGGATGCAGTGTTCCAGCAGCAGGGCGTGCCGGTCCGGGTCGTGGTCGAGCAGGCGGATCGCCCCCTTGCCGTCCCACACCCGGAGCGCGTCGGCCTCGTGCTCGGACTCCTCGTGAGGAAACTGGACCTTGAGGACCGCCGGGGCGCCATCGGCTCGGGTCGCCGGCATGACCACCGACACGTAGGAACCCGGATAGGGGTCGCCGAGTTCGAGCGACCAGCGCTCCCGGCATTCGGCAACCAGACGCGGGACATCGGCCAGCCAGGCGCGTCCCTCAGGGATCTGGCGCAGGTGGTCGAGGCTCGTCGGGAGATCGAGCGGTTCGGGCATGTAGTGGAAGGTAACGGGGCGGTCCGGGTGTCATTCCCGGTCGGGTAATCGGCCGGCCATCTCGAGGTACTTGTCGGGGAGTTCGATGGTGCCGTCGTGGACCATGGTGTGATGCCGTGCGCAGAGCAGGCAGGAGTTGTCGAGGCTGGTCGTGCCTCCGAAGAGCCAGTGGATGATGTGGTGGGCATCGCAGTATCTGGGTCTGGTTTGGCATCCGGGGATGACACAGCCCCGGTCGCGGAGGATGAGGAGTTTGCGGAGCCACCACGGCGCGGTCCGTTTCGATCTGCCGACATCGAGTGGCAACGACGTGCCGCCCAAGACGACCGGGATGACTTCGGCGTCGCAGAGGATCCGCCGCACCGCCCCTGGGGTGAGCAGCCCGCAGTCCTCGGTGACACAGCCGGTTCCGTCGGCGAGGCCGAGGAGGGTCTCGTAGGAGGCGGTGACCGTCACTTGGGGTCGCAGTCCCCCGGTGACCGGGTTGTCACCGTGGGCGAGATGATCCCGTGCCATCTGGGTCAGAGCGTCGGCGCGGCGCTGCCCCGGAGACCTGGTATCCGATGGGTCGAGTTGCTGAGGGTCGGTGATCGACCGCAACGCGTCGATGAGTGTCTGGCCGGCTTCGGGGTCCAGCTGACCGTCGATGCGGACCAGGTTGTCGAGGGTGGGTGAGACGTTGAGGTACCGGCGGTCCCGGAGATGGGAGGCGTCGGCTTCGGCGGCTTGGAGGTCGGCGTTCTGCCGCCACAGATCCACCCCGGCCTTGAAATCCTTCATGTCCAGTCCGGTGAACGAATCCACCAGAACCTGCTCCGCCTCGGCGAACAACTCGGGGTTGGCCTCCCGGGCCCCAGCCAGCAACCTGACCCGAGGCTCATCCAGAGTCCCGTCGCGGAAAGCCTCTCGGACCACCGGCATCTCGGACAGGGACCGGGCCAGGCCGATCAGCCGCTGCGCAGTCCCCCTGGACACATCCAAACGGTCCACCAACAGAGCCAACGGCGAGAGATACCCCAGGTCCTGATGAGCATCGGTGGCGAGAATCTCCCCGATCCACGCCAAACGCTCCGCCTCCGCCCGAACCACCCGACCATGAGCATCGGCAAGCGCCTCGGCCAGATAAATAGACCACAACGGGAACGAAAACTCTTGATCCGAGGGATCGACCCGACGCCGATCCGCAATCGCTGTCATGAAGACAAGGTATGAGATGGGTGTGACAAGAAACGGATGTGTCACGGTCCCCGAGGGAGCGGCAATGTCACTCGTCTGCCGACCGCTTGGTTCGCGATACCTAGGGTGTGCGAACCATGAGCCAGCTCGCCCGCCTCGCCGTGCTCATCCTGGCCCTGACGGTCTTGTCGGTCTCGTGCTCGGACGACAGCGGTGGTGTGGAGCGCACGACGAGCACCGCTGGTCGGTCTCCGACCACAACGAGCACCCCTCCGATCACTGCGCCGGCGGAGGTCGAGATCCCCGAACAGGGGATCCTCAAACTCCAGCCAGGAACGGCTTATCTCGCCAGCGACTTCTGGGCGCCGGTGTCGTTCACCGTCTCGTCGGATGGCTGGTGGTGGGCCCGGGGGGCGACAGATTTGTGGGTACACCTCGAGTACCACGAGGGCGGAGGGAGCATCTGGGATCTCGACCTCAGCGCGATAGTCTCGGGCCCGACGCTGTCGTCTGACGATCTGGTCTCCGAAATCGTCAGTGACGGCTACCTCGAGGTGATCTCCGAGCCGATGGCGACGACCGTTGGGAACCGCGCTGCCGTCGTGTTCGACGTGTTCGCACCCGATGCAGCCGGATCGGGAGACCGTCTCGACTCATGCGTCGATCCCGAGTACCCCGGCAACAGCCGGTTCTTTCAATTGCATGAGGGTTTCCATCTGATGGGCGACTGGCCGGATGACGCGGTAGTCGGTGGTTGGGGCTTCGGCGTTCGCGAGTGCCGGGCAGCTCGAATCTGGGTCGTCGACGTGCATGGCTCCACCATCGTCATCATCGCCGCCGCCGCCAACCAGGAGCTCTTCGACGCCTTGATCCCCGCCGCCGAACAGCTGCTGGCGGGCATCGAGTTCGACCACTAGTTGCCACCGCGAGTCCGACTCAAGGACCAACCCTCAGGTGACATTCCCGCACGCTGGTCGAGGGGCCGGGCAATACACCTGTAAGCCTGCAGCGATGGGCCTCACGGCCAACTGGGCACTGCTCCTCACCGGGCTCGACGGGATCGGGTTGTCCGAGCCATGTGCCAAGAGCGAACTGCAATCGGCTGAGACCTCAATCGGTGCCGGTCGTGGCGATCCTCGGCGTCGCCGACGCCAGGATCATCACCGCCGGTGCGTGAGCGTGACTACTCCTGAGGCTTGGCCACCCAGGTCGCTCCGATGGCCAGCCCCGCGATGACCACGTAGAACACGCCGAGGAGAATCGAGCCGCTTGCCAGAAACACGATCGAGTAGAGCGCCAGCGCCGCGGGGAGCAGCCACAGCAGCCACCACGCGGTGCGATCACCGCGCCTCACCAGCGTTCCGGCAAGCCCGGCGGCGAACCCGCCCATGGCGATGGCGGTGACGCCGAGGAGCCGCGCCTCCCGTTCCAGGTACTCGGCCACCTTGGGCGACGTCGCGGAGAAGGCATCCCACTCGACATCGGTCGCTCGCTCGAAGTCCGAGGCGTCGACCGGAACCGAGAGAACGTACAGGCCGAACAACACCATGAGCGACGCCAGGATCAGGACGAGCAACCAGCCCCTGCGGACGTACCAGGGCAGTGGCATCAGAGATTCCATGAAGCCCCCTCTGTCGTCGACCATCCGACTCTAGGCCCTCGTAGTCACCTCCCGGGTGATCCGCGGCAGACCTCTCCGGTACCGTCAGAGGCCCGATCGCGAGAGGTGGCGATGACCCGATCCAACAAGGAGATCGCTCTCGAGTACGTCGACGTCATGTGGAACCAGCACGACATGGAACGCGCCCTCGGCTACCTAACCCCCGACTTCGCCGAGTCGGTGCTGCCCCACGTCACGGAACTGCTGGAGGCCTTCTCGGGTCTGCTGGTCGACGTCCTCGAACCAGGGCCGATCGCCGAGCGTGATCTCGTGGCGCTCCGGCTCGGAGTGACCGGCACCCACGACTCGGCGCCCTTTGCCGGGCAGCCGCCATCGGGTCGACGCATCACCTGGGAGTCCTTCCGGATCTTCCGGTTCGAGGACGGCAAGATCGCCGAAACCTGGGCGATGCAGGATCGCCTGGGCCTGATGGAGCAACTCGGCGCCATCGATCCGCCTACCGGCGACGTGAACTGGGCGGCCGGCGACTAGCCGACCACCCCGCCCAGCTGATCGAGCATCGTCGTCCAGCCGCCCTCGTGCATGCGGGCGACCTCTTCGCTGGAGTACCCGGTCTCGCGCACCACGACCTCGGTCTCGTCGCCGTGGTCGATGAACTCGACGGTGACCCGGGTCGCCTCCTCGGCCATCACGCCGCTGAGCCCCAACTCCATCACCAACCGTGACGGGGGATCGAACTCGACGAACCTGGCCTTCTCGACGACGGGGTCGCCGCCCGGCGGTCCGAACTCGAGGTGAGAAGTGCCCCCCGGCCGGGCATCGACCTCGGCGCGGGAGACCACCCACCCGGTGACCGGGGCGTACCAATGGCGCAGGTCCTCGGGGTCGGTGAACGCCTGGAACAGGCGCTCCCGGCTCGCCCGGTAGCGGCGGCGCAGTTCGAATCCGGTGGCGGTGTCCGTCATGAGTCCTCCAGGTGTCGTTCCAGGGCGTCGAGGCGCCGCTTCCAGATCTCCCTCCGCTCCTCCACCCAGGCGGCGACCGGATCCAGCGCCGCCGGATCGAGTCGGCAGGTCTTCACCCGCCCCACCTTGTGGGACCGCATCAGGCCGGCCGACTCCAACACACCGAGGTGCTTGAGGACTGCGGGAAGGGACATCTCGAACGGCTCGGCCAACTCGGAGACCGTCGCCTCCCCCTCGGAGAGGCGCTCGACGATCGCCCGCCGCGTGGGATCCGACAGTGCGGCCAGCCGTCGATCGAGGACATGAGAGTTAACCATTAGGTTAACTATGCCACCGTGACCGGGAACCGTCAAACCCCCGCCTTGGCCGCCTCCTTGGCGTGATAGGAGGACCGCACCAGGGGGCCGCTCTCGACGTGTCGCAAACCGATCTCCTGCCCGTACCCGGCGTACTCGGCGAACTCGTCCGGATGGACGTACCGGTCCACCTTGCGGTGCCGGGCCGTCGGCCGGAGGTACTGGCCGATCGTGACGATGTCGACGCCTACCGCCCGCAGATCCGCCAGGGTCGACAGCACCTCGTCGCGAGTCTCTCCCATCCCCACGATCAGGCCCGACTTGATCAGCGACTCGGGCCCCATCCACCGTGCCCGGGCCAGCAGCGCCAGGGACCGCCCGTAGTTGGCCGCGGTGCGCACATCCCGCTGCAAGCGCAGCACGGTCTCGGTGTTGTGGTTGAGGACCTCCGGCTCGGCGTCCATCACGGTCTGCAGCGCCGCCCGGTCGCCCTTGAAGTCGGGGATCAGCACCTCGACCTCGCATGAGAGGCGTGTCCGGATCTCGCGGATCGATTCGGCGAAGACCTCGGAGCCCCCGTCAGCCAGGTCGTCGCGATTCACCGAAGTGAGCACGGCATGCTCCAGGGCCATCGACGCCACCGCCTCGGCGACCCGCTTGGGCTCGTCCCAGTCGACCTCGCCGGGACGCCCGGTGTTCACGTCGCAGAACCCGCACGCCCGGGTGCACACGTCGCCGAGCAGCATGAAGGTGGCGGTCCCGCTCCCCCAGCACTCGTAGATGTTGGGGCAGCCGGCCTCCTCGCAGACCGTGTTGAGGTCCAGGCCCTCCACGAGACGCTTGAGGTCGCGGTAGCCGGGGCCGAGGTCGAGACGGACCTTCATCCATGACGGCTTCTCCGGCTCACCGGGCAGACGGCCCTTCACCGTGATCGGGATCAGCTCGCGGCCCTCCGGTGAGAACGCCCCGCACGCCACCAGTTCGTCGACGTCGAACACCTGCTCCTGGCGCCCGGTGCCCCGGGTGAAGGCGGCGCGGTGATCCTCCACCGACGAAGAGCCCAGCACCGCGGAGTACCGGGGGACGAAGAGGTCGACGACCTCTTCGATGGAAACCCTGCGTCCCAGGATCTCGGAGATCGAGGTCACCGGCCGGTCGGCGATCCCACAGGGGACGATGTGGCCGAACCAGGACAGGTCCGTGGCCACGTTGAGGGCGAAGCCGTGCATGGTGACGCGGCGCGAGGTGCGCACCCCTATGGCTGCCACCTTGCCCTTCTCGGTCCACACCCCGGTGAACCCGTCCTCCCGCCACGCTTCGATGCCCAGGTCGGCGAGCGTGCCGATCAGAGCCTCTTCGATCCTGCGCACGTGGCCGACCACGTCCGGCTTGGCGCCGAGGCCGACGATCGGATAGCCGACCAGTTGGCCGGGTCCGTGGAAGGTGACGTCGCCTCCCCGGTCGACCCGGAACATCTCGGCACCGAGCGACCGGGCCATCTCCTCGGAGATCAAGACGTTGCCGTTGCCGGCGAACCTGCCGACCGTGTACACCGGAGGATGCTCGAGGAGGAGCAGGTAGTCGTCGGCGGTGCGGCCCTCGACCCGGCCCTCGTGGATCGCCCGCTGAAGATCCCAGGCCTCCTCATAGGGGAGGCGGCCCAGCCAGCGGGACCGCAGCAGCGTCACGTCAGTTCGTGCTCCCAGTCCCAGGTCTCCAGGTTCTGCTTGATCCGCTGGAGGAACTTCACGGCCGTGGACCCGTCGAACGCCCGATGGTCCCAGGTGAGGCCCAGATAGCCCACGTGGTGGATGGCGATGCCGTCGTTGCCGTTCTCGTCGGTGATCACGATCGGGCGCTTGGCGACGGTATCGGTGGAAAGGATCGCGACATTGGGCACATTGATGATCGGCGCCGACATGAACGACCCGAACGGGCCCGGGTTCGTGATCGTGAACGTGCTCCCGGCGAGATCGTCCGGCTCCATCTTCCCGCCACGGGCCTTGTCGGCCAGGGCCTTGACCCCGCGGGCGATGCCCTTCATCCGGAGGCCGTCGGCGCCGCGCAGCGTCATCACCACCAGCCCGCCCTCGTTCAGATCCACCCCGTATCCCAGGTTGATCTGGCCGTGGAGGGTGCGCTTCTTGTTCTCCAGGTCGAACGAGGAGTTGACCACCGGGAACTCGTTGAGTGCATCGACGGTGGCCCGGCTGATGAAGGGCAGGTAGGTGAGCGAGAAACCCTCGCGCTCCTTGAACGCCTCCTTGTGGCGTTGACGGACCCGCTCGACGCGCTCGTAGTCGACCTCGACCGAAGTCCACACATGGGCGGCGGTCGCCTTGGCCCTGGTCATGTTCTCGGCGATGCGGACCCGGAGCCGGTCCAGATCCTCGACCTGATCACCTGCGGCCGCTGCGGGCGCCGGCGCGGGTGCAGGCGCGGGCGCAGGCGCCGCGGCAGGAGCGGGCTCGGGAGCCCTGGGCGCCTCGGGCGCCGGCGCCGGTGCCGGCTCGGGAGCCCTGGGCGCCTCGGCCGCGGGCGCCGGTGCCGGCTCGGGAGCCCTGGGGGCCTCGGCCGGCCTCCCATCGATGAACTTCTGTATGTCCTTGCGAGTGATTCGCCCGCCGCGACCGGTCCCCGCCACCTGCGTGAGGTCGACATCGTGCTCGGAGGCGAGGCGACGCACCACCGGCGACAGCATCCCGACTTCGGCCGAGGGAGCAGACGCTGCCTGCTGCTGCGGCGCGGTCGACTCCGACGGCACCTGCTGCTCGGACGCTGCCGGTGCCGGTGCCGCCTGTGGCTGGGGCGCCGGCTCGGGTGCGCTCTGCGGCTCCTCCGCCTTCGGCTCCGCAGCCTCGGGCCGCTCTGCCTCGCCCGTCGACTCCCCGGGCTCCCCGATCACCGCGAGAGCGGTGCCCACGCCGACGGTCTCGCCCTCGGGCACCAGGATCTCGAGGACGGTCCCCGCCCACGGGGACGGGACCTCGGTGTCGACCTTGTCGGTCGAGATCTCGAGCAGCACCTCGTCTTCGGCGATGGTGTCCCCGGCCTGCTTGGCCCATCGAAGGATGGTCCCCTCGGTGACCGTCTCGCCCAGCTGGGGCATGGTGACCGTGTGCGACATCGATTCCTCCTATGTGCCTATGCGTCGGCGAGCTTACGAACCGCCTCGTACACGTCGTCCGGCTGGGGGACGAACGCATCTTCGAGCACGGCTGCGAACGGGATATGGGTGTGGGGCGGGGTGACACGGACGATCGGGGTGTCGAGGTCCCAGAAGGCGTCGGCGGCAACCCGGGCGGCGACCTCCGAGGCGACGCTGGCGAAGGGCACGTCCTCCTGAACGACGACCAGACGGGATGTCTTGGCGACCGACGAAAACACGGCATCCCAATCGACAGGAGAGACGGTCTGGAGATCGAGGATCTCGACCTCGACGCCCTCCCCGGAGAGCCGCTCGGCGGCCTCCAGGGAGGCGTGCACCATGGCGCCCCAGGTGACGATCGTCACGTCGTCGCCCTCTCGAGCCAGCCGGGCTCGTCCGAGTTCGATCTCCCAGTCGCCCGGCGGGAGGGGCTCCTTGATGCTCCGGTACAGCTTCTTGTGCTCCAGGAACACCACCGGATTCGGATCGCGTATCGCCGCCCGGAGCAGGCCCTTGGCGGCGATGGGAGTGCTGGGCACGACCACCTTGATCCCCGGGTGATGGGAGAGCATGCCCTCGGGGCTTATCGAGTGGAACGGCCCGGCGCGAAGCCCGGCCCCGCTGGGACCCCTGATCACCATCGGCACCGGCTTCCCGGCCTTCCAGAGGTACTTGGCCGCCTCGTTGGCGATCTGGTCCATGGCCGGATAGATGAAGTCGGTGTACTGGAGCTCCACGATCGGCACCTGACCCATCAGGGCGGCGCCGACCGCGCCGCCGACGATGGCCGACTCGGCGATCGGCGAGTCGATCACGCGGTGCGGCCCGTACTTCTCGAACAGGCCCTTGGTGACCTTGAAGGCGCCACCGAACGGGCCGACGTCCTCACCGATGATGAAGACCCGCTCGTCGCGCTCCATCTCCTCTTCGAGGGTCTGGGTGACGGCATCGAGGAGTGTCACCGGCTCGCCAGTTGCCTCCCCCGGCGCCGGGGCCGGGTTGGAGCGAGGGGCGAAGAGGTCCACGGGCACGTCGGAGGGAGCCGGATCCGGCTGCTCCTGGGCCCACTCGATCGTGGCGCGAACCTCATTCTCGGCCCGTTCGTGGATCTCCGCCTTGCCGGCCTCGTCCAGGATGCCCCGCGACACCAGGAACTCCTCGAATCGAGGCAACGGATCTTTGGCCATCCACTCTTCACGCTCGTCTGGCTTGACGTAGTCGGCGGGGTCGTGCCCGGCGTGCCCGAAGTGGCGGAACGTGACGGCCTCGATGAGTGTCGGGCCCTCGCCGTTACGGGCCCGCTCCACGGCCTCCTTGGCGGCCGAGTAACAGTCGAGGATGTCGTTCCCGTCGACGACCACCCCGGGAATGCCATAGCCGTCGGCGCGGTGGGCGACGTAGGAGAGCTTGAACTCCCGCTCGTTTGGCGTCGAGTAGGCGTACTGGTTGTTCTGGACCGTGAAGACGATGGGCAGATGGAGGACGGCGGCCATGTTGACCGCCTCGTGCCACGTGCCGGTCGCGGTGGCCCCCTCGCCGCAGTTCGCCATGGCCACCCGCCGCTCCTTGCGCTGGTCGAAAGCGAGGGCGCACCCCATGGCGACCGGGTACGCGTCGGGCAACGGCGAGATGACCATCAGCGTGCCCTTGTCGAGAACGCCGAAGTGGCTGTTGCCGTCACGGCCCTTCGTCGGGGCCGAGGCCTTGCCGTAGAAGTTGAGAAGGGTCTCCTCGAGGGTCACGCCTCTGGTGAGTTGGCCGAGAAGATCCCGGTGGGTGGGCCCGAAGATGTCGCCCTCCTCGAGCGCGAACGCAAAGCCGACCTGGGCGGCCTCCTGGCCGACCCCCGGGTAGACCGCGCCGGTGAGCCTTCCGCCGCGGTACATGTTGTGGAGGCGGGTCTCGAGGGTTCGGCCCAGCACCATCATCTCGTACATCTGTACGAGTTCGGCCTCGGTGAGCTCGGCGGCGTGCCCCTTGGCCTCGATCAATGCAAGCTCCTGCCGGCCGCGGCGAGGAGCGTCTCCCCCACCGCCTCGGCCATCGTCGGGTGGGCATGGATGAACGCCGCCGCCTCCGACGGCAGCGCCTCCCATCCCACCGAGTACATCAACTCGTGGATCATCTCGCCGGCGATCGAGCCGACGACCGTCGCCCCGAGGATGGGTCCGTCCTTCTCGACGACGAGTCGCACCAGGCCGCTCTCGCCCTTGATGATCGCCCGGCCGGTGCCGGCGAATGGATGGTCGGTGGTCACGACGTCGTAACCCGCATCCTTCGCCTGCTGTTCCGTCAGCCCCACCGACGCCACCTCCGGGCGGGTGTAGACGACGAGCGGGATCGCCCGATAGTCGGTGGGCGCCGGGCTGCCGGTGGCGATGTGGGTGATGGCCGAGATGCCCTCGGCGAACCCGGCATGAGCGAGCTGGGGGGTCCCCGCGACGATGTCGCCGACGGCGTACACGTTGGGGGCGTCGGTGAGCATCGTCTCCAGGTCCGTCTTCACGAAGCCACGGTCGAGGGTGATGCCCGCCTCCTCGAAGCCCATGCCCGAAGTGACCGGGGCGCGGCCCACCGCCACCAGAACGACGTCCACCTCCACCTTCTCCCCGGCGAACGGAACGACGATCCCCCCGTTCACGATCTGGGGGGGATCGACGCCGATGCCGGTGTGGACCTGCATGCCACGGTCGGCGAACGACTTGTGGAGCGCCCGGGCGGCGCGCGGCTCGACACCGGGGAGGATCTGGTCGACGACCTCAAAGAGGTGGACCTCGGCGCCGACGTCCGCGAGGAGGCTGGCGAACTCGGCCCCGATGGCGCCGGCCCCGATGATCGCCACCCGATCGGGCCGGGAGGACCAATCGAGGGCGTGGTCCGAAGAGACGATGCGATCACCGTCGATCTCGTAACCCGGGATGGAGCGCGGTACCGACCCTGTGGCGACGATCACGTTGCGGGCCTCGACCCGGCGGCTGGACCCGTCGTCGAAGGTGACGTCGACGATGCCGCGGCCTGCGAGACGGCCGGTGCCGTCGATGATCTCGACTCCCCGCTTCTCGAGGAGTCCCTGGAGCCCGGTGAAGAGCTGGTTGACCACCCGGCCCTTGCGGTCCAGCGCCGCCTGCCAGTCGAGCGACGGCGCGTTGGTGATCACGCCGTGATCGCCGGCGTGGGCGACCTGGTGGAACACCTCGGCGGTGTGGAGCCAGGATTTGGCCGGGATGCACCCGCGATGGAGGCACGTCCCGCCGACCTTGTCCCGCTCCACGAGAGCGACAGAGAGCCCGAAGTTGTGGGCGTAGAGGGCGGCCGCATAGCCGCCCGGGCCGCCCCCGATGATCGCGACGTCGTGCAAGAACCCTCCGGAATCGGTGCCTCGCGAGGTTAGTTGGCCGGTCGGAGGTCCCCGATGCCGATCGGCCGCGTGCGGTGGCGCCGCGCTTACTCTCCGGCCCGTGCAGACGCGCTATCTGATCATCGCTGCGCTGGTCACCGCACTGGTGATCCTGGGGGCCTCGCTCGTCTGGTTCCTGATGGGCGTGCTGTGAGGATCGACTTCGAGACCTCCGACGGCCTCACCCTCGAAGGAGCCTGGTCGCTGCCCGAGGGTCATGCGGAGTCCGTCGTGGTGCTGTGCCACCCGGATCCCACGCAGCGGGGGACGATGAACGCACCCCTCATGAAGAGCCTTGCCTCCGCCCTCTCGGAGGATCTGATCGCCGTGCTGCGGTTCAACTTCCGTGGTGTGGGCCGGTCGGAGGGATCACATGGCGATGGGACCGCAGAGGTCGCCGACGTGGACGCCGCGGTGCGCTCGGCCGGCGGGCGATTTCCCGATGTGCCGCTCGGGGTCGCCGGGTGGTCGTTCGGGGCGGTGGTGGCCCTCCGCTGGCAGGCGGAGACCGGCTCGACGCTGCGGTACGCCGGGATCGCTCCACCGGTCTGGTTCCCCGACCATCGCGGCAGGCTGCTGCCCGAGCCGGAAGACCTGGCGCCGGCGGAGCGTGTCTTCGTGATCGGCGACCGGGACCAGTTCGCGACCGTCGACGACCTCCGGGAGTACACCGACGCGATCGGGGCTCGCCTCGAGGTCCTCGAGGGGAGCGATCACTTCTTCTACTTCCGCGAAGATCGGGTTGCGGGAGTGCTGGCGGGGTTCTTCTAGCCCGTTGCCCGTTGCCCGTTGCCCGTTGCCCGTTGCCCGTCGCCCGTCGCCTATGACGAGTCTCGGACAAGCCGGCTGCAAGCGGCTGAGCGATTACCTACGATGCCGGGCCTATGCGCACCCGGATCGCCCGCTTGTTCGCGGCCTCGGTTCTCGTTGGAGTCGTCCTGATGCCGGCGGCAGCGTCGGCGGGCGGCTGCAGCATCAGCATGAACCCCAACCCGGGATGGCGAGGGGCCAACGTGACGTTCACCGGATCCGGATTTCAAGCGAACGAGGGGTACTACGTAAACCTCGGTGGTAACCAGATCAAGACGGGTACGACCAGCCCCAGCGGAGGATTCTCCTTCACCTACCAGATCCCCAACAACTTCCCGGTGGGCACGACCAATGTGTTCGCCGCTCAGGACAATGGCGAGTGCGAAACGAATCCCTCCTACACCGTGAACGCCTCACCGCCTACGACGACCGCTGCGACGACCACGACCATCGCCACCACGACCACCACCATCACGACCACGACTACGACCACTACCGCTACCACCACGACCACTGTCCCGGCGACGACCTCGGTGGCTACCACGACCACGGTTACGAGCACCACCCTGGGGGCGACCACGACCTCGCTCGCGGGTGAGACCACGACGACGACGGTCGTCGATCAGGGTACGGATGGCGGTGGCCTGACCGCGACCGCGATCGTCCTGATCATCATCGGAGTCATCCTCCTGACGGCCGCGACCATCGGCGTCATCCGAATCAGGCGCAGTTAGCGCACCATCTCCTCCAATCGCAGCAGCTCGACCGCGTTGTCCCGCAGGATCCGATCCGTGACGTCGTCGGGAAACGCCAGTTTCTCGAACGACGCGAGCCAGCGCTCCGGGGTGAGGAAGGGGTAGTCGGTCCCGAAGAGCGTCTTGTGCGCCAGGGGTCCTTTGATCGCCTCGACAAGAGTGGGGGGGAAACGCGAAGGCGACCAGCCGGACAGCTCCAGGTGCACGTTCGCCTTGTGCTGGGCGATGGCGATCGACTGGTCCACCCAGGGCCAGGACGGGTGAGCGAGGACGATCTGGAGATTCGGGAAGTCCACCGCCACCCGGTCCACGAGCGTTGGATCTCCGTAGGAGAGCTCGATCCCTCCCCCGCCGGGCATCCCCGCCCCCATGGCGGTGTAGCCGGTGTGGATCAGCACGGGAAGCCCCAATCCCTCGGCGATCTCCCAGATCGGGTAGGCCCTCCGGTCGGCCGGGGAGAATCGCTGGGCGGGAGGGTGGAACTTGAGCCCCTTGAGACCGAGCCGTGCGGTGTCATGGACGCCGGCGACCGCCGCCGAGCCGTTGAGCGGATCCACCGACCCGAATCCGACGAACACATCGGGATGGGCTGCGACCAGCTCGGCCACCCGGGCCCCGCTGAAGGCGGGCCTCCGTGTCGCGCGCTCGGCGTCCCAGGCGAGGAGGACGGCGATCCCGTCGAGCGACCGGTAATGGTCGGCGATCTCATCGATGCTGCGCGCCGGGATCTCCGAACCGAATTCGGCGCGGAGCCCATCGATGTAAGGGGCGAAGGCTCCCTCGAGGAATTCGGCGATCGGTGGGTGGACGTGGACGTCGACGAATCGGGTCACCTCGGCGAGAACCCGCGATTGCGGGCCTCCGCCAGGGTGTCAGGCCCGAACGAAGCGAGGAGCTTTCGCCGAAGGAGGTCCTCGCCGGCAGCCCGATCCTCCAGCGCCGCGAACTCCGACTCGTCGTCGCAGTCGTAGACACGCATGTCGTCACGGGTGCCGATGAAGCGATTGTCGGGGAATCGGCGAAGTCGTCCCATGTCAGGCGTTGCCCATGCTCACGACGGCCTGCGAGGCGCCACCACCATCGGAGGAGACGAGGATCTCTCCGGTCAGGTCGCCGCGCTGGAACGACAATCGCCACGTGGTCTGACTCAGGCTCTGCGATCGGTCGATCAAATAGCCCTGGTTCACGAGCTCGATGGTGAAGAACTGGACCACCGAAGGCAAGTCCGACTCGATGGCAAGAGAGAACTCCGTGCGGTCATGGGCCGTGTCCACCAAGGTCTCTCCGATCGTCGAGGCAGGCGGCAGCGGGAAGTCGCGGGGCACCGAGGAGGGGAGGCGGCCCTCGTCGAAGCGAACCCCCTGGTCGTCGCCCCCACAGGCGAGGAGCGACAGGAAGAGGATCAGGGCGAAGGACAGTGCACCCCTGCTGGATCTAGCCACGCCAGGCCCCGATGCCCGGCGTGGGGTCACCTACTGGAAGGACGGCGGCCGGCGGCGGCGCGGGGTCGAGCCGGGGGAACGGAATCTCGACGGGCGAGATCGACAGGGTCGTGTAGAAGAGCATCCGGGCGAGGCGGTCTTTGAGTGATGGCGCCTTTGATCGCAGGCCGATCCATGATCCAGGCGACGCGGTCAGCCTGAGCGCCCGCTTCCCCCCTTCCGGGCACTCCCCCCTTCGGGGGGAGAGTGCGTCCGAGCCCTCCTGGAGGCTGGAGGTCGGAAACTGGACGCTCTCTCTCATACCCGGGGTGGCTCCCGATAGCCGCCGAAGACCTCCTTCATGGCGTCGGAGATCTCGCCCTCGGTGGCACGTGCCCGTGCAGCCTCGACGATCAGCGGCATGAGGTTCCCGTCGCCACGGGACGCCTCGGTGAGTACGGCCAGGGCCGTCCTCACACGTGCCTCGTCACGCTGCTCGCGGACACCGGCAACCCGCCGGCGCTGGGCCTCCTCCACTTCCCTGGAGATGCGAAGGATGTCGAGTTCCTCCTCGTCCTCGGCGGCGTACTTGTTGACGCCCACGATCACCCGCTCGCCCGAGCCAAGAGCCTTCTCGAATTCGTAGGCCGAGTCGGCCAGGGCGCCCTGGAACCAGCCCTCCTCGATTCCGGCGAGGACGCCGTCGAGCATGGAGCCCTTGCCCATCCGGTCGATGTGCTGGAGGATCTCCTCGACCTTCGCCTCCATCCGATCGGTCATCTCCTCCACGAACCACGATCCACCCAGCGGGTCGATGACGTCGCCGATGCCGGTCTCCTCGGCGATCACGTGCTGGGTGCGCAAGGCGATCTCGGCGGCGCGTTCGGTGGGCAGGGCGTAGACCTCGTCGAGGGCGTTCGTGTGAAGGCTCTGGGTGCCGCCGAGCACCGCAGCCAGGGCCTCGACCGTGGTGCGCACCACGTTGTTGTCGGGCTGCTGCGCGGTGAGCGACACGCCTGCCGTCTGGGTGTGGAAGCGGAGCTTGAGCGAACGCTCGTCCTGGGCGGCGTATCGATCTCGCATCCAGCGCGCCCAGATTCGGCGGGCGGCGCGGAACTTGGCGATCTCCTCGAAGAAGTCGATGTGGGCGTCGAAGAAGAAGGAGAGCCGAGGCGCGAAGTCGTCGACCTCCATCCCTCTCCGCATCCCCGCCTCGACGTAGGCGAACCCGTCGGCAAGCGTGAACGCGAGTTCCTGGTGGGCGTTGGCCCCAGCCTCGCGGATGTGATAGCCGCTCACCGAGATCGTGTTCCACTGCGGCACCTCGACGGTGCAGAACTCCATCATGTCGGTGGTGAGCCGAAGGTGCGGCTCGGGCGGGTAGATCCACTCCTTCTGGGCGATGTACTCCTTGAGGATGTCGTTCTGGAGGGTGCCACGGAGGTCCTTCCAATCGACCCCCTGCTCCTCGGCCGCCACCAGGAAGAACGCGAAGAGGATCTGGGCGGGGCCGTTGATGGTCATCGACACCGACACGTCACCGAGGGGGATCTGGTCGAAGAGCAGCGCCATGTCGTCGGCGGAGTCCACAGCGACCCCGCAGTGACCGACTTCGCCGAGCGCCATAGGGTCGTCGCTGTCCAGGCCCATGAGGGTCGGCATGTCGAACGCGACGCTCAAGCCGTGTTGACCCTGCTCGAGCAGATGGCGGAACCGGGCGTTGGTGTCCTCGGCACCGGCGAACCCGGCAAACTGGCGGATCGTCCACTGCTTGCCCCGGTACCCGGTGAGGTGGATCCCACGGGTGTAGGGGAAGTAGCCGGGATAGCCGATGTCCTCGGGGACCTCGCCTTCGGGGAACCCGGTTGCGGGAAGCTCCTCGAACGACATGGTGACCCAGCGATCCCGGCGCTTAGGGGCCTTCCGGTAGTGCTCCTGCCAGCGGTCCTGGTTCACTCTTCCTCCCCCTCTGCGGTGGGCGAGTTCTCGGTGCCGACGCTAACCATCTCGCCACAGTTGGGACAGGGCGCCACCTGGATGTCGCCCACGATGAACTTGTAGCCGCAGCCCGGGCAGATCACTCTGGGTGAGGGCTGCTCGGGCGGCAGGGGTTGAGGAGGAGCCTGGATCCCGCCCGAGTCGGCGGCGCGCACGTCGTTGGGCGTGCCGCACGTCGGGCACACGTGACGCCCCGGGCCCGGGACGTCGAACTGGGATCCACAACGGCCGCAACGGACGATCATTCCGCGGGCTCCCCGACGGCTCCGATCGACACCAGATACTCGGTGTCGGCGGCGATCACCTCGGCGACGTGGAGCACGTCGAGGGTGATCCCTGCACCCGCGGCGCGATCCATCAGATACTCGATCGAGTCGCCGCTGCCAACAACGGGGTGCGTGCCGTTGTCACGAGGGCCGACCACCTGGTGGTAGTGGACCTGCCATTCGAGCAGGAGGCGGACGTCCTCGAGATCCAGGTCGGCGAGGGCGCGATCCGAAAGGCGCTCGAACACGTAACGAGCGGCCTCGGCCACGTCGTACTCGGCGGGCTCCGTGGTGGGACTCCGACGCGACGACTGCCACACCATCAAGGCGACGATGGCGAGAAGGATGGCAGCGAGCAGGGCCCCTGCGGCGACGGCTCCCATGGGTTCAAGGGTAATTGGACGAACGCATGTGATCGTCCGGCGGCAGAAGTGTTTCCGCCCCGGACATTCCGGGAACATCTCATGTCACGCGGCCCCAAGGAGGCCTGTTCATCATGAACGCCACCGACATCATCAAGGAATGGCCGGAGGAGTCGCGTGAAGCCGCTCAGCTGGTCATCGACAAGCGGGGTGAGCCGGACGAGAGCACCGATGCGATGCTCATATGGCGTGGCGAGAACGCCACCCCATGGAAGCGAGTCGTCGCGACGAAGACCTTCCATCCCCACGACTTCCCCGCACCGCACATCGACGCCGTCGAGTCGTACCTCGACTACAGGGTGCCGGTCGAGAAGTTCTCGGAACTCGCCGAGTACGACGGGAGCGTCATCTGCGAGCGCACCGCCGGCCTCGTGTCGGCCAGGTGCCACGACGAGGAGGCCAACTTCCTCGCGTTGAACCTGATGCACGACATCGTCACCGGTGAGAAGACCGTGGACGAGGCTCGTGCGTATTACGCCAAGGAGTTCCTCGACTTCCGGCGCGGCAAGCCCACGCCGTACATGGAAGGGCTCCGCTTCGAGCCTTCGACCCAGGACCAGGGCGACCGGGACGAGAGGATGATCTCCAACGGGGAGATCGAACGCGCCGAGGAGCAGGGCCGGAGAGCGGCCTGACAGCGCAATCGAGCGGCCGGCCGGCTCGCCGCGCCCGGCGGGCCGGCCGGCGCGATCGAAAGGAGATCTCATTGGATCTGAAGCACTTCCCCGTCTACGCCAACGTGGCCGTATCGGATCTCGACCGGTCACGCACCTGGTACGAGGAGAGACTCGGCCTCGTCCCCGACGAGAAGACACCTGGCGGGTTCTGGTACCAGTTCGCCGACGACACCTGGCTGCATGTCTACAAGTCCGGCACCGCCGGCTCCGCGAAGAACACGGTCGCCGGATTCACCGTCGAGAACATCGAGAAGGTGATGGAGGATCTGCGCAGCCGCGGCCTCGAGTTCGAGGACTACGACGAACCGAAGACGGAGGACGGCCTGGCCACCTTCGAATCGAACAAGTCGGCCTGGTTCAGAGACCCCGACGGCAACATCTACGAGTTGAGCGAGACGCTCTGAGAGAAGCAGGAGGCTGAGCCCGAAGAGGGCTTGCCGTCGACCCCATCCGGCCTCGCTTCGCTCGTCCACCTCCCCCGCCGGAGCGGGGGAGGACGTCGTGGTCATCTACACGTGCTTTGGCGAAGCGGGGGGAGAGGTCGTCGTAACTCGGTCAGCCCCTTCGGCGGGGGACGCCGCGAACCAGGGTCCAGGAGACCGTCACCGGACCCCGTCGGGGACAGATGGGGGCGAGGTCCCCGGCGCGAAGGAAAAGGCGGTGGCCATGGGGATCCACCCACCAGCCATCGATCGGCACCGCCTGGCCGTTCCATCTGATCATGCCTTCTCCATCGTCACACCTGCGGGGGACCTGAACGGGGAACGGTAACCTCCGCGGCGACTTCCACGCTTCGAGGCCCAATGTCTGTCAACACCGTCTCCACCTTCTTCGCGGTCGGCACCATCGTGCTCGGCCTCGGGGTCATCGCCGTCGGGCTGCTCTGGCTGACCGCCCGGGTGTCCACCGGCGCGGCGGGCGCACTGGAGGGCCTCGCGGGATATCTGCGCGGCTATGGCCTGTGGATCGCCTGGCTCATGGCGCTCACCGCGACACTGGGGAGTCTCTACTACTCGGAGATCGCCGGGTTCACACCGTGCGAGTACTGCTGGTATCAGCGAATCGCCATGTACCCGCTGGCGATCGTCCTCGGAATCGCCGCCTTCCGGCGTGACCACGCCGTCCGCCGCTACGTGCTGCCACTGGCGATCGTGGGGGGCCTGATCTCCACCTATCACTACACCATCCAGCACTTCCCGGATCTCGACGCCGGCTCGTGCAACGTGTTCGCACCGTGCACCGCGGCGTGGGTGTGGAAGTTCGACTTCGTCTCGATCCCTCTCATGGCGCTGGTCTCGTTCGCCGTGATCATCACCGCGTTGGCCCTCGACCGCCCCGGGCTTTCGGCCCTGGACTCCAAACTGGCGATCGTCCAGGGTTCGATGCCAGAGCAGGAGGATTCATGACCAATCGACGCGGTCCGGCAAGACCTTTCCCCTGGGTCCCTGTGCTCGGGGGCGTGGCAGCGATCCTGCTGATCACCGTCGTCATCCTGACCTTCGATGGAGGCGGGGACATCCCCGAGCAGTTCGGAGAGCCGACGATCAGCGGTTCGGCGCTCCCCCGTTTCGCCGACGACCCGGCCAGCGACCCGGCTATCGGCCTGCCCATCCCCTCGGTCCAGGGCGCCGACTTCGAGGGCAACCCGGTGTCGATCACCAACGACGGGCGGCCAAAGATCATCGTCTTCCTCGCCCACTGGTGCAGCGTCTGCCAGGCAGAGGTGCCGGTGGTGCAGGCATGGGTCGACTCCGGGGGCCCGCCCGAAGGAGTCGACATCTACTCGGTGCCGACCAGCACGGCGGAGACCAGGACCAACTTCCCGCCCTCCGAATGGCTGGAGCGGGAGGGCTGGACCAGCCCGGTGCTCGTCGACGACACGGCCTATTCGGTCGGCGACGCGTTCGGGCTGAACGCGTTCCCCTTCTTCGTATTCGTGCGGGCAGACGGGACGGTGGCCGGCCGCTTGACCGGAGCGCTGCCGGCGGAGGTGCTCACCGAGATCGCCGACAGCCTGACGAGCTGACACCCCCATCCGGCCTCACTGCGCTCGTCGTCCTTCTCGACCGAAGCGGAGGAGGACGCGGAGTTCCCTAGATCCCCAGTCGGTCCGCCAGGATCGCCCGATGGTGTGCCGGGGAGCCGAAGAGCAACTCGTCGGTCTTGGCGCGCTTGAAATACAGGTGGGCGTCGTGCTCCCACGTGAAGCCGATGCCGCCGTGGATCTGGATCGTCTCGGCCGCGCAGTGGAAGAAGGCCTCCGAGCAGTACGACTTGGCGAGAGGGGCGACGATCTTCACCTCGTCGTCGCCGGCCGCCACCGCCCACCCGGCGTAGTACGCGGCCGACTTGGCCGACTCGACCTCGACCAGCATGTCGGCGCACTTGTGCTTGATCGCCTGGAAGGACCCGATCGGGCGTCCGAACTGCACCCGGTCCTTCGCGTACTGGACAGACATCTCCATGCACTTGGCCGCCCCGCCGACCTGCTCGAAGGCGAGGGCCACGACGGTGCGGTCCAGGGTGTCGGCAAGGGCGGACCAGCCGCCGCCCGGAGAACCGAGGATCGCCGACCCCGGGACCCGAACACTCTCGAATGTGATCTCGGCCTGCTTGCGGGTCTGATCCATGGTCTCCAGGCGCCGGCGGGTGACGCCGGCGGCGTCACCGGGGACGACCACCAGGCTGATCCCGTCCTCACCACTCGATGAGTCGTCGGTGCGGACCACGACGATCAGGGTGTCGGCGGTGTGGCCGTCGACCACGAACGACTTGACGCCATCGAGGACGATCTCGGAGCCGTCCTTCTTGGCGATCATCGTGATGCCGTCGGCATCCCAGGATCCGTTCTCCTCCAGGTGGGCAAGGGCCACGGTGCGCTCCCCCGAGGCGATGCCGGGAAGGAGCTCCTGCTTCTGGTCCTCATTGCCAGCGGTCAGGATGAGGTCGGCGCCGACGACGACGGTCGACAGGTAGGGGGATGGGAACAGGGTGCGGCCCATCTCTTCCATGAGGATGGCCTGCTCCATGAAGGTGAAGCCTGCGCCGCCGTACTCCTCGGGGATCGCCATGGCCTGCCATCCCTGAACAGCGATCTCCGCCCACAGGGATTCGTCGTACCCCTCCTCGGTCTCCATGAGGCGGCGCACCACCTCCGACGGCGACTTCGATTCGAGGAACCGACGCGCCGTCTCCCGGAGCATCTCCTGTTCTTCGCTGAAGGCGAAGTTCATCGAGCCGTCCTCCAACACCTAGAAGTCTGCGAAGCGTAGTAACGCCCCGATCCGGACCCGGCGGTAGGGCCTTTTCGCCCTTCGGCTGCCAGAGTGTCCCCGACAGGTTGCGCAGAGAGGGACGGAATGCAGTTCGGACTGATGACGGAGCCCCAACTCGGGATGACCTACGACGAGTTGCTCGGCGCTGCCAGATTCGCCGAGGAGTCGGGGCTGGACTCCTTCGCGCGGTCGGATCACTACCTGTTCCCGGCTACGGCCGAGCCGCCGCATGCGACCGACGCGCTGGCGACCCTCGCCGGACTGGCTCGCGAGACGAACCGCATCGACCTCTGTGTGCTGGTGGCACCGATCACCTTCCGCCACCCTGCGGTGCTCGCCAAGATGGCGGCCACCATCGACGAGATGTCGGCGGGCCGCTTCGTCCTGGGGATCGGAACCGGCTGGATGGATGAGGAGCACGAGGCGTTCGGACTCGAGTTCCCCGATCTCAACGAGCGCTTCGAGCGGATGGAGGATGCTCTCCAGTACCTGTGGCACGCGTTCGGGCGGACGGGCGGGATCTTCGAAGGAAAGCACTACGCGCTCGCGAATGAGGACGTGCGCCCCAAGCCGACGGGCAAGATCCCCCTGATCGTGGGCGGGAGTGGCGAAAGGCGGACGCCCCGCCTTGCCGGCACGTACGCCGACGAGTTCAACTTCGGGTTCCGGCCGCTCGACGAGGTGAAACTTCGGATCGACCGGGCGCGGAACGCAGCGGAGAAGGCCGGGCGCAACCCCGACGACCTCCGGATCAGCATCATGACAGGAGTCGCCGCCGGCATGGACCGGGACGGCCTCGAGCGCATGCTGACCCGAATGGCCGAAGCAGACCCAAGGGGCCGCTCCGCCGACGAGCTCGAAAAGGCATATCGCGACCGGGGCGCACCCATCGGCACCGCCGAGGAGCTGCGCGAGCTCTTTTCCACATACGAGGAGGCGGGCGTGGACCGGATCCATGTGCAGCACCTGGGCCCGTTCGATCGCGACGTCCTCGAGGAGCTCTTCGCCGCCGTCCGAGGCTAAGCGCCCAGCCTTTCGATACGGGTACAGCCCGCTTTACCCTGTGCGCATGCCCGAAGCCCCCCTTCTCGTCATCGAAGACCTACGCGCCTCGGCCGAAGGCCACGAGATCCTCAAGGGTGTCTCGCTCACGGTCCAGCGCGGTGAGATCCATGCGCTGATGGGACCCAACGGATCGGGCAAGTCGACGCTCGCCAATGTGTTGCTTGGGCATCCGGAGTACGCGATCACCGGTGGTCGGATCCTCTACAAGGGCGAAGACATCGTCGAATGGACGCCCGACCAGCGCGGAAGGGCCGGGATGTTCCTCGCGTTCCAGTACCCGGAGGAGATCCCCGGCGTATCGGTCGTCAACTTCCTCCGCAGCGCCCTCAGCAACCGCACGGGCACGGAATACACGGTGCTCGAGCTGCGGCTGAAGGTGGCAGACACCATGAAGGAACTGGGCATGGAGGCGAGTTTTGCCGACCGCTACCTCAACGAGGGCTTCTCGGGTGGCGAGCGGAAGCGGAACGAGGTGCTCCAGATGGCCGTGCTCGAGCCGGAGCTTGCGGTCATGGACGAGACGGACTCGGGGCTCGACATCGACGCGCTGAAGATCGTCGCCGACGGCGTGAAGAAGCTGTCCTCACCCGAGCGGGGCTTCCTGATCATCACCCACTACCAGCGGATGCTCGACTACATCACCCCCGACGTGGTCCACGTGTTCATGGACGGCCGGGTCGTCGAAACCGGCGGCCCCGGCCTCGCCGAGCGGATCGAGCACGAGGGGTACGAGGCCTTTCGCGGGGAACACGCACGGTGAGTCAGGAGCGAGGACGCGACATGGTTCAGCAATTCGCAATTTGCAATTCGCAATTCGCAAGAGACGCGTCGGACGATCCGGCGAATCGCGAATCTCGAATCGCGAATCGCGCCGCCCGGAGGGCGGCCCTGTGACCGATCTCTCCCATCTCCGCGCCGATTTTCCGATCCTCTCGCGGGAGATGCACGGGAAGCCCCTCGTCTATCTGGACTCCGCGGCGACCACGCAGAAGCCGGTGCAGGTGCTCGACGCCATGGACCACTACTACCGGCATCTCAATGCCAATGTCCACCGGGGCGCGTATCAGCTCTCCGAGGAAGCGACCGACGCCTACGAGAGCGCTCGCAGGAAGGTCGCCGGGTTCATCAATGCCGGCTCCAGCGAGGTCGTCTTCACCCGCGGCACCACCGCTGGGATCAACCACATCGCCTACGGGTGGGGTCTGTACCACTTGAAGCCCGGCGATCGGATCGTCTTGTCGCACATGGAGCACCACGCCAACGTGGTCCCCTGGCAGCTGATCACCCGCCACACCGGAGCGGAGCTCGCCTACCTGCCCTTGACCGACGACTACCTCGTCGACACCTCCCGAATCGGCGAGCTGGTCGACGATACGACGAAGGTGGTCGCGGTCTCCGGCATGTCCAACGTCCTCGGATCCTTCGGCCCGGTGGCAGAAGCGGTGGAGGCAGCGCGGGCGGTGGGTGCGATCAGCGTCATCGACGGCGCCCAGCTGATCCCCCACTCCCCCGTCGACGTCGGGGCGATCGGCGCCGACTTCGTGGTGTTCAGTGCCCACAAGATGCTCGGACCGACCGGGATCGGCGCACTGTGGGGCCGGATGGAGCGTCTGGAGGAGATGGAGCCCGCCGAGGGCGGGGGCGAGATGATCCGCGACGTGAAGCTGACCGAGTCGACCTGGGCCGAGGTGCCCCACAAATTCGAGGCGGGAACCCCCCCGATCTCCGAGGCCATCGGGTTCGGCGCCGCCGTCGACTATCTGACCGACATCGGCATGAGTGAGGTGCGCAAGCACGAGATCGAGATCACCCGGTATGCCCTGGACAGGCTGACCGAGATCCCCGACCTGACGATCTACGGTCCGCTCGACGCCGACAAGCGCGGCGCCGCGGTGTCCTTCACGCTGGCCGACATTCACCCCCATGACCTGGCGACGATCCTCGACCAGGAGGGCATCGCGGTGCGGGCCGGCCACCACTGCGCCAAACCCCTGATGACGGTGCTCGGCGTGCCGGCGACCGCCCGGGCGTCCTTCTACGTGTACAACGTGCCGGAGGAGGTCGACGCCCTCGTCGCCGCCCTGCACAAGGCGAGGAGGATCTTCGGTGTCGCTTGACGAGTTGTACCGACAGGTCATCCTCGACCACTACCGCAGCCCCCGCCACTCGGGCCACGTCCAGGACGCCGACGCCACCGCCGAGGGTCAGAACCCGCTCTGTGGCGATGAGGTGACGATCGAGCTGCGGATCGAGGAAGGCAAGGTCACCGACGCCGCGGTCCGCGGCCGGGGATGTTCGATAAGCCAGGCGTCGGGGTCGATGATGGCCGACAAGATCGTGGGCCTCTCGACGAGCGAAGTGGACGAGTTGGTGCACCGTGTGAAGCGGCTGCTCGACATCGAGCCGGGTGACCCTGGCGTCGACCCGGACCGCCCGGGAGAAGCGCTCGGCGACCTCGAGGCGCTCGCCGGAGTGAGGCGCTTCCCCGTCCGGATCAAGTGCGCCGACCTCCCGTGGACCACTCTCCAGGAGGCGCTGGGCAAAGTCGGCGGTTGAGGACCAGTTCCGCCGGGTAGGTCGAGCCCATGGCACGCAATCGCCTCACACCACCGACCGTCGCCGCGTTCTTCGTCGCAGTCGTCCTGATCGCCATCGGGATGCTCGGCTACTACACCGACGCGCTCGACCTCGACACCGACATCGCCTTCTTGCTCGTATCGGGCGGAGGGATCCTGCTGGTGATCGCCAGCCTCTTCAAGGGAGTATGACGGCGCGATCAGCGCGGCAGCGGACGGCCTGCGAAGGCCGTCATGCGGCAGGGGCTGTCAGCGTCCGAGCATCGACGAACCAAAGCCGATTCCCGTCGGGGTCGACGCACCCGAACGACCGCTCCCCCGACCAGCTGACCGAGATGGGCGTCGTCTCCCCGCCGCCCGACGCGATCACGCGGGTGTGAAGGTCGTCCAGCGCGGCGCTGGCGAAATAGAGGTCGATCTTGACGCGGTCCCCGGTCTGCTTCTCGACGATCACGAGACGCGCATCCCCCGCCGAGAGGAAGACTCGCCCCGGAACCGCGCGTTCGGGCGCGACCCCCAGAGCCTGGGCATAGAAGGCCGCGGCTCGATCGAGATCTTCCGACTCGATGGTCACCCCGAGCATCCACGTCCCCGACTCGGAGCCGGTGCCACGGGCGGGGTCCCCACCGTCGGGGATCGCCACCGGTAGCTGAGGGATGTCGGCTGTCGTCGAGATGGGTGCGTTGGGCACTTCGTCCTCCTCTGTCGGCGATGACGGGTGATGCGGTGGCGGTGGCGGTGGCGATGGCTCTTGCACGGTCGGTGGCTCCTGCAAGGTCGGTGGCTCCTCCAAGGTCGGTGGCTCCTCCACGGTCGGTGGCTCCGGGCCCAGCGTGGGACCAGACCCCACTTGCTGCTCACCTCGCGAGATCACGACGTCGGCTTCACCAGCGGAGCCGAATGCATGGTGCAGATACTGATGGCCGTTCAGCCCGGCCAGGAAGGGCTCCATCTGATCGGCGATGCTCGCCCAACCCCCGGCGTCACAGGTCCAACTGAATTCCCCGTTGTCCGTTCCGACCATCGCGATCGTCGGTGCGACGTCGGCAAGCTTCAGCTCCAACTTCCCGACACCGTCCAGTTCCACGCCCTGGGCGGCGTGCAGCGGAATCGCCTGACCGACATCACCCTCCGCGAGCTCGCGCAGCCGGTCGTGGAGCCACTCCACACCCGCCTGGCTCTCGAGGATGAGAATGACGGCAGGCCTGTCGGACCAATGGTCCAACCCGCCGGTGATCATCGAGGTCGGTGTCGCACTCATGTGGCCCCCTGTGGCCGCGCGCGTCGATCGGCCAAGGCTCGTGCCATCTTCATCGGCCGGAGATCGCCTGAACCTGAAGGCCTGCGTGATTCATGTCCGGTTGCGATGACGCCCACGCGGCCACGTGGAAGCAGTGGACTCCCCGCCGCCGGGAATTCCCTTGTCGCGACCGGGCACTCCTGCCACTCCGCCTGTCGACGTGCCGAGCGCCCGCGGGTCCTTTTGCACGGCCGGGTGTCCGGAATGGCCGGCATCCGGACATGAAGAGGTGTAAGAAGGGTCATTCCGGCCCTCGCTGAGGGGAATCATGCCGAGGACGACGCCGGACGAGAACCGGTTTCGACGGTTGTACGAGCGACACCACGAAGCGCTGTTGAGGTACTTCTTCCGCCGTGCCGACCCGTCGAGCGCCGAGGATCTTGCGTCCGAAGTGTTCCTGGTGGCATGGCGCCGCATCGACGAGGTGCCGCCTGGAGAGCAGACACTCCCATGGCTGTACGGGGTGGCCCGCAGGGTGCTGTCGAATCGACGCAGAGGAACTCGCCGCCTGGGCCGGCTGATCTCGCGCATCGGATCGATGGGGTCTGTCGGCCCTATCGAACCCGACCGGGTGATCGTCGAGCGCGAAGCCGACCGTGAGGTCCTCGATGCCCTCGATCACCTCAGCCAGCCCGACCAGGAAGTCCTTCGTCTCGCCGCCTGGGAGGGCCTGTCGACGAAGGAGCTGGCACTGGCCATCGGCTGCCGCCCGGCGACGGCCGAGAAACGCCTCTACCGAGCCAAGGGAAGGCTGGCCAGGGAGCTCGGGATTCACCGCGACTCCCATGCGTCATCGACGACCGCACCCCACGACAAGGGAGGAGGGTCATGAGCCGACGTGAGCACGCATTCGAGCGCCTGCAGGCCGCCGATCCGTATCCGCCGACCGTGGACGTGACTGCAAGGGAGTCCGCGCCCCCCCTCCTCGAAGCCACGATCGAGAGGAGAGAGAACATGCAGACCCAGGAAGTGGAGCCAACGACCGCGACCGCCCCGAGGCGTCGAAGGGCGGCCCTCGGGCTTGCCGTGGTCCTCGTCGTCGCGGCGGTCGGAGCGGGCCTCTGGGTGACCTCGCATGGAGACGAGCCGTTCGACACCGCCGCGGCCGATGACGTCGATGTCGTGACGGAGTTCTTCGATCGACTCGATGCCGGCGATCCGCCGGGAGCGCTGGCCCTCGTGTCCGACTCGCCTGCCATCAAG
>DATHSA010000080.1:0-22298 GCA_035464675.1 Acidimicrobiia bacterium
CATCCCCGAGGCGATCCTGTGGAAGCCGTCCGGGCTCGACGCCAGTGACTGGAAGGCGGTTCGGAGCCATCCCCAGGACGGACATCGACTGGTGGTCGACCTCACCCACCGCGAAGTGGCGGCCGCCGTGCTCTATCACCACGAGCGCTTCGACGGTGAGGGCTACCCCCACGGGGTCGATCTGGCGTCGATGCCGCTCTCTGTTCGGATCGTCCAGGTGGCCGACGCGTACGACGCCATGACCTCGGACCGACCCTACGAGCCGGCGCTCCCGGCAACGGTGGCGGTAGAGGAGATCGAGCGATGCGCCGGGGCCCAGTTCGACCCCGACGTCGCCCGGGCCCTGTCGACGTTGCTCGAGGCGCGGCTCGACGGCCAGCCGATCACGATCCCGAGGAGGCTCGACGCCGAGACAGGGGATACCGTCGAGACGCCGACGGCCGTCCCAGAGCGCGCCGGGTCCTGAGGCTCAACCCCGAGCGTCGAGGATCGCAGTCGTCGCCCTCCCCTCGGCGCAGTCATCGAGCAACGGGCACCATCTGCACCAGGGTCCGCCGATTCGCTCCAA
This sequence comes from Acidimicrobiia bacterium, assembly GCA_035464675.1. Lineage (GTDB taxonomy): Bacteria > Actinomycetota > Acidimicrobiia > Spongiisociales > UBA11373 > JAUYIV01. The sequence goes on from DATHSA010000080.1 coordinate 569, forward strand.
CTCGTCCCCGCGTGCGAATGCCTCGCGCAGCGCGGTGATCATCTGGGCGGCACGCCGCGCGGTGTCCTCGACCCCGGCTCGCGTCGGAACCTCGTCCATCCGCTCGCCGCTGCCAACCGACACCGCCTCGACGCGTCCGGGGATCTCGTCTCGATCCAGGGCCCACAGCAGGGAATAGAAGCCCAGTTGGACGCCAGGATCACCGAGACCCCCCGTCTTCCAGTCGACGAGGCGCACTCCATCGTCACCGTCGTCGAACACCGCGTCGATGGAGCCCCGGAGCAGCACACCCTCGGCGGGCGTCGCCTCGAGCAGCACCTCCGCCCCCTCGAAACCTTCGGTGCCGATGCGCTTGAACCGGTCGTAGAGCTCACCGACTTCTTCGATCACGCCCGCGAGAGCGCTCGGCTTGAGGCCGAGCGAGGCGAGTTTGGCGTTCATCCCGCCGCCGATCTCCTCACGACAGGCGGCCTCGAACTCGGCCGGCTCGATCGGACCCGTACCCAGGTGTCGGGCGAAGATGCGGTGGGCGAGTCCGCCCACGAAGGAGACCCTCGACTCGGGCCCATACACGCCCCGGAGTCGACCGGCTGCCTGCTCGGGGCAGCGCTCGAAGCTGACGAACGTCGTCGCAGAGATGACGAGGTCCTCGCCAGGGGGCACGTCGGGGAACCTGATGGGTGGATCGAGTGGCACCGAGTCGATGGTATTCGCGCCGGCGCCGCGGAAACCGACTATCCGGCTCCCGCCGGTACACTCCCGCGTCCCGCGGCGCGAGATCCATGCCAAGAGCATTACGCATCACCCTCATCTCGGCCGCCGTGCCCATCGTCCTCTGGATGTGGCTCGGCGTCGTCTTCGCCATGGACCGCGCCAGTGACGGCGGCGAGATCCTCGGCAGGGTGACCATCGGCGACGTCGAAGTCGGGGGCATGACGGCCAACGAGGCACGCCAGGCGATTCTCGGCGTCGAAGCGCGCCTCGGGGCCGAAGGCATCCCCGTGCGAGTTCAGGACATCACGTTCACGCTGTTCCCCAGCGAGGTCGGATTCGACATCGACGAAGAGACCGTGATCGCGGAGGCGATGAGGGTGGGCCGTGACGGCGGCCTCACCAGGCAGATGCAGTGGTGGCTGGGCCACCTCGGTAGCGGGTCACCGAACTCGATCGAATTGCCCGCCACCTACAACCGCTCGGCGCTCATGGCGCTGCTCAGGGCGTGGGAGGCCCAGGCGATCGCCGACCCGCCCACCGAAGGTGGCATCCTTGTGGAGGCCGGACAGGTGCTGCCGGTGTATCCGAAGTCCGGCACCGGCCTCGACTTCGAGGCCACAGCCGACCTGATCGGGGAGCAGATCCTGGGGGATCGCCAGCCGGTGGTCGCCCAGACCGAGTTCCGGACCCCGACACTGGTCAACGACGACATCGACCTGCTCGTCGCCCGGGCAACCGGATTGATCTCCCAGCCGGTGACCCTGGCCAAGATCCTCCCGCAGACGTCCATCACCTTCCCCACTCAGGTGCTGGCGGCGTCCATCGCCAGCCGCCGCATCGGCACCGAGGACGACCCGGATGTCGAGCTGTTCTTCCAGATCGGTCCGCTCGTTCAGTACCTCAACGGCATCCGCGACACGGTCGAGACGGGTCCGGTCGACGCCCAGGTCGTGATCCGCCCCGACGACGTGCCCCTGATCATTCCCGGCAGCAACGCCGTCGAAGTCGACGATGCATCCCTGCCGGAGGCGATCATGCGGGCCGCCAGCTCGGTGACCCGCACCGGGCCCCTCCCGGTCCGTGATGGCCGTGAACCGGAGTTCACCACCGCCGACGCCGAGGCTCTCGGGATCCGCAACCTGCTCTATACCGCCACCACCTTCTTCTCCAACAGCCGTGACCCCACGAATCAGAACCGCAACATCAACATCCGCCGCATCGCCGACGAGACGAACGGTGCCATCGTCATGCCCGGGGAGGTGTTCTCACTCAACGAGCACGTCGGGCGACGGACACTCGAGGACGGATACCGCGAGGCCGGCGCCATCCTCGGACCGATCGTCTACTGCTGCGACCACCCCGCAAACATCGGCGGTGGGGTCAGTCAGTTCACGACGACCCTGTACAACGCGGTCTTCTTCTCGGGCCTCGAGGATGTGGCCCATACCCCGCACAGTCTCTACTTCAGCCGTTACCCGGTGGTGCGCGAGGCGACCCTCGGGTGGCCCACCCCCGACTTGAAGTTCCGCAACAACACCGAAAACGCCATCTACATCAAGACCGAGTACACCGACACCAGCGTCTCGGTGAAGTTCTTCGGCGACAACGGCGGGATCACCGTCGAGGCGGAGACTTCCGACCGATCGGGATTCACGGAACCAGGGATCTACTACGAGCCGGACCCCGACGTGCCGCCTGGCACCGAGGAGGAGCGCGACGACGGCGAGCCGGGGTTCACCGCGACGGTCACCCGCACAATCACCTACCCCGATGGCCGCGAGCCGCTCGTCCAGCGCTGGACGTGGACCTACGACCCCCACCCCATCCGGATCGCGGTCCACCCGTGCCAGCTGCCCGAGGACCACATCCAGTACGACCCCGAGGTGAAGTGCCCGGTGCAGGTGCCGCACCTCGCCGGCATTACCCGCCAGGAGGCGATCAACGCGCTGACCAGCATCGGCCTCGTCTTCGTCGAAAAGACCGAGGTCACGACGAACGAAGACCTGCACAACACGGTGAAGGCTCAGAACGTCGCCCCCGACACCTGGCTCGATCCCGAAAGCGAGGTCGAGGTGACGATCTGGAAGTACGAGGCTCCGCCAGATCCTTGATCAGGAGGCGGCCGCCTCCTCCGCGTAGAAGACGAAGAACTCGGCCACGATCCCGGTCACCTTCTCCAGGGCGTTGGCATCCCACCCACCCTCACGGCCCGCCACCACCTGATTCGAGGCCACGAACACGTGGGTGATCCCCTCGGCGCCGTCGAAGATCTCTGCCGCCAGCCTGCCGGGGAACTCCTCATCGATCTCGTCGCGTGAGGAGTAGACGGTCCCGTCCTGGCCGGTGATGCTCCGGTCGGTGTCGATCAGGGCGACATCGCCCAGGATCGTCGTCGAGAGCACTTCGATCGGCTGGCCCATTGCGAAGTCTCCAGTCTTCGGTCTTCGGGTCTTCGGTCTTCGGGTCTTCGGGTCTTCGGGTCTTCGGTCAGAGCCTATTACCCGACGGCGTCATCGACGTCCGCTCGGCAATCCTCCCGACTCGCTCCCGATCACGTGGAGCTTCAGGAGGTTGGTCGACGCCTGCTGGTTGGGTGGAATGCCCGCGGCCATCGCCACCCTTTCGCCGTCTGCCGTGATGCCCTGCTCGAGGAGGATGCGCTCGGCCTCGGCGATCATCTCGTCGGTTGTGGCGAACCTGCCGAACAGCAAGGGCGTGACCCCCCAGACGATGGCGAGGCGATTGCGGGTGACCGGGTTGCTGGTAAAGGCGACGATCCGGGCGTTGGGGCGGTAGCGCGCCACGAGCCGGGCGGTGTTGCCACTCTCCGTGAACGCCACGACGGTGGAGAGGTGGAGGCTCGCCGCAGTATCCGCCACCGCACCGGCGATCGCCGCCGGGAAGGGGTTGTCACCGCTCAATTCGAAGGGCGGAGCCGACGGGTAGCCCGGGCTGGCCTCTGCCTCGCTGCAGATGGCCGACATCACCTCGATGGTTCTCACCGGGTAGTTACCGATGGCGGTCTCGGCCGAGAGCATCACCGCGTCCGACCCGTCGAGCACCGCGTTGGCGACATCGGTCACCTCCGCACGGGTTGGCCGGGGCGACGAGGTCATCGACTCGAGCATCTCGGTCGCCGTGATCGAGACACCCCCGGCGGCGTTCGTCCTGGCGATGATCTCCTTCTGGGCCCGCGGGAGCGGCTCGAATCCGAGCTCCACACCCAGGTCGCCGCGGGCGACCATCGCGCCGTCGGCCTCGGCGACGATGTCATCCAGGTTCGCGTAGGCCGCGGCACGCTCGATCTTGGCCATCACCGGGACATCGCCCGCGAGTGACTTGACGTTGCGGATGTCCTCGCCGGATGTCACGAATGAAGCCGCTATGAGGTCTACGCCGATCTCCTTGCCGAAGGCGAGGTCCCTCTCGTCCTTCTCGGTGATGACAGGGAGTCCCGTGCCTGCCCCTGGGAACGCAACACCCTTGTGGTCCGAGAGCGTGCCTCCCTCGATGACCTCGGCCACGACGCCTTTCGCGTCGACGTCGCGCACCTGGAGCACCACCATCCCGTCCGCCAGCAGCACGCGCTGCCCGGCGACCGGTGACGCATCATCGAGATGCTGCACATAGACGATGCCCGGCGCACACTCGCCGTCACCGTCGGCCAGCCGAACCTCATCGCCCGTCGACAGCTCGATCGACCCACCGGGGAAGGTACCGACCCGAACCCTGGGCCCCTGGATGTCCTGGAGCACCGCCACCGCTCGCCCGTGCTCCTCGGCCGCGGCGCGTACCGCCTCGACGAGGCTGCCATGCATCTCGTGCGTACCGTGCGAGAAGTTGAGGCGGGCGACGTCGAGGCCCGCCTTGACCATGCGCGAGATCACGTCGGGCGAGGAGGAGGCCGGCCCGAGCGTGGCCACGATCTTCGTCTTGCGGGGCACCCGGCCAATCTAACTACTGGTCGCCGAGGGCAGATGGCAGCGGGCAGCGGCAGGCCAGGGGCTCCGTTCTCGCCCCCTAGCCTCGCGTCTCGATGAAGAGACCACCCCTCGCCATCATCCCCCTCAAGGACTTCGGGCTCGCCAAACGGCGCCTGAACCTTCCCCACGGCGTACGCGAGGAGCTGGCGCGCGCCGTCGCGAGACATGTCGTCGATGCGTGTCGGGGCGCAGGGTTCGACGCGCTCGTGGTCACCGGGTCCCCGGACGTGGGCGCGTGGGCAGCCGCGATCGGCGCCGAGTCCGCCGACGAGCCGGCGGGCGGAGGACTCGACGGAGCAGCCGAACTGGGCATGGGCACTGCCGTCGACCGCAGCGTGCCCTGGGTGGTCGTCCACGGTGATCTCCCGCTGCTCTCGACGGACGACCTCGGCCCGCTGTCGTCGGCATTGTCCGTCGGACGAGTGGTGGTAGCGCCGTCGCGGGACGGGGGCACGAACATCCTTGGCGCGACGGGGCCATTCTCCTTCCGATACGGCCCCGGATCGTTCCACCGCCACCTCGATGTGGCCGCAGGAATGCCCACGACCGTGATCGTGCGGCCGGGCACTGCGATCGAGATCGACACGCTGCCGGATCTCGAGGCAGCAGAGCGGCTGGGCGCCGGGAGCTGGCTCTCCCGATTCCTATCCTGAGCGACATGACTCGGGTCGCAGTCCTGGGAACCGGGATCGTCGGGAGGGCCGCGGCGTGGGACATGGTGCGCCGCGGCCACAGCGTCAAGGTCGCCGACCGGGATCCCTCGGCAGTTGCCGACGCCGCGGCCGTGTCCGGCGCCGACGGCGCCCCTCTGGAAGCCACGGATCCCGCCGGAGTGCGGGAGTTCCTGTCGGATGCCGATCTGGTCGTCTCGGCGGTCCCGTATGCGCTCGGGGTCGAAGTGGCCCGAGCGGCGATCGATTCCGGGACGCACTACCTCGACTTCGGAGGCAATCCGACGGTGGTGGGCCGGCAGCTGACCCTCGACGGTCCGGCTCGGGAGGCAGGGATCGCCCTCGTTCCCGACTGCGGGCTGGCACCCGGACTGGCGAACGTGCTGGCGGTTGGAGCTGTCGACGCTCTCGGCCCCGGTCCGATCGACGAAGTGCGTCTCCGGGTGGGGGCTCTTCCCGCGGAACCGACCGGCACCCTGGGATATCAACTCGCCTTCAACCCGGCGGGGCTCATCAACGAGTACGACGAGCCCTGCGAGATCCTCGCCGACGGGGTCTACGCGACGGTCGAGCCACTCACCGAAGTCGAAGCGGTGGAGTGGCCGGGGTGGGGCCCCCTCGAGGCATTCCACACGGCAGGCGGCTCCTCTTCGCTCCCCCGGATGTTCGAGAACCAGGTCGCGGAACTCGACTACAAGACCCTCCGCTTCCCCGGCCACGCTCTCCCGATGCGCGCCATGCGCGAGACCGGCCTGTTCTCCGAGGAGCCGCAGCTCGCAACCGGAGTCGCCCCGCGAGCGGTGCTGCTGGAGGCGCTGCGCAGACATCTTCCGTCCGGAGCCGACGACGTGGTGCTGGTCCGGGTGTGGGCGACTGCGACCCGGGACGGAGAGCAGTTGACGGTCGGGTACCAGGTCGACGACCGCCACGACGGCACCTTCTCGGCGCTGGCGCGCACCACCGCCTTCCCGGCGACCGCGCTGGCGCACCTGCTGCTCACCGGCGACGTCGATACCCGCGGTGCCGTGACCATGGATGGCGCGATCGGCGCAGAGCTCATGATCCGCGAGTTGGAAGCGGTGGGCATCGCGGTGGAGGCGTGGCCATGAGACGCAGCCGGCCTCCAACGAGTCCTCCGGGGAACCGGATACTCACGATGACTGATGGGTGACGGGTGAAGGGCAACGATTTACCATTGGCCCGTGACCACTCCATCCACGCAAGATGCCGTCGCCGTCCTCACCGGGGGCACCGGGGGCCTCGGCCGCGAAGTGGCCCGCCGGCTCGCCGCCAGCGGACACCGCCTGGCGATCACCTACCTGGTCCCTGAGGAAGCCAACGAGGTGGAGGAGCTGCTGCGACTCCCCGAGGAGCGGCTCATTCTCAAACGCGTCGACTGCTCGGATGCCGAGGCGGTCAACGGGTTCGTCAAGGAGGCGGCATCCAGGTTCGGCGGGATCAATGTGCTCGCATGCCTGGTGGGTGGGTGGTCCGGCGGGCGCGACGTCGAGGAGACCGACGACGTCCGATTCGAGCGGATGCTCGATCTCAACCTTCGCACGTCGTTCTACGCGGCACGCGCCGTCCTCCCCCACCTGCGGGACGCCCAGTGGGGCCGCATCGTGATGATCGGCAGTCGCTCGGCGGTGGATCCTCCGGCCGGTCAGGCGATGTACAACGTCGCCAAGGCGGGCGTGATCGCGCTGGCGCGCTCGATCGCCGAAGAGGTCAGCGACTCGGACATCACGGCGAACGTCGTGCTTCCGTCCCTGATCGACACACCCGCCTTCCGGGAGGTGGTGCCGTTCGCCAGCTACGTCGACTGGCCCACACCCGACGAGATAGCCGCCGTCATCGAGTTCCTCGTCTCCCCCGGCTCCGGTGTCATCAGCGGCGCCACCGTGCCGGTCTACGGGAGGACCTAGTCCCCGGCCAGACGGTCCACCTCGGCGAGCAACGGCTCCGTTTCGTGCTCGACGCCTTCTGAGAGACGCGCCGCGAGCACGGGCAGTCGCCAGTCGCGAAGCGACCTCGGGTCCAGCGACCCGGCAACCCGGTACGACCGCAGATACCGCCGTCGGAAGGCCCGGACGAGAATGACGAGCACGCCGCGATGAGGCGTCCCGGGCTCGATGGCCGGCGCCGACAGGAGCCACGAGGTCCGCGCGACGTCGGCCGCGGGAGGTCCCCGCGAGGCATCGAGCCAGTCGATCACCACCGGGTGGTCCCCGGTCAGCATGACGTTCCCCGGATGGAAGTCGCCGTGCAGGACGCTGTCTCCGTCGGCGAGCGACAGCAGCCTGTCCTTGGCCACCCGTCGCAGGCGCCCTTCGAGCGGATCGGCGCGGTCGATCTGATCGGCGAGCCTCGCCTTCAGAGGCGGCAGGTCATTCGATCGTCCGGCGTGCACCGACGCGTGGACCTCGGCGAGCACGCGGGCGAGGCTCCGGTAGCGCGTCGGGCGCGCCCGGATCTCATCGAGCATCAACTCGCCGTCGACACGATCGAAGATCTGGCCCGCTCGGCCTTCGATGACGACGGCTCCGTGGGCGGCCGGGGCAGCGAGCCCTGCCCGATGGGCCGCTCGAGTCTTGTCACCCTCCCGCTCGAGCATCCCGGTGTCGAAGCCTGCTCGTAGCAGCTTGACGACACGGCCCCCACCGAGGTCGTAGACCTCGGCTGTGCGGCCCAGCCCGAGGCGCGGGAGGTCGACCACGAGGCAAAGCTAGGCGTTACGGGTCGTCAAACCACGGGTTGGGCTGCGTCGCGAACGGAAGCACCATCCTCGGCGTCCGTGCCCGCAACCGTCGACGCACCGAGACGTCGTACCTCGAGGCGCCCTTGCCACCTGCGGAGTGGTTCCTCGAGCAGGTACCGGGAGGCAGCTGCGGTCGCGATCGTCAATGGGACGGTCAGCCAGGCCGAAACCCCGCTGCGCAGGAACACGTAGTGCCACAAGTAGAGGCCGTATGAGATCGTTCCCAGCCACACGATCGGTGGGAGGGCCAACCACGAGCGTCGCAAGGCGGCATCCTGGACGGCGAGCGTGGCGAGGCCGATCGCGACGAAGTCGGCCCACAAGAACGCGTTTCCCTCCTCGCCGAACGCCGGGAAGAGCATGAGCGCCAGGAGGGCAGGGACAGACCAGCGCCCCACAGCCCATGTCCGGGGTCGAGCGACGGCGAGATAGCAGCCCGCCAGGATCGCGGCGGCATTGGTGTCGGTGGCGTTGTAGACCCAGCCCTCCGACATGACCCCGATGGCCACCACTCTCCAGGCGATGGCGGCGAGCGCGATCGCGCCGATCGCCCGAAGCCGATGCCGCGCCGGCACGGCGGCGATCACAAGTGGCCAGAGCAGATAGAAGTGCAATAGGACCGCCAGGAACCAGGTGTGCGTCAGAAGGCCGAGGTCGAAGCCATCGATTCGTGCGAAGTTGGCGTAGTGGCCCAGCGCCGGAAGCACGGTGAGCCAGTCGGTCCCCGTGATGATCAGCGCGAGGCAAACGACGGTGAGGGCGGGAAACAGGCGAAGGGCACGATGCGAGTAGAAGGTTCTCAGGTCTATTCCGCCGTTCCGCTCCTTGCCGGCGACGAGCACGCGTGTGATCAAGTAGCCGGAGAGGACGAAGAAGAGGATGACGCCCCAGTATCCGGCGGGCACGACGCCTTTGTCCACGTGATAGGCGAACACCATCGCGATGGCGACGGCTCGCAGTCCGTCGAGTGCTGGTATCCGCTTCAAGGAGATCGCTCTCGCTTCTGCTTTCCGGCCTTACCCTGTGGAGACTATTGCGAATCAACCCCTTCAGGCGCCACACCGGTGTCGTCGACAAGTGGCCAGGGACCGTCATCGACCGTGAGCACCAGCAACCACAACCGCACTCCGAGCATCGGCGCCGCACTTCTTGCGGTGCTGCTGACGCTGTCGTCGTGCACACTGGAGGCAATGGGCGATCCCGACCCATCATCACCCGGGGGATCCGGTGATGGACAGCCGCCGTCCACCGCCTCGCAGCCCGCCACCACCGTCACCACCCTTGCCGGCGAGAGCTCGGCGGTGCCGAACTCCAGCTCCAGCACCACCACGACGAGTCTCCCACCCCTCGAGGCGCCGACCTTCGAGGCGGTGGAACGGATCAACACGATCCGCGAATTCTCCGGGTACACCGCTCGCGGGCTGAGCCGCTGGCAGCGATCGGTCGATGGCATCGAAGACATCCGGGTCACCTCCACCATCGACGGCTCCGAGCAGCCTGCGCTCTGGCTGGCGCCCAGCGGAGACGGGGACAAGCCCCTGCTGGTGATCCTGCACTCATGGAGCGCCCCGTACCTGCAGCACGCCGGCATCCCGTTTGCGATGTTCGCCGAGGAGAACGGGTGGGCGGTGATCGCGCCGAACTTCCGGGGGGTCAACGACGACGCCGACTCGACAGGATCCGAACTCGCCGTGCAGGACGTCATCGACGCCATCGACCACGCCGTGGCCCAGGACGGGGTGGACGCCAACCGGGTGTTCGCCGTCGGCTACTCGGGCGGTGGCATGATGGCGCTCCTCCTGGCAGGCCGGCACCCTGACAAGGTGACCGCGGTGGCGGCGTGGGGCCCCACCTACGATCTGATCGACTTCTACCGGCAGTCGCGATCTGCGGGACGCCACTACGCCAGAGACCTGGTCCGCGCCTGCGGCGGTGATCCCCGCGAGAGTGGGCCTGCCCAGGAGGAGTGCCTGCGTCGCAGCCCGATGACCTATCTGAACACGGCCCGCGAGGAAGAGGTCCCCGTCTATATCGGCCAGGGCATCTACGACTCGTTCGTGTCACCGAGCCAGGGGGCCCGCGCCTTCAACCAGCTCGCTGATCCCGCGGACCGCATCACCGAGGACGAGTTGGAGGTCATCGAACGCCGCCGGCTGCCCGACGATCTCCTGGAGTCGATCGAGACCGAAACGTTCTTCCGAGAAGGCGACCCTGACACGGCGTTCGCCCGCCAGTCCGCCTCGGTCTGGCTGGTCTACTTCCGGGCCGACCACGAGATGGTGTACCAGGCCGCCCTCCGGTGGTTCGCCAGCGATCCCCGCTGACCTAGCCGCCGGCCTCCTCCTCCGCTTGCACCTCGGGGACGGGGATGGAGACGGCGACGTGGATGTGGTCCTGGTGGACGGTATTGGTGAACGAGTACATCGAGGCCTCGTCGTCGAGGTCCCACGGGCTGCCCACCTGGTGGACGTCCGGATGGTCGAAGAGCCACTGGACCAGCAACCGGGTCCGCGAGTCCGGGGTGCGGTCGTCGATCACCAGGCTGTCGCCCACCCGGTAGATGTCGATGGCCCGCCCCACCGAATGATGGCTCTGGCGGTCGGTTTCGAACACGTTGTGGGGATGACCGGTGGCGAGGACCGCGACGCCGTACGGGGTTCGCTCGGCGATCTGGGCCATCAGCCTGAGTAGTTCCGGAGCAACCCGCCCGGCGCGGATGTCCAGTCGTGCCGAGTCGGACATCTCGATGCGGGGGTCCCGGGCGACGGCGTGCGCCAGGGCGAGGTCTTCGACACTCTCGAAGATGCCGCCGGCCGAACTCAGGTAGTCGAATCCCCAGACTCCCAAGGAGTTGCGCACCAGCCGGATATCGAGCGTGCGCACCACCGCGAAGTCTTCGGCGGCTCCTGAACCCACGGTCTGGCGAGTAACGACCATCACCGAGGCGCGCTCGTCGGTGAGGCCTCCCAACTGCGGGTAGATCACCTCCCCCCGGGACCACGACCCGGGGTATGCCAGAGGTCCGGCGGCCTCGGCCAGTTGCTCGACCCCGGTGAGTGAAGATAGGGCGCCGAGCCTCACCATCGGGTCCTCGGAGGCTTCATAGGTGGTCAGCCAGTAGGCGATGTCGGCAGCGAGCTGTTTCACCTCGGGCTCGACCTCGGTCTCGGGCACCACATACCGGACGTCGCCGGGGGGCTCTGGCGGCGGCGGGGGGAGCGGAACGGTGGTCGTGGTCGACGTCGTGGTGGTGGAGGTCGAGGACGTCGTCGTGGTCGGAGTCGTCGAGGTCGTGATCGGAGTCGCCGGCGCGGGTCCGGCCACCGCGAGCGGCTGGGGTCCCGGACCGGCGGCGAACGCGACGTATCCGTAGGTCAGCATCGCGGTGACCGACACCACGATCACGACCACGGGCAGGAGATTGGGGCCGAGCGCCCTCCTGGCGCGACGCACGGGCATCCAAGAAACGATAGACCTCGGCCACGAGTTATCCACAGTGCCACGTCGTTTCTGAAGCCCAGCGGTAACGTCCCAGAGATGTCAACTGCCAAGAACCGTGTCGTGGCCGTGATCCTTGGACTGGTGATGGCCTTCGCCGCCACAGCGTGCGGCCAGGACGACGATCCCCCATCCAACGACGTGGGCTCGTTCGACCGGGGGTCGACGCTGGCTCGCTGAGCGCCGAGCACACCGGGGATCCAGGCACCTCCACAGCAGAAGGCCTCCACCCAGAACGGCGACCACCTAGCCTCTGGCGGCGTGCCCACGACGACATTCCTGTTCACCGACGTCGAAGGCTCGACACGACTGTGGGAGCAGCACGAGTCTGCGATGCGGTCGGCCATGGCCCGGCACAACGAGATCCTCTCGACGGCCGTCTCGCGCCACGGCGGCACCGTCTTCAACTGGCTGGGGGATGGCATTGCGGCTGCGTTCCCGTCTGCGGCGGAGGCTCTTCGGGCAGCAGCCGACATCCAGCGCGAGCTCGCGGCACTCGACACGGCCGACATCGACCGACTGAGTGTGAGAGTCGGAGTCCACTCGGGCGAGGTCGAGCAACGAGACGGCGACTTCCTCGGGGCGGCGGTGAACCGAGCCGCCCGCATCATGTCGACGGGCCACGGAGGCCAGGTCCTCGTCTCGGAGGTGACCGCTCGTCTGGCTCCACCCGGTGAGTTCCACCTCGTCGATCTCGGTCACCACCGGCTCCGCGATCTCGGCCACCCGGAAAACATCCACCAGCTGGTCGTGCCTGGTCTCGACTCGACATTCCCCCCACTCCGGAGCCTTTCCCAGGACCGCAACAATCTCCCCGTCCAGCTGACGTCCTTCGTGGGCCGTGAGGATGAGATCGCACAGGTCCTGGATCTCATGGCGAACCACCGCCTCGTGACGATCACCGGCGTCGGAGGCGTCGGCAAGACCCGGGTCGCCTTGCAGGCGGCCGGGGAGATCGTGTCGAGCGGATCGTCCGAGGCCCGATTCATCGCACTCGCGCCGGTCGCGGGAGCCGATGGCGTCCCCGTGGCATTCCTCGAGGGCCTGGGCATGCCCACCGCCGGCGGCGGGGACGTGCGCTCCACCCTCTTGCGCCACCTTCGGGATAGCGACGCTCTCCTGGTCATCGACAACTGTGAGCACCTGATCGATGCGACAGCACGTCTGGTGAGCGAGATCCTGACCTCGGCACCTGGCGTCTCGATCCTGGCCACCAGTCGGGAGCTCCTTGGAGTGCCGGGGGAGGTGGCCTTCGGCCTGCGGTCACTGAGTGTCCCGGACCGCGCGGAGCAGATCGACGAGTCCGATGCTGGACGCCTGCTGCTCGACCGCGCCCAGCAGGCGAGACCGGAACTCCAGCCGACCGAGCACCGCGAGGCTCTCATCGACATCTGCCGCCGTCTCGACGGAGTCCCCCTGGCGATCGAGCTCGCTGCTGCCCGGCTGCGAACATTCTCACCGGAGAAGGTGGCCGGCCTGCTCGAGGAGGGATTCCGCCTGCTCACAGGAGGATCGCGAACCGCGGTCCCGAGGCAGAGGACTCTCGAAGCCGCGATCGAGTGGTCCCACCGTCTCCTGGACGAGTCGGAACGTGAGGTGTTCCGGCGGCTGGCCGTCTTCAGCGGAGGCTTCACCCTCGACGCGGCGCAGGCCGTCTGCGCGATGGGCGAGGTGGACGCGATCTCGGTGGTCGATCTCGTCTCGGCTCTCGTCGACAAGTCGCTGGTCTCGTTGATCGACGACTCCGAGGATCGTTTCCGGCTCCTGGAGACGGTGCGCCAGTTTGCATCGTCGCGACTCGAGGAGGCGGCCGAGGCCGACCTGCTCCGCGAGAGACACGCCCGGTACTTCAGGGATCTCGTCGTCGAATGTGTCGAGCAGCGATGGGGGGCCGAGGCACCGGAGGCGCGACGGCGCGTCCAGATGGAGCGGGACAACCTGCGCCAGGCCCTCACGTGGTCGATCGACGCCCGAGAGGGCGAGATCGCGTTCGATCTTGCCGTGGGGTTCGAGGTGTTCGCATATGTCGGGGAGTGGAACGAACCAGTCGATTGGTTGGAGCGCGCCGTGGCCGCGCTGGGTGAGCCTCCCGACGAGATCTCGCATGCCATTCGACTCGGCCGGCTCGCATCCGCCGTTTCGCGAGGCCCCGACCAGGAGCGGGCGATCGAGCTCTGGAAGGAGGCGATCGCGATATTCACCGGCGAGGACGATGGCGGCGCCGAGCATGATTGGCTCGTCGAATACATCCTCGCCCGCTACGGGCTGGCCGTGACCTCCTATTACGCCGGCGGTGGTGGGCACCGAAACGAGCTGTTCCGTGCCGACATTCGCAAGGCACTCGCCATCGCGGAGCGCATCGACCATCGAACCCTGATCGCCATCCTCCTGGGGAACCTGGCCCACCACGTCGACCCCGACTCCGACCCTGCCGAGGCTCGCCGGGCCTTTGCGCGGGCGGAAGCTGCCCAGAAGAGCGTGGGCGACCCCTCGAGACTGGCTTCGCTCTTCTGGCAGCGCGCCCGGTACGAGTTCTTTGTGGGGGATCTCGAGACGGCCTCCGAGTACTGGCACCGCGCCATCGCCGAGGCTGAGGCGGTCGCGCGCCAGGACATTCTCCCCCGCTTCAAGATCGGCCTCGCCCTGAACGACCTGGTGTCGGGCGACTCTTCGGCGTCCGCCCGGATCCGGCTTGCGGTCAGGGAGACGATCGACCAGACCGACGACCTCGGCTCCCACCGTGCCGGAGCGGTCAGCCAGTCGATACTGGTGGCGCTGGCCTCTGCAGATGCGAGCGAGGACGAGTGGGAGCGTGTCGCGATCGCGGCAGGCGCGTCCAGTGCGGAGGCCGACAGAGGAACGCCTGTCCCGTGGGATCTGGCGCCGCATTTCGCCCGCACGCTCGATGCTGCCCGGGCCGCCCTCGACGCGGAGGAGTTTGCGGCGGCTGAGGAGCGGGGCCGGGGAATGTCCCACGCCGAGGTCACCACTCTCCTGGCCGCACCCCCTCCGGGGGAGTGATGGGCGCGGACCCACCACGCGGGATGAGGTGAACGTAGCCCCGACCGGATTCGAACCGGCGCTACCGGCTTGAGAGGCCGGCGTCCTAGGCCGCTAGACGACGGGGCCAGGCGGTCCGGAGACCGCTGGCTCGGGGGGGAGGACTCGAACCCCCAATAACAGGGCCAGAACCTGTCGTGTTGCCGATTACACCACCCCCGAAGGCGGGCGGAATGGTAAACGCGCCCACGGTCTCGGCAAACCTTGACCTGCGTCGGCTTGAGGATCGTTGCCCGTTGCCCGTGCGCTCTTCTCAACCCCGCATTCGCGCTGCGGCTTCCCGGAGGCGGGCCAGGGACCGGTCCCGGCCAAGCGCCTCCAGAGACTCGAAGAGGGGTGGGCTGACCGAGGAGCCGGTCACGGCGACGCGGATCGGCTGGAGGCCCTTGCCCGCCGACAGGCCGTGCTCGTCCAGCATGGAGCGCAGGGCCGCTTCGATCGAGTCGGTGGCCCACTCCCCCAACTCGTCGAGTCGGGCGAGGGCTCCGTCGACGGCGACGGGCGCCTCGGGCCGGGTCATGACCTTGTCCCACGACGCCGCGTCGAATTCGATGCCGTCGGCGAACAGGAAGCGCGTCTGCTCGGGCACCTCGGTCAGGCGCTTCGCACGCTCCTGGACGAGAGGGGCGATGGCGGCGAACGCCTCCTTCTCATGCGGGCCGAGGAAGCGCCCCAGACCCTCTTCGAGGAGAGGAAGCGAGGTCTCCACGAAATCCCCGGCGTCCATTGCGCGGATGTAGACGCCGTTCATCCACTCGAGCTTGGCCTGATCGAAGACCGCCGGATTTCGAGAGACATCGGAGAGACCGAACCGACGCACCATCTCGTCGCGATCGATGATCTCTTGATCCTCCCCGGGAGACCAGCCGAGGATCGCCAGGTAGTTGCAGAGAGCGTCGGGGACATAGCCGGCCTCCCGGTAGGCCCGGAGCGCAGTGTGACCGTGGCGCTTGGAGAGCTTGGTGCCGTCCGGCCCGTGGATGAGCGCCAGGTGGGCATAGGTGGCCACCGGCGACCCCATCGCCGCGGTGATGGCGATGTGTTTCGGTGTGGACGGGAGGATGTCCTCGCCCCGTATCACGTGGGTGATCCCGTAGTCGACATCGTCCACGGTGGACGCCAGGTGGTAGGTGGGGGTTCCGTCGGAACGGAGGATCACGAAGTCGTCGACATCGCCGTGATCGAAGCGGACCGAGCCCCTCACTACGTCTTCGAACTCGGTCGACCCCGGCCGATCGATGGCGAAGCGGATCGGGGTCCCGGGGACCGGCCCGTCGCTGCGGTACTCGCCCCGGTACACCGGTGAGCGATTCGCGGCCTGTGCGGCCTTGCGCAATGCCTCCAGCTGGTCGGTCGTGGCGAGGTCGTAATAGGCGTGGCCCGACTCCACGAGGGCGCGAGCGACCTCGCGATACCGGTCGATCCGATCGCTCTGCCGGTAGGTTCCGTGCTCGCCGCCGATCTCCAGTCCCTCGTCCCAGTCGAGGCCGAGCCAGCGGAGCCCGGCGAGGATGTCCTCGTGGAACTGGATTTCACTTCGCTCCGTGTCGGTGTCGTCCGATCGGAGGATGAAGGTCCCGCCTTCGTGGCGGGCGAACAGCCAGTTGTAGAGCGCCGTGCGAACCCCTCCGATGTGGAGGTGGCCGGTGGGTGATGGGGCGAATCGGACGCGGACGCTCACGAGCCCGCCACCACCGGGTTGGCGAGGGTGCCGATCCGCTCGATGGTGACCTCCACCCTGTCGCCCGCGCGGATCGGGCCGACTCCCGACGGCGTACCGGTGAGGATCACGTCACCCGGGAGGAGGGTCATCACCCGCGACACGAAGGCGAACAACTCGGCCACGCCAAAGACCATGTCATAGGTGGACGCCTCCTGGCGCAGGTCCCCGTTGACCTCACACGAGATCCTCAGCCCGGCCGGGTCGAGCTCG
Organism: Acidimicrobiia bacterium; assembly: GCA_035464675.1. GTDB lineage: Bacteria > Actinomycetota > Acidimicrobiia > Spongiisociales > UBA11373 > JAUYIV01. The sequence continues at coordinate 17,186 of DATHSA010000080.1, forward strand.
GTCTCGATCGCCGGACCCAGCGGGCAGAACGAGTCGAAGCCCTTGCCCCGGGTCCACTGCCCGTCCTTTCGCTGCAGGTCCCGCGCCGTGACGTCGTTGCCGGCCGTGTAGCCAAAGATGTGCGAGGCCGCGTCCTCGGCCGCCACGCGATGGCTGACCTTGGCCACGACCACGGCCAGTTCCGCCTCGTGATGGACCTCTGCCGACTCCGGGGGCAGGACGATCGGCGCTCCGGGCCCGATCACCGACGTGGACGGCTTGATGAAGATCACCGGCTCGTCGGGCACCTCGTTGCCCAACTCGTCGGCGTGCTCGGCGTAGTTGCGCCCCACGCAGACGACCTTCGTCGGGAACACCGGAGACAGCAGGTGGGCCTCGTCGAACGGGATGATCGTGTCCGTCGGCTCCCAGGCGACGAATGGAGTGCCCCGGTAGAGGGCGATCCCCTCGGGCTCGGCGACGCCATAGGCGATCTCGTCGCCCTCGGTGCGGATGCGAACGACCTTCACCGGGAGCCGCCGCCCTCCCCGGCCGGCGCCATCAACGCCTCGCGGGGAACGGCCTCCACGAGGCCCCGCAGACGGGCGTGGTCATGGGCGATCCCATCGAGGGCGACAACCTGCTCGTCGTCGTCGAGCCCGAGGAGGTCGATGGCGACGTCGATGTCGGGGCCCACGGGCGCCCGGCCCAGCGCCGACCCGCGTGCCGAGACGATGGCGAGGATGGCCGCCGTGACGTCGTCGCGGTGCTCGGAGCCTCCGGGGAGCTCACGCTCGCTGAGAAGTCGGAGCGCGTACCCCGTGTCGGGACCGGGGGTCCCGAACAGGCCGCCCCACGGCATGTCGTCGGGTGAGGTGATCTCGCCGGGGCGGTGGGGACGCCAGCGCCGCGGCGCCGCCGGCTTGGGTGTCGCCCGGGGGAGGTCGGCGAGGGTGATGGGGATGTTGGGCTGCTGACCCACGATGTCTCCTGCCTAGGCGTACTCGAGCCAGTCGCGGTATTGGTCGAGCTCGCCGGTGACGGTCTTCATGAACAGCTCCTGGGCGCGCCGGGTCACCGGACCGGGCTTCCCCTCGCCCACCGGCCGATCGTCGATCTCGCGAATCGGCGTGACCTCGGCGGCGGTCCCCGTGAAGAAGGCCTCCTCGGCGTAGTAGAGGTCGGAGCGGGTGACGATCTCCTGCGAAACCGGATGCCCGTCGTCGGAGAGGAGTCGCATCACCGTGTCGCGGGTGATCCCCTCCAGCGCGCCCGAAGTGCTCGGCGGGGTGACCACCCGTCCGTCCTTCACCAGGAACAGGTTCTGGCCGCTCCCCTCCACGACGTAGCCCTCGTGGTTGAGGAGGAGAGACTCGTCGTACCCGGCGGTGATCGCCTCCTGCTTCGCCATGACGCTGTTGACGTACTGGCCGGTGCCCTTGGCATTGGGGATGAGCGCCTCGGCGCTGATCCGCCGCCACGAGGAGACCCGCACCCGGGCGCCCTCCTCCAGGGCGGCCCTGCCGAGATAGGCGCCCCACTCCCACGAGGCGATGGCGGTATGGCTGATCGCCCCGGTGGGATTCAGCCCGAGGGAGCCGGCCCCCAGAAACACGATCGGCCGCAGGTAGCACGCCTCCAACTCGTTGGATCGCACCACTTCGAGCGCCGCCTTGACCAGGTCCTCGGCGGACCACGGAAGCGGGATTCGGAACGCCTTGGCGGAGCCGACCATCCGTTTCATGTGGTCGGTGAGGCGAAACGCCGCCGGGCCCTCCGCTGTCGAGTACACCCGAATGCCCTCGAAGGCGCCGGTGCCGTAATGGAGACCGTGGGCGAGCACGTGGACCTGGGCCTGCTCCCAGGGGATCAGCTCTCCGTCGAACCAGATGAAGGGCGTCGGTTCCATTCGCTTCTCCTATGTTGTCACATCGACGTGCCGTCGGTGCCAGGCGACGATGGCGTCGAACCGCTCTCGCCGGTATCCGGGCTTGCCCGACCGTGACAGCTCGTGGCTGCTGTCGGGGAATCGCAGCATCTCCGCCTCGACGCCGTTGTCGATGAGCACGGCGAACAGCTGCTCGGCCTGTTCGATCGGGCACCGGAGGTCGTTCTCGGAGTGGACGATCAGACTGGGCGTCGTGATCCGGTGCGCCCGCGACAGCGGACTCGCCGCCCATAGCTCCTCCCAGTCGTCATGGCCCCACTGCCCGAGGTAGTGGCGCGGAAACCGGAAGCCGATGTCAGAGGTGCCGGCAAAGGACGTGAACGAGTAGAGGCCACGCTCCGGCACCGCGCTCCTGAAGCGGTGGTCGACGGCGATGATCCGGGTGGTGAGGAAGCCACCGTAGGAGCCGCCCATGATCCCCAGGCGATCGGGGTCGAGGCGGGGGAAACGCTCCAGGGCGGCATCGAGCACGGCGAGCACGTCTTCGAGGTCGGGCGGGCGGTCCTCGGTCCAACGGCCGACGGGGGTGCGAACGAACTCGGTGCCGCGGCCTGCCGACCCCCGCGGGTTGCAGGCGACGACGGCGAATCCGGCGGCGACGTACTCGTGGAACTCGTCGAACCATCCCCACCCGTACTGGGTGGCCGGACCGCCGTGGATGTTGAGCAGCGTCGGCACGGGATCGTCCCCCGGGGGTAGGAACACCCAGGCATCGATGTCGACGCCGTCGTGCTCCACGACGAAGTGCTCGGGCTCGGTCAGCGCCGCCCCGGCGCGGAACTCCTCGTTGATGGCGGTGGCGGTCTTCTCGGCTCCGTCCTCCCACCAGACCAGTTCCCCCGGATCGGTGGCCATGGTGACGGTGAGGGCCATGGCCGAGCCGTCGGGCCGGGTGGTCATCCCGGTGATCATCCGCTCCCCGCCGGTCACGTCCTCCCAGGTTCCATCGGGGTGGACCTCGACCACGCGGCTGATCGCCCGATCGTCGATGACGCATCGGCACGAGCCGTCGGCGAGCCACTGGAGGCCCCCCGGCGTCACGGGCGGCGATGGTGGGGCGAACGACCGGTCGAGATCCCCGGCGAGTGGCATCAGGCCGGCCTCGTCGATCCGGTACAAGCCGAAGACCCCGGGATAGGTCCACAGGTCGGGCATGCCGATCAGATGGGGCACGCCGTCGGGCCGGTACGAGACCGAGCCCCAGTGGCCCACGTCGACCAGCGCCTTGGCCTCGCCCCCGGTCGTCTCCACCTCCCATGCCTGCGAGCCGGAATCGAAGTGGGCGCGCTCGTGCCGGGCGCTCATGAAGGCGACGGCGGCGCCGTCGGGGTGCCAGACCACATCGGAGTCGAGGAAGTCCTCGGTGGTGAGTGCGACAGGGTCACCATCATCGGGGTCGAGGAGGTAGATGTTGCGCCGCCGGTCGTGCCGCCACCCCTGGTTGTCGAACCGGTAGCCCGCACCGCCGATGCGTCGGGGGCGCCTCTTGCGGGCTTCGTCGTCGAGGTCGGCCCAGTCCCCCAGCCACTCGGTCCCGACGACGGCGAGCCTGGCTCCGTCCGGTGACCACTCGGCCTCCGACGCACCCAGCGCGAACGAGGTGCGCACGGTTGCCTCGCCGCCACCGGAGGGCATGACGGCGACCTGGGCCTTGTCACCCTCCTTGCCGGAAGACCGGAGGAAGGCGAGGCGCTCTCCGTCGGGCGACCAACGCGGGCGGGAGTCGGCGGGCCCGTGGGTGAAGGGGCGGGCCGAGGAGCCGTCCCACAACCAGATCTCCCTGTCGTAACGGTCCTCCTCGAAGTTCATCCGGGAGACCACGAAGGCGACGCGGGTTCCGTCGGGGTGAATCTGAGGATCGGTGACTGAGGCGAAGGAGAGGAGGTCGACCATCGCCTGGGGAGGGTACTCAGTTCGGTCTGGGCGGGGGTCGTGGGGGTTCCCGATGTGATCGCAGTGACTGAGGGGACGGCTACACCTCTGGTGGCGGTATCGATCGGATTGTCTCCGCTACTCGGCAATCGGGATGCTTGAGATAGACAGCAGGTCCACGTTCCCGGGCATCCAAGGGCTCACGGTGGAGTGAGCGTCTCCGACGGGTTCGTCGCCGACTGCATAGCCTTGGGGAATGAGGTGGCGCTGGGTGCTCGGGTGCCTGATCGGGGCCTTGCTGTCGGGGGCTTGTTCCTCTGCGGGAAGCCGACTCGAAGGTTCGATCGCCTACAGCTTCGAGGGCGACATCTACGTCGGGGACCTTGCCTCAGGAACCACCACGAGGATCGTCGGTGGTCCGGACGAGGACATAAACCCGATCTTCTCGCCGGACGGCACGCAGATCGCCTTCGTGCGGGGAACGCCGATCACAGGTCCGGGAAGCCTCATGGTCGTCAAGCCCGATGGATCCCACCTGCGGGTTGTTGTGCCGGAGAACTTCACCGGAGCCACTGGAGGTGAGCACGGTCCCGGCCCTTTCGCCTGGACCCCCGACGGCAGCGCGTTGATCGTGGAGATCGACAGTCCACCTCTCTCAATGCCGCATCACGATGGAGAGCTGACCATGTTCGACGTCGCCACCGGTGAGCCTCGCCTGCTCGTGCCACCGCTCATCGACTCGATCGGTGGCATCTACTTCAACCCGAGCGCCCAGGTCGCCCCCATGTTCCGGCCCCCGCTCGGAGACTTGATCCTCAACCCCCGGGGTACCTGGTTGGAGGTCTATGACGCGGACCTGGCGCTTGTCCGCCAGTTGGAGGTGGACCCGCGACTACGGCGCGTGTGGGGCACCACGTGGTCGCCAGATGGAGAATCGATCCTCACCTCGGGGGAACCCGAGCGCCCATCGACCGGGGGCCGGGTGTTCGGCGAGCTGTTCGTCATCGACCCCGACACCAGCAGGATCCTCCACTCCCTCGGCCAAGCGAACTGGGGGATCTGGTCGCCCGACAGCACCAGAATCGCCTTCGAGGACCTCGGTACCGAGAGCGACCCTCCCTCCGAGATGCGGATCACGGTGTATGACCTGGCCACCGGCACGACGCGGATTCTCGAGTCGTCGATCTCCCCGCTCAAGCGAGGCGCCCGTGTCTTGACCATCACCAGCAATGTCGACCACGAGTGGTACTACGAAGGCGTCTCGTGGTCACCTGACGGGAACAGCCTCCTCGTCCTCACGGACCACTTCACTCG
>DATHSA010000081.1:0-108349 GCA_035464675.1 Acidimicrobiia bacterium
GCCGCCAGCGAGCAGCGGTGCCCTCACCCCCGCGCCGCCGATCAGTGCGATCTTCATCGCGACCGCCGCCGCGCGCGCGGAAGCCGCGCCAGGCCTCCCGCCCCCCGGGTCGAGGCCGCACCCACCCGATTGCCCGCCTTCAGGCAGCGGGCCGGGCTCTCCCCGCGCAGCATCGCATCGAGGAAGCCGCCGTCGAAGGCGTCACCGGCGCCGGTGGTGTCCACCGGGGTCACTTCGGGGGCCGGAATCCGGTGCACGCTGCCCTCCACGACCAGGGCGCATCCTTCCGAGCCGAGAGTGACCGCCAGTCGGCGATCGAGGCGCCCGGCGACCTCGATCAGCGCATCGTCGGTCGCAGGTCGCTCGAACAGGAGCGAGAACTCCACTTCGTTCGGGACGATCCAATCGCATTCCGCCAGCAACTCGTCGGTGATGGGGGCCGCCGGCGCCGGATTGAGGATGGTCGTGGCTCCGCGAGAGCGAGCCTCGCGGAAGCCGGCGGCGGTGACCTCCTGCGGGATCTCGAACTGTCCGAGCACCACAGTTGGCTCGATATCGCGTATCGCCTCGATGGCCTGCTGTCGCGTCAAGCGATGGTTTGCCCCAGGGATGATGATGATCCGATTGGTGCCGTCGGGTTCCACCCAGATCGGGGCGACTCCACTGGAGCCGGGCACCCGGTGGACGTGTGTCGTGTCGATGCCGCGCTCCGCGAAGTTGTCGAGTGTCATCGACCCGTAGGGGTCGTCTCCCAGGCAGTTGACCATCGAGACATCGGCACCGAGGATCCGGGCCATGACCGCCTGGTTGGCACCCTTTCCGCCGAACCCCATCTGGAACCGATCGCCCTCGATCGTCTCGCCCGGGCCCGGGATCCTGGCCGTATAGGCGATCAGGTCGATGTTCGTGGAGCCGACGACGGCGATGCGTGGGTTGGTCATCGAGGCGATAGTCTGCCACGCCGACTTCCAGGGAGAGCGTGCCCATGGCCATCGATAGGAGCCTGCCGGCGTGGGATCGTCCGGTGCTGTCCAGTGTCGCCGCGATCGTCGATGGCACGGCACACGTTCGGACGTCGGTCGACGCCGTCGAGCGCGTCGCCGACTGGATGGCCCACGAGGCCTTCGCCCCGCCCGCAGGCGGACCGGCCGGGCCGTTCGACTGGGGGGACGATCCAGACCGGCTCATCGATGCGACGATGCTCAAGGCATCCCTCGACTTCGCCTTCACGGACTTCGAGACGGGGGTCAAGTTCGAGGTCGACTACCTGAGTCGCCGGTGGTCGGACAGCGAGGCGATGTTCGCCTGTCTGCACCGGGCGCTCGCCGACGGGGTCCCGTTGCTGGATGGCGCGTATCTCGCCGCCGTCACCCGCTCCGATCTCGCACGGATATTCGAAGGGAACATCGAGATGCCGATGCTCGACGAGCGGGTGGTGATCCTCCATGAGGTGGGGGAGAGGCTGGTCTCGCATCACGACGGCCGGTTCCACAACTTCATCCGCTCGTGTCCCACGCGGATGTATGCCGGAGGTGAAGGGGTCCTGGAGCGCCTGGTCGTGGAGTTCCCCCGTTTCGACGACGTCAGCGACTACCAGGGGCGACAGGTCGTCGTCTACAAGCTGGCGCAACTGGCCCTCTGGTCGCTACATCTCGCGGTCGGGGACCGGGGCGGCTTCGCTCTTCGCGACCTCGATCACATGACGGCATTCGCCGATTACATCGTTCCGGTGGGCCTCCGGCTGATGGGCGTTCTCGAGTACTCACGCGAGCTCGAGGAGCGGATCAACGGGGGTGACCACATCCCGCGAGACAGCGACGAGGAGATAGAGATTCGCGCTCACACGGTCTATGCGACTGCCCTGCTGACCGAGGCGGTCAACGCCCGTCGTGGCGAAGGCCGCGGGCTGGTGATCCCGCAGATCGACTTCCGTCTGTGGAGCGCCTACCACACGACCACCTGGCCCCATCACCTGACCCGAACGGTGATGTACTAGATCCGTTACCTGTTACCCGTTACCCGTTGCCCGGGCGTGGTCTGTCTTGTGAACCTGAGCTGTTCGCTGTCAGCTGTCTTTAGGGGGTGTGTCCCAGTCCTGGACGTCTTCGCCGGCCTCGCGGGCCAGGATGTCGAGAGCGGCTGCGGCTCCGGCTCCTGCGGAGATGATCGCCTGGCTTCGAGTCGGCCGCGTCGAGCGTCCAACTGCGTAGACACGGGGGAGTGACGTTCGCTGATCGGCGTCGACCGCCACGGCACCGCCCTGGAACTTCAGGCCCATGCTCTGTGCAAGCTCCGGCTTCTTCCCTTCGCTCAGAAGCAGGTAGTCGGCTTCGGCAGTGGTGCCGTCGTCGAGGGTGAGGCGGACACGGTCGCCTCCGGCTTCGGCCGCGGTCACCCGACCGGCCCGGATCGACGCGCCGTGTTCTTCGACCTGTCTTCGTGCGATCACCTGAAACCTGCTCCCGTCGATCTCGGGAATGCCGAGGTAGTTGTGGAGGTAGGCGTGGTGCATGGCGGTGCTGTCGTCGCCGTGCACGGTCACCGAGTGGCCGTTCTTGGCGAGAAAGAGGGCGGCGCTGAGCCCTCCCGGGCCGTCGCCGACGATCGCGATTCGTGCCATGGGAACAATCCCCTTCCAGATGACGCTGAATACCCTGTCGCAGAGAGGAACGCGATCGAGATGCCTGACCTTCCCACGACCGACGCCGAATGGCGTGAGCGCCTGACCCCTGAGCAGTTCCACATCCTCCGCGAGGCCGGTACCGAACGGCCATTCACCGGCACCTACTGGGACAGCCACGATCCGGGGGTGTTCCGGTGCGCCGGATGCGGAACCGAGCTCTTCCGGTCTGAGGACAAGTTCGACAGCGGCAGCGGATGGCCGTCCTTTGTCGACCCTGCAGAACAGGATGCCGTCACGACCCGCGAGGACCGCAGTCACGGGATGGTTCGCACCGAGGTGCGGTGCGCCACGTGCGGCGGGCACCTGGGGCACGTCTTCCCCGACGGCCCGGGCCCCAAGGGGCTCCGCTACTGCATCAACTCGGCAGCGCTGGAACTCGACGCCGAGTGACCGACGTCGTCCTCGCCGGGGACGGACGTGAGAAGTGCCGGTGGCCTGTCGGTGACGACCTCTACGAGGCGTACCACGACGACGAGTGGGGGAGAGGCTGGGAGGACGACACCACCCTGTATGAGAAGGTCGCCCTCGAGGGATTCCAGGCGGGGCTGTCTTGGATCACGGTCCTTCGGAAGCGTGATGCGTTCCGCAGGCACTTCGCCGGGTTCGTGCCCGACGAGGTGGTTCGCTTCGGAAAGCGCGAGATCGAGCGGATGATCGCCGATCCCGGGATCATCCGGCATCGCGGGAAGATCGAGTCGGCGATCAACAACGCCGGGCGCGCCCTCGAGACGATCGAGGAGTTCGGATCGCTTGCGTCCTACTTCTGGTCGTTTGCGCCCACGACGCCACCAATGGCACCGAGGTCATTCGAAGACATCGATGCAGTCACCGAGGCGTCGACGGCGCTGAGCAAGGACCTGAAGCGCAGGGGCTGGTCGTTCGTCGGCCCGACGACGATGCACGCCTTCATGCAGGCGGCGGGAATGGTGAACGACCACCTGGTGGGCTGTTTCGCGCGCGAGAAGTGCGAGGAGAGGCGTGTCGGGCTGGTCGCTCGCTACAGCGTCTGACCGGCTGCCGGGGGACTCGTCCAGGCAGGCCTAGTAGGTGTCGGCCTCAGAGATCACCCACCAGGCGGATGTAGCCCCCGAACCCGGCAGGGTGGACGATCAGCTCGGCCCCGCTCCCGCGTAGTGCGGCCAGTGCCTCCTCGCTTGGAGAGCCGTACACCTCGAATCGTCGCACCGTGATGTACTCGGAGGCCGCCTCCACCCTCTCGTCGCTTCCGACGAAGTGGGCATCCATGGCCGCGGCGTCCGGGAACACGTGGACGAAGGAGACCTCGGACTGGTCCTGGCTCAGGTACCCGTAGTGCAGCACGGTTCCCGGCTTGGTCGCCTCCATCAGGGCGAACGTCTGCTCGCCCACCTCCCGAAACGCGTCGAGCCGTCCCTCGTTGACGGTGCTGTGGCTGATGAAGACGATCGGTGTGGTCATTGCCCCGTCGCTGATCGAGCTTGGGTCGCGGGCAGATCAGCCCGCCTGAGACTGCTCGTCGTGCTCGTTCGCATTGTGCTCGGCGATCTGCTTGTGGACCTCATCCATGTCGACGTCGCGCACCTTGCCGATCAGTTCCTCGAGCACGTGGTCGGGAAGGGCCCCCGCCTGGCTGTACAGCACGACGTTCTCGCGGAAGACCATGAGGGTCGGGATGGACCGGATGTTGAAGAACTCGGCGAGTTCGGGCTGGGCCTCGGTGTCGACCTTGCCGAACACGATGTCGGAGTGCTCGGAAGAGGCCTTTTCGAAGGTGGGGGCGAACTGGCGGCAAGGGCCGCACCACTCCGCCCAGAAGTCGACGATCACCGTGTCGTTGTCGGTGATGGTCGTCTCGAAGTTGTCCTTCGTCAGTTCAACGGTCGCCATCGTGTGCCTTTCTCGGATCCCGGTAGACCAACCGTAGACGGGTCGGGGACATTCCCCTATATTGCGTCACTGTGACGAATAACGACCGATGTGAGTGGTGCGGCCGGGGGATCGTGCAGTCCACCCAGGGTCGCCCTCGCAAGTACTGCCGGCGCAGCCATCGCCAGCGCGCCTACGAAGCGCGACTGCTGGCCGAGCGGATGGGGCTGGAGACCGGAGAGGCGCTGGTGTCGCAGGGGGCGTTGCGCTCCCTCAACGACCGCCTGTACGCGCTCGAGACCGCTCTCACCGACGTCGAGCGCGACCTCCGCCGCGACGGAGACCACAGGGCCGCCTTCACCCACCTCTACGCCTCCGCCGCCCAGCTGCGGGACGCGAATCTCGAGCCATTGGCGCTCCTGGAGGCGTAGGCTCCCAAGGGTGACACGCCGGGGCCGTTGCGTCACTGTGACGTTACTGGCCCGGCGACCGCTCTGAGAGAGGGGAGGCGCTCGTGAAGAGAGACCGCCGCCGCATCTATCAGGGGCTGGCGCACCGGCTCCAGGACATCGACCCCCGGGTGACGCCGACCACCGCCGACGGCATCCGTGGCCTTGCCATCCGGGGCTCGTTGTTCGCAGGCTTCGATCCAGGAGACGGCTCTTTGATGGTGCGGCTGCCGGAGCGACGAATCTCGCTGTTGGTCGAGGCCGGCGTGGGCCATCAGATCGAGGACGCCGGGCGGGCCCGGGGGGGCTGGGTCGGAATCGATGACCCCGAGCGCTGGGACGGATTCGCAGTGGAGGCGTTGTCGTTCGTGGCCCGGGACGCCGCCTGACGGCATATCGTGTGCCCATAATCCACGTTATGTAAAGTTGCGGGGATAGTGAGACGCACCCCTCTCGGCCGGCTGGTCCCCCACCTGCTCTCTTGATGCCACCCGGGTAGGTTCCGGTGCGGAGGTACCCATGGAACTCACCAGCCCGGCCTTCAGCGACGGGGATCGGATCCCGACGGAGTTCGTGTTCGGTGTGCACGACCCGGATCAGCACATCGTGCTCGGACCGAACCACAATCCCCCGCTCGAGTGGACCGACGTGCCCGAGGGCACGAGGTCGTTCGCCTTCACCATGATCGACCACGACGTGGCGGTGAACGGCGATGACGTCAATCAGGAGGGCCGGGTGGTGGGCTTCGACGAGCCCCGGGCCGACTTCACGCACTGGCTGCTGGTGGATCTTCCGCCCCAGCGGCGCAGCATCGCCGCCGGCGAGTTCTCCGAGCGAGTGGTGCCCCGCGGAAAGAAGGGAAGCCGGGGTCGCCCTGCAGAGGGCGTCAACGACTACACGGCCTGGTTCGAGGATGACCCCGACATGCAGGGCACCTATCGCGGCTACGACGGGCCGTGTCCCCCATGGAACGACCAGAGAGTCCACCACTACGACATCACCGTGTTCGCGCTCGACGCCGAATCTCTGGGACTCGAGGGGGATTTCACGGTGTCGGACGCCCGGGCCGCCATGGAGGGGCACGTGCTTTCCGAGGCGACCCTGGGTGTGACCTACGCCATCAACCCGGACGCCCGCTAGATCCCGGTCGCTGCGTCACAACCAACCCTCACCCTCCCATGGCCTGCGTGGGCGAGCGTTCCTCCGGCGTGTTGCGCAGCAGCGCCACTCTCGTGACCGCCGGACGCCCGAACCTCTCTCGGGCCCTGTCCACTGCGGCGTCGAGGTCTCGTGCCCTGAGATGGGACGACGATCCGGAGGTTGTGACCGCCTCGTCGTCCAGGGGCAACACCATTTGGAGGTGTGGCGCCTCCTCGAGCATCGAGACGGAGATCCCGACCAGCGTGATCCCCCGGTCGGGCGCCCGCTCGGCGATGAGGGAGTCGACCAACTCGACCGCGACTCGGAAGAGCGGGGTCGTCTCTGCGATCGGGCCGCTCAGGACCCTGGCCCGGGTCAAGACGCTCATGTCGTCGAGACGGACCCTGATCGTCACCCGACGGCCGGCCAGCTGCTTGCGCCGCATCCGCCCCCCCACCCTGTCGGCGAGGCCGAGCAGCGTGGTGTGGCGGCGCTCGGCGTCGGTGGCATCGCCGGCGCTCTGGGCTCCGACGGAGCCTGCTCTCCTCCGCCGCTCGACTGCACGAGGATCGTCGTTGCGGGCCCTCTCCGAAAGGTGGGTCCCCCAGACGTCACCGAACCACCCCACGACCGAGGATTGCGGCATGGCGCGTAGTTCGCCGATCGTGCGGATCCCGTAGCGGGCGAGTCGCTCCTCCCCCACCGGCCCGATCCCCCAGACCATGCTCACCGGGAGCGGGTCGAGGAAGCGTTCCTCCTCCCCTGCCGGCACCATCACCAGCCCATCCGGCTTGGCGACTCGACTGGCGATCTTTGCCAGGTGCTTGGTGCTCGCCACCCCGATCGAGATGGGCAGCCCCACCTCCGCCCGCACCCGTTGGCGAATCCGCCGGGCCATCGCCTCCGGAGACCCCAGGAGATGAACACTGCCACCCACCTCGAGGAACGCCTCGTCGATCGAGATCGGCTCAACGCGCGGAGTGAAGTCGTCGAAGATCGCCATGACGGCCCGGCTCGCCTCCACATAGGCGTCGAAACGGGCCGGCACGGTGATCAGGCCCGGGCACCGCCTCCGAGCCTCGGCGCCACCCAGCGGGGCGCTCACGCCGAAACGGCGGGCCTCGTAGGTCGCGGAGAGCACCACTCCCCCACCCACGGCGACCGGTTTGCCCCGCAGTTCGGGGCGGTCGCGCACCTCCACCGAGGCGTAGAACGCATCGAGGTCGGCATGGAGGATGGTCGCCGCGCCGGGCATTGCCTCAGTGTGTCACGGACGCCCGACAGATTGGGACGCAGATCCCGGATGGCGCGTCACGGCCACGGCGGGGGTGGGGCCCCGCCTGTGGAGGAGGGCCGACCGGCGTCGGTTCGGCCCGGAGGGCCGAAGTCGGCCCGGGAAGGTGGGGAGAGAATCAGGCCTGCCGCATCCGCCCGGAGGCCAGCCCCCATTCCCACCCGCTGAGTTCGGGCGGCTCGACTCCGAGGCTGGTGAGGATGGTCGCCACCTGGCTGCGGTGCTCGGTGCCGTGGTTGAACATCTGGGTGAGGATCACCACCGGCTCCACGTCGTACTCCTGCTTCGAGCCGACCCGGATCGGATCGTCGGTCACGGCGCCGGAGGCCCTGACGAACGCCGTCCCCGTCGCCTTGGCCAGTTCGGCAAGACGGTCGAAGCCGGGCCAGGGATCGTCCCACTTGAGCTTGGGGACGTCGCCACCGAGCCGAGTGGCGTAGCTCGTCTCCGAAGAGATGATGTGCTGCAAGGTCGCCCGTATCGATCCGTAGACGCCCTCGACGGTGGCATCGAGTTGCTCGTCGGTCAACGCGCGGCAGGCGTCGATGAGCCGCAGGTTGGCCCATTCGTTCTGGCGGAAGAAGTCGGCCGGAAGCTCAGGCATGCCAATGAGGATACGTTCCGAGTGCGGTGAGCGTCGGGTGTAGCCTGATCGATCCATGACCGATGCCGCGTCGACCTCGGGCCTCCAGCATGCCATCGGTGCGCTTCTCCCTGCACTGGAGGCCTTCACCCGGTTCGAAGGCCCGGATCGGGCGGTCCCCCGGTCCTACTGGGCAGACCTCCTCGACGAGCGGCTCCCGTCCATGGGGGCGGGTCCGGAAGAGGTGCTCCGGGTCCTCTCGGAGGTCGTCATCCCGAGAGGCCTCAGGGTGGGACACCCTGGCTTCTCTGGATGGGTCACCACGGCCCCGACCACGATCGCCGCCGCCGCAGACCTCGCTCAGACCGTGGCGAGCCCACAGCGCTGGTGGGTTCAGGCAGGCAATCACCTCGACGACATGGCGGTTCGCTGGATGATCGAGTTGCTCGGGTTCCCCGAGTCGTTCGTCGGTCAATTCACGTCGGGTGGATCCACCGCCAACCTCATCGGCCTCGGCGCGGCGCGCCAGCACGCCGGAGAGCGCGTCGGCATCGACATCGCCAGGGATGGTGTCGCCGCTCTACCGCGGCCCAGGGTGTACGCCAGCGTTCAGGTCCACCACGTCGTGGGGCGGGCGCTCGGCGTGCTGGGCACGGGCCGGGAGAGCCTCCGTTCGATCCCGCTGGGGGACGACGGGAGGATCGATGTGGCGGCCCTGCGGGCTGCGCTCCAGGCCGATCTGGCGGCCGGTGACACGCCGATGGCCATAGTCGGCAACGCCGGCGACGTGAACACCGGCCTCGTGGACCCGCTCGGCGATCTCGCAGACATCGCCCACGAGCACGATGTCTGGTTCCACGTTGATGGCGCCTACGGCGGGTTTGGCATCCTCGACGATCGCGTGCGAGCGCGCTACGGAGACCCGGCGTCGTACGACTCCTTTGCCGTCGATCCCCACAAGTGGCTCGCCGCCCCAGTGGGCACGGGGATGGTGATCTGCCGGGATGGCGATCTGCTCGGACGGAGCTTCACGATCGAGACCGGCGGGTACGACCGCGAACGCGAGGCGAAGGATCTGGAGGGCTCCGACCCGGAGTCGCCGTGGGAGTCGACCGGACTGGGGACACCCGACTGGGGGGTGGATTTCAGCACACCGGCACGCGGGATCGCCGTGTGGGCCATCCTCAAGGAGATCGGTTCCGAGGGGATCCGGGACCGAGTGGTGCGCCACAACGACTGCGCCCGGCTGGTTGCGCGGCGCGCCGCAGAGTCGGACGAGTTGGAGCTCGTCATCGGGCCCGAGCTGTCGATCGCCTGCTTCCGCTACCGCCCGCCCGCCACGGAGGGGGTGGAGCTCGACGATTTCAACGAGCGCATCCTGGCCGAGTTGCGTCGCCGCGGCGAGAGCCTTCCCTCGGGGACCTGGCTCGACGGCCGATTCGCCATCCGGCCCTGCTTCATCAATCCGCGGACCGGGCTGGACGAGGCGTCGAAACTCGTCGACGACGTTCTCGAGATCGGCCGGACCCTGGGTTCGTCCGAGACCGGGCCATGACCGAGTGGCCGGTGGGCCGAGGGAGGCCGGGGGGCACCGGCGGCCCTGGAGATCACGCTCTTCGAATGGTTCGAGCCGTGACTCGCAACTGCCCAGGCACGCACTCATGCTCGCCGTGACTCGCGTCCGTGTCTGTCGGGCTCGAGATGACCGCATCCATGGGAACCGGACAGGGCTCGCGACCGTCCAACGCTCGTGATTCACCGACAAGGAGCGATGACGATGAAGCGAGCAGTTGCCACGGCACTCCTCGGCGGTCTGCTGGTCGCAGGATGCGGCGGGGGTTCGACCGATGCCGCTGAAGTGCCTCCGACCTCCGAACCGACCGTATCCGACGGGCTCCCCCTCGGAGGCGATGACGCAACGTTCCCTGCCGCCATGGGTCCCGGCATCTCGGTGGCGGATCTGATCGCGTCGACGCTCGACGGGCCGTTGCTGGTCAATGGCTACGTGTTCGTGTACGCGGATGGGACGGTGGTGCTGGCCGACATGATCGCCGAGTCCTTCCCACCTCAGCCGGCGGGCGCGACGATCGCAGTGGAGGGGCTCGATCTGATGCAGATCCCGATCACCGAGGCGTTGGTGGATGGCGAGATCGAAATCACCGCCTGGACCGCCTCTCCCGTCCAACTGATTGGTGAGATCGTCGACGGTGTGTTCGTGGCCAACTCGGTCGCGTCTGCCTGAGCGGTTCGTGGAGTCACTCCACCAGATCGATCGTCCCGTCCTTGCGGCCCGACTCGGCGAAGGTCCTGAAGGCGATCAGAGCCACGAGGAACCACCCCAGGCCGATCGATAGCTCGAGGCCGAACTGACGGGCCGCCTCCCACGACGGCCCGGTGGCAAGCACCTCACGGACGCCCAGCAGGCCGTGGTGGAGCGGGAGGATGTCCGCCAGGGTCTGCACCCAGCCCGGGAACACTTCGGTGGGCACATTGACGCCGGCGATGGCCACGATTCCCCAGAAGGTCAGGTTGAAGATGATGTTCCCGATCCGGGGCCGCCGGATGGCCACCGCCGCCAGGAACAGGCCGATCCCGTAGGAGCCCAGCGACACCACCAGCAGCGCCGGGGGAAGCCACCACCACAGCCCCGAGAACCCCAGGAACGGGGCCAGGAGGGCGAAGATCAGGAACCCCTCCCCCACTCCCTGGGCGATGTAGAACGACGACCGCCCGGCGAAGACCGGGAGCATCGACCCGGGCGCCGCCACCAGGAGCGGCAGGGTTCCCAGACCGCGCTCCCACGCAGTATCCGGCCCGACCGCCATCCCGTGGAGCGCCGGCATCGCCGCCACGTTGCCGATGAAAGCGAACAGGATCAGGGCGTCGCTGTCGAGCAGCACTCCCATCGCCGCGAAGAACAGCACCTGAGCCGTCGCCCGGATCATCCAGCCGAACAGCCATGACATCCAGGTGTACTGGGCCCGGGTGTCCTCGAAGCCGACCAGGGCAGCGTGGGCAGTGACTCGCAGTGCGCTCATTGGACGGCGATCTCTCCGGTGACCCGCACCCGGCGCATCACCACGCGGATGAGGCCGTGGGCCACGACGAACCCGGCCAGCGCCAGCGCAGTGAGCACGGCCAGCCGACCGGGCACCCAATCCACGGTCGGTTCGGTGATCCCATCGCGGACCAGGTCGCTTCCCCAGGACAGGAACACCAGGTGGCCCAGGGGCTGCACCCATGTGGGCAACAGCGCCAGCGGGACGAACACCCCACCGAGGAGCAGGAAGGGATACGAGGCCGAGTTCTGGATCGTGTTGGCCGCCCGGCTGAGGATCGTCATCGAGGTGAGGATGGCGGCGAAGCCGGTGGTGCCGACCACCACCAGCACCAGGGCGCCGAGGAGCAGCCAGGGGTGCTGGATGTCGATGTCGACCCCGTAGGTGATCGCCGCGGTGCCCAGGGCCAGTGGCACGGCCAGGAGCGCCATGCTCATCACCGCCGCCACCCGCGCCGGGACGATCACCCCGTATGGGGCCGGCGCGGCGGCGTGGAGTTCCAGGGCGCCGTTCCAGCGGTCGTTGCGGACCACCGAACCCCCGGTCCATACCGCGGTGTACCAGATGGTGATGAGGGTCGGGGCGATGATGGCGTGGGCCAGCAGGTCGGGACGGCCGAAGGCGTCGATCACCGAGAGAAAGAGGATCGTCTGCGCCGGGGTGATGAACTGCACCATCCAGAAGTTGGGGGTGCGGAACACCAGCGACATCTGCATCCGGTAGGCGGCGAGCGCCGCCCTCACAATTCCATCCCGCGCCCGCCCATCACATGGAGGTAGACGTCCTCGAGGGAGGGGGAACCGGTGCGCACCGAGGTGATGCCGCGGCCCACCACCTCCTGGAGAACGGCATGGGCGACGCCGTCCGCCTCCGGCTGCACCCGGGTCCACCCATCGGGCCGGGTCTCGACCGACGCGACACCCGCCATCGATCGGAAGGCAAGCACCAGGTCGTCGGGAGCCTGATGGACCTCGACCCATTCGAAGCGGTTGATCCACAACCCCAGCACGGATGGTCTCTCCGTGGCGAGGATGTTGCCCCGGTCGATGAGTGACACGCGATCGCACACCGCTTCGGCCTCCGCCATGTCGTGGGTGGTGAGGAACACGGTCTTGCCTTCGTCCCTGATCTCGTCGACCAGCTCGCGGAACCGGAGGGAGGCCATCGGGTCGAGTCCGACGGTGGGCTCGTCGAGGAACAGCACCTCGGGGTCGCCGACCAGTCCCCTGGCCAGGTGGAGGCGCTGTTTCATCCCACGGGAGAACTCCTCCACCCGGTCGTCCGAGCGTCCGGAGAGGCCAACGCGATCCAGAAGTTTCGGGATCCGCTCGTCGGCCAGCGGGGCGGGAACCTCGTACAAGGCCGCCCAGTAGTCGAGGTTCTGCCGGGCGGTCAGGCGGGTGTACAGGCCCCGGTCTCCGCCGAAGACCAGGCCGATCCGCCTGCGGACCTCTTCGACCTCGTCGACGACGTCGAAACCGAGAACGCTCGCCCGACCGGCCGTGGGGATCAGGATCGTGGTGAGGATCTTGACCAGCGTGGTCTTGCCGGCCCCGTTGGGTCCCAGGAGTCCGTGGATCTCACCCTGTTCGATGGTGAGGTCGATGCCGTCGAGCGCCACCACGGGCCCCGACTTGGAGCGGCGGGCTCTGAACTCCCGCCGCAATCCCTCGGTCTCGACGACGACGCTCACGAAGCCGGATTGTCGTTGGATCGAACGCGGGCGGCAATCGCATGCCATGCCAGGCCGACGGCGATCACGCCCAGACCCGCAGCCCACGCCGCGACGTCCACCCAGAAGGCGAGCCCCAGGCACCCGGCGAGACCCATCCAGGCCAGCGCCACCGGGTACCGCCTGGCCCCGGATGGAAGTCGAATCGCCGCCAGGTTGGTGAGTGCGTAATACACGAGCACGGTGAAGGCGCTGAACGTCCAGGTGGTCTTCACCGACCCGAAGGCGGCGAGGCCGGCGATGATCAGGCCGACCAGGGGCACGGCGACGAAGGGCGTGGTTCCAGACTCGTCGACTCGGGCGACCGCTCTCGGGAGGTCACCTCTCCTCCCCATCGCCAGTACCACCCGGGAGAGGCCCAGCACCAGATTGAGCAGGACCGCCAGCAGTGCTGTGACGGCGGCGACGCTCACGGCTCGCGCCGTCGCATCGCCCCCCGGGAATCCCCGGGCGACCGCCTCGAGGGGCGCCGCGGTGCCGCCGGTGGCGTCGGCGAGGCCGTCCGCGCCTGCGGCGCCGATCCCGGTGGCGGTGACCGCCAGGTAGAGCGCGACGGTCGCCACCAGCGTGACGATGATCGCCCGTGGGATCGTCTTCGCCGGGTGGTGGACCTCTTCGCCGAGCGTGGCGATCCGGCCATATCCGGTGTATGCGACGAACATCAGCGCCGTCGCCTCGAGGAGTCCCGCGACCCCCCCACCGAGGAAGGGTGTGAATCGGGCAGCGTCGATCTCAAAGGAACCGGCAAGGGCGAACCACAGGAGTCCGAGGAGTGTCACCGACACGATCGCCGCGTTGGCGATCGATGATCGACGGATTCCCAAGGACACCAGCGCCGTGATGGCCACGATCGCAGCGAGCGCCACCATCACTCCCCCACCGCCGATGCCGGTGAGGCGTTCCAGGTATCCGGCGAACCCCAGGGCGGCCGTGGCTGCCGACGCCGACTTGGCTGCGAGGAACATCCATCCCGCGGTGAAGCCGAGAGCCGGGGTCAGATACTCGTAGCCGTACTCGTAGGTTCCGCCGCTGGTCGGGTGAGAAGCCGCCAGCTGGGCGCTGCTCAGGCCGTTGAGCGTTGCCAGCAACCCGGCGAGGCCGATCGCGAGGACGAGTGACGGTCCGGCGACCTCCGCGGCAATGCCCGTCCCGACGAAGATCCCGGTGCCGACGATGGAGCCGAGTCCGAGCAGGACGGCGCCACCGACTCCCAGCTCACGGCGGAGGTTCCCGGACGGCGGCACCCGGCGAGGGTAGGCCGCGTCGGCTTCCGGTACGGTTTGTCCGTGGTCGACACCCGATGCTTCTGCGGAGCCACCTTCGAGGCGGAGGACGACGGCACCCTGGTAGAGGTTCAGCGTGAGCACTTCCGGGCGGCTCACGACTTCGACCCAGGGCCTGCGGCAACCCTCAACGCAATCGAACGGATTCGGATGCTCGGCCCGGTGCCGGAGCGCCGCCTGGAGATCGACGAGATCACCATCCGGCCGCTGTCTCCCGAGCTGGCCGGCGACTACCTCCGTTTCTTCGATGTCGACGCCTTCACAGACAACCCCGGCTGGGCGTCGTGCTATTGCCTGTTCCACCACGTGGTCGGCATCGACCCACCCTGGGGTGAGCGTCGCTGGCAGGACACCAGGGCCCGGGTCGCGGAGCGAATCATGGAGGGGCGCCACACCGGCTTTCTCGCCTACGAGGGCGATCGCGTGGTCGGCTGGTGCAACGTCAACGCGCGCTCCGAGTTCCCCGAGCACGTCTCCGGCGATGACGGTGGCACGGCGAGCGTCGTGTGCTTCATGGTCGCCCCCGCGTATCGGGGCTTCGGCGTCGCCCGGCGGCTTCTCGAGTTCGCCATCGCCACGCTTCCCGGGCACGGATATCACCGTATCGAGGCCTATCCCGTCGAGACCGCTCGCAACGCCGCGGAGGCGTACAAGGGCACGCGTGCCTTCTACGAGTCCCTCGGATTCTCGGAACAGCGCGACGGTGTGGTCGCCCGGGACCTCTGAGATCGGGCCGTTCGGCCGGTCGAACGCTCAGGCGAGAGGCGTACCTTCTACCCGTGAGGGCCCAAAAGGAGGTCCCTGTGCCCAGATCGCTGATTCCACTTCTCGCCCTGGGCCTGGTGCTGGCCGCGTGCGGCGACGACGACGCCGCCACCACGACCGCTGCCACGCCCACGACCGAGGCGACGACGACGACGACGGTGCCTCAGGCGACGACGGCTGCGCCGACGACCACGGAGGCAGTCACGACCACCCTGGCGCCCAGCACGACGGCCACCGTGCCCTACTTCTCGGTCGCCTGGTACGGGATGTTTCCGGATCCCCTGCTCACTGCGGCCGACGGCCACGGCTCGGGTTGTGCCCCTCCCGGGGACGTACTGCCGGCCGGGATGTGGTTCGGCTTCGCCAAGGGGTTCTCGGCGGGCACGCTGACCTTCGACCTGGCGTGCTTCTTCACCGGAGCGGCCGGAGTCGCGGCGGCGACGGCTGACGGCGAGGTCGGCTACGACCTCGACTTCTACATCCGCAACATGAACCCGAAGCTGTTCACGATCGACCTCGACCCCGACGGCACGGCCTACTGGATCGACGCGTCGGGGCCCGGTGTGACGCCGTCGGCGACTCCGATGACGAATTGGCCCGTGGGGGCCGGATACGTCACTTGTCCGGGTGACCACTGCGCGGTGTGGCTCTTCGTCAATGATGGGGTCGTGACAGAGCTGGTGGAGCAGTACCTCCCGTAGCCGCGGTCACCCGGTGAGGCCGGGAAGGCTGACCCGGTAGACGGCCCGGGCGTACTCGAGGACGCGTTCCTCCCAATCGCTCTGGCCCAAGAGGGCTTCGAACGGCAGCATCGACCCGGTCCAGCCGTCCGTGTGCCAACGTGCCTTCCCGGGCAGGGCCTCGTCGAGCAGCCCCTCGTCGAACGGCCAGGGGCTCGAGTAGAGGTACGGGTCGTCGAGGACGTTGAAGCCAAGGTTGATCTGCGCGGGCGACGTCGACCCATCCTCTCCTTCCACCTGGCGGCTTCCGTACCACTCGAACGACATGTCGAAGTGGTGTGGCCAGATGTGGATGCCTCCGGGATCACTCATCTCATCTCGGCGGCGATCCAGGACGGCTGCGACCATCATCAGGTTCTCCCAGTAGGCGATGGCCGCCCCCCGGTCATAAGGGCGCACCTCGTCGGACTCGAAGCGGGCTCGGTCGTACCCGTCGGGCAGTCCGAGCTCTGCGGCGTTGCCGAGCACGGCTTCGGCGAGCTCGTTGGCCGAGAGACCCCCATCGAGCGGGAAGTCGGCCTGGAAGCCCTTCGAGGCCTGCATCCAGGCCGTGTGACGGCCCGGGGCCATCCCGAGGCGGAGGACCCCCCCACCGGGCAGCGGGACCGGGGCGGTGACCAGGGATTGACCCTCGATCTCCAAGCCGACGTGCCACCAGTGAGCCTGGGGCTCGGCGTGGGCCCTGGGTACGGCGCCGAGGACCCGGGCGTAGCCATGAAGGACGCGCGCGGTGTCGTTCCAGGTGTCGGGGAACGGAACGAGGGTCAAAGTGGCTCCTTGGTCGAAACTGCGAACGACATCCTCGCAGCCTCCAACCTATGGTTCCGTCGTTCCGCCTACGAGGGAGAGCCATGTCCGCCGATGTCTTCAACACCGCCATGGCGGTGATCCGCTTCGCCGTGGGAGTGGTGTTCCTTGCGCACGGCCTCAAGCATTTCCGCAACCGGCAGAAGACCATGGACTGGGCCGCGTCGATCGGGCTCAAGAGCCCTGCGATCCAGTGGATGTTCATGACGTTCGCCGAGATCGGGATCGGCATCGGGTTCCTGGCGGGATTTCTCACGTCGTTCGCGGCGGCCGGACTCGTGGCCATGATGCTGGGAGCCTTCTGGACGGTGCATCGCTTCGCCGGGTTCTGGATCACGGCCCGGCCCGACGAGGGCTACGAGTACGTGTTCGTCCTGGTGGCGGCGGCGATTGCAGTTGCGCTGCTGGGTCCCGGTGAGTGGTCGATCGATCATGCCCTCGAGATCGCCACCGACCTCGACGGCACGACCGGAGCAGTCATCGTTGCCGGTGGCTTCCTGGCGGGCATCGCTCAGCTCGCCCTCTTCTACCGCAGACCCTCTAGTTGAGGGCGGGGTCGGCCGGGTAGTACTCGTAGGCCGGGAACAGCCCGCCCTTGCGCCGGAGCGCCCTCTCCCGGATGCCCTCCGGATCGGGATCGAAGGCGTCGTCGGGATGGGCGGGGACGACGATCCAATCGAGGTCAGTCACCTCGGTTTCGAGCTGTCCCGCCGACCAGCCGGCGTAGCCCGCGAACACACGAAGACGCCCGATCCGGGAGGGGTCGGCGCCCTCGAAGTCGATCAGCCCGGTGCTCCCCACGACGGGCGACCATCCGGAGCCGGCGGCGTCACCCTCGCCAAGACCCACTGCCATCTCCGGGTTCACCGGGCCCCCGAGAAAGACGACCGTGGGCTCGGCGACATTGCTCGCCCAATCGGGGAGGTGGTCGCGGACGGGCAGGTCGGTCGGGCGATCCAACACCAGCCCCACCGCGCCGTCGTCGTCGTGGGCGCAGACGAGTACCACGCTCCCGGCGAAGTTCGGATCACCCATCACCGGCGACGCGACGAGCAGCCGTCCAGTCAGTGACACGAGGGAAGTCTCAACCGGCTACCGGCACGTGGCAAGCGCAACACGCCTACCCGGCGAGTTCGCGTGCCTGGTCGATCCAGCCGTCGTCGAGGATCCGTCTCCCGTACACGGGAAGGGCGCCACCCACGCGCTCAACATCCTCGTCAGAGAAGGAGGCGATCTCACGGAATGTGGTGATCCCCAGCCCGTGGAGGATGTCGCGGATTCTGGGCCCTATCCCCTTGATACGGGTGAGATCGTCGGGGCCGTCGTCCCGGCTGCGCTCGGCGAGAGCGGCAATGCGGTTCTCCTTCTCCTCGACGACCTGTCGCAGGCGCTCTATGCGTGCCTTCAGCGGCCCGACTGCGTCGGCCACCGCGGTGTCGATTCGCTCCCTCAGCCTCCGGTCCCACTCCGCATACGAGGGCTGCTTCCCCGCAGTGGTCGCCTCGAGCGAAAGCCGCCTCTGGAGTCGAGCATTGCGGTCTCGCTCGCCTTCGAGGGTCTTCTGGAGACGGCTGACTTCGGCTCGAAGGGCACCGGAGTCTTCGCTCCTCTCCAACTCGACGATCCGCGTTCGAGCCTCCTCCAGATCCCGCTCCAGCCCTCCAAGCCGGTCGAGGCGGGCCATGGCCTCGGCGTGAGTGCCCTGGAGCGTCACGAGCTGTCGCTCGACACGTCCCAACTCGGCGACCGCTTCATCGCGTGACTCCGCGAGGGACTTCACCTCGTCCTCCAGCTGAAGGATCCGGCGGTCGCGTGTCTCGACCTCCACATAGAGGTGCTCCATGGAGCCGATCTTCTCGTTGAGCCGCCGCAACTCGGAGTCTCGGGCGGCAGACAGGGCGGCGAGGCGGGCCTCGAGGTCGGCCAGCTCGGCGTTGCGCGCCACGAGGCGGGCGGCATCCCGACTCGACTCTTCGACGGCTCGCTCGAGATCGGCGGCCTGTGCCGTGACCCGTGCCACCTCGGCGGCGGCGGCAGCAACGCGCCGATCCGCATCATCACGCGCCTCGCGGAGGGCATCCCGGGCCCGTGCGGCATCGACGCGAGCGGTGTCGCGCTCGGCACCGAGCTGCTGCACCTCGGCGTCGAGCGCCACGACGCGTCGGCTGAGCTCCTCGATGCGCTGCTGAAGCTCCGGCGGCGCAACGGGACCCGTCGACGCGAGCCGCGACTCGAGTTCGGCTATCCGCCGGTGGGCGTCGGCCAGCTCGGCATCGGCCTCTGGGGTGTCGGTGGCCCCGGCGTGCTCGGCGGCGGCGAGGCGATGCCGCAATTCCCTCTCGGTCGCGACATGTCTCGCAACGGCATCGCGGAGTTCCTGCAATTCCTCCTCGAGCGCGGCGACGTGATCTGTGTCCCAAGCGGGAGCTCGAGACGCTGCGGCGATCTCCGTCTCGAGGGCGGCGATCCGCGTCTCGGCGGCATCGAGGGCAGAACGGAGTTCGGTGACCTCCCGGTCGGCCTCGGCGATGGTGGAGCGAAGCTCGTCGGTGTCGTCGTCGAGAGCCGATGTCGTGTCCTCGGCGGCGGAGAGCCTGGATTCCAGTTCGGTGATCTTCGTCCGTGCCGCCCCGAGACGCTCTGCCGCCCGGGCAGCCGACCATGCCGCCTCACGTTCGCCGGCCGACAGACGGGTGACGGGGGGGTCCAGGGCGGGCGGGGGCGGAGGGGAGAGGACCGAGGGCCTTCGGCGGCGCCCCAGGAGCCACAGCGTCGCGGCGAGGACGAGGAGGCCGCCTCCCACTGCGGCGATCCAGATCGTGTCGGTCGGCACGGGGACGAGTGTAAGGAACCGGCTCGCAGGACGGGCGGCCCGAGTAGGTTCGGAGGGATGCGGGTGCGGCCGGCCACACGGAGTGATCTCCTCGCCATCGGACGGGTCGCCGACGCCGCGGCATGGGAGACCTACTCCGGACTCCTCAAGCCGGATACGATCGCCCGGCTCCTCAACCGCGACTACTCGCCCTCCTCACTTCGGCGTCGCCTTCTGCGCGGTGGCGTGAAGGTGGCGGACGGCGGCCGTGCCGGCCTGGTCGGGTTCCTGGACTCCGAATCCGGTGGCTTGCGTGTCAAGGTCACAGCGATATCCACCGAGCCGGCGTATCGACGGGGAGGCATCGGACGAGCTCTGCTCGCATCGGTTCGCACCTCGTCTCCGCGACTGCCGATCTGCGCCGACGTCCTCCTGGGGAACCTCGATGGCGAGCGGTTCTACGAGGCCCAGGGATTCTCACCGGGTGAGGTGATCGAGGGCACCCTCTTCGACGAAGACATCATCGAACGGAGATGGTGGCTCCCGGCCTAGGGCAGACGGCAGAGGGCGGTGGCCCGGCCTGCCGAGGCTGGTCCGGGCTTCTCTGCTCGGTGCCTTCCGCCGTCTCTATTAGATTCCTCCGCCCATGGATCTTCGCACCCTGCCCAAAGTCGTACTTCACGATCATCTCGACGGCGGGGTCCGCCCGGCGACTCTGATCGAACTGGCGCCTGCGGTCGGGTATCGCGATCTCCCGTCGATGGATCCCGACGAGCTGGCCCGGGCCCTCTACCAGGGAATGGCGGAGTCCCTGGAGGACTACCTCGACGCATTCCGCCACACATTTGGCGTGATGCAGACGCCGGAGGCGATGCGCCGGGTGGCGTTCGAGTGCGTCGAGGATCACGCCGCCGAGGGAGTCGTGTACGCCGAGATCCGCTTCGCTCCGAGCCTGCACATGCGCGCCGGCATGACCCGTGGCGAGGCGATCGAGAACGTGGTCGCGGGCCTCTCCGATGCGGAGCGGCAGTTCGGCGTCGCATCAGGGGTGATCGTCGACATCCTGCGACAAGACTCCGATTCGCTCGAGGTGGCCGAGGCGGCCGTCGAGTACGCGGGCCGCGGGGTCGTTGCGATCGATCTGGCCGGTCCCGAGGCGGCCCACCCCGCTCCTCTGTTCGAGCGAGCGATCGACATGGCCCGGGAAGGCGGGTTACGGGTGACCATCCACGCGGGTGAAGGTGCCGGGGTGGAGAGCATCGCCGGTGCGCTGTCGATGGGTGCGGAGCGACTCGGTCACGGAGCCCGCATCGTGGAGGACACCGAGGTCGTCGGCGGGAAGATCGTCTCGATGGGGCCCGTCGCCTCCGAGGTGTATCAGCGGGGGATCACCCTCGAACTGTGCCCCACGTCGAACCTCCACACGAAGATGTATCCGACGGCGGCCGATCACCCCATCGGGATGCTGCATCACGCGGGGTTCGCCGCGACCGTGAATACGGACAACCGCCTGATGTCGGGCATCACGATGACCGACGAGTTCGAGTTCGTCTCCGCGCATCAGGAATTCACCCCCGAGGATCTCCACGCCGTGACGCTCAACGCCATCGAGGCGGCGTTCTGCTCGGAGGAGACCAGGGCGCGGGTGAAGGCACTCGTCGACGCCGGGTACCGCTCGCAGTGACCGCTAGAGCCGCCTCTCGATCCAGGCGGCGACCGTATCGATCGCCTCCACTCCGCCCTCCTCATTGAAGCTCTCATGGCGGTGCCCTTGGAGTTCGAGGCGATCAACGACTTCGAGCGTCTCGAGGGGCCGACTGATCGCAGGGGGGACGATGGGATCGTGCGAGCCGTGGATCACCAGGGTCGGGACTGCGAGCTCATCGAGCCGGCCGCGTGCGCGATCACCGGCGAGCAGGCCCTCCCGCCCCAGGCGGAGGGTGGTGCGAGTGTGTACCAGATCGTCGGAGAAGTAGGCCTCCCCGACCAGCGGGTCGCGTGACAGATGGTGTCCTTCCAGCCCGTTGGCGACGCTGATCCGGGGCAGAATCGCCCCGAGAATCCGCGCCATCGCCTTCTTGTAGGCCGGCAGGTCGGCGTCCAGACCCGGAGCCGAGAGCACCAGGAGGTCGGCCGCCGGGCGATCCGACAGCGCATACGAGATCGCCACCAGGCCCCCCAGCGAGTGACCGAGGAGGGTGACCGGCACGCCGAACCGCCTGGCGGCATCCATGTCGTCCTCGAGGTCGTCGAGGTAGTCGTCCCACCGTTCCACCCAGGCGCGCCGGCCGCTCGACCGACCGAAGCCCCGCAGATCCGAGGCGCGCACATGGTGGCCGCGTCGTGCCAGCGACTCCCCCACGTGCAGGTACCGGCCGCTGTGCTCCGCCAGCCCATGGACCATGACGATCGAGGAGCGCGCTTCGCCGTCCGGCGACCACTCGCGGGAGAAGATCTCGGTGCCGTCGGATGCAGTGCGATGGGTGACGGTCACTCCGCCTCCATGTGCCATCCGAGGACCGGGTGACGCGCCGCCCGGGCATCGTCGGGCCGTGACACCGGGGTCAAATGCGGAGCGTTCTGAATCTCCTCGGGATCCGATGCGGCACGCTCGGCGATCTCGAGCAGCGCCTGCCCGATCGCCTCGACGGTCTCGCGCGACTCGGTCTCGGTCGGCTCGATCATCAGGGCTTCATCCACCACCAGCGGGAAATACACGGTTGGTGCGTGGATTCCCCTGTCGAGAAGCGCCTTGGCGACGTCCATGGCTCTCACTCCGGTCTGCTTCTTGAGCGACGCCGCCGACGCCACGAACTCGTGCATGCACGGCGCCGGATACGCGATGTCGAATGACCGAGAGACGATCGAGGCCAGGTATCGGGCATTCAGCACCGAGCGCTCGGCGACCCTACGCAGGCCGGCGCCACCGAGGGCCCGCATGTAGGTGAGCGCCCGAAGCACGACGAGGAAGTTTCCATGATTGCCGTGCACCCTGCCGATCGAGGACGCGGGCATCGACCAGTGCACCGCGTCACCGTCCCGCTCCGGAAGCGGGCCCGGGAGGAAGTCGACGAGACGTTCGACGACCGCCACGGGCCCGGCTCCAGGGCCGCCTCCACCATGAGGAGTGGCGAACGTCTTGTGAAGATTGGAGTGGACGATGTCGAAGCCCATGTCGCCGGGCCGGGCGACACCGAGGATGGCGTTCAGGTTGGCGCCGTCGTAGTAGACGAGACCGTCCACCTCGTGGATGAGCCGGGCCATCTCGACGATGTCCTGCTCGAAGAGCCCGAGCGTATTCGGATTGGTGAGCATGAAGCCGGCGATGTCATCGTCGATCAATGAGCGGAAGGCGTCGAGGTCCACCATTCCCCGGTCGTCGCTGGGCAGGTGGGCGACGTCGTAGCCGGCCAGGGTCACGGATGCGGGGTTGGTGCCGTGCGCCGAGTCGGGAATCAGGATCTTTCCGGGCGTGCGCCCCTTTGACCGGTGATACGCCCGCATGATCAGCAGGCCGGTGAGCTCGCCGGCTGCCCCGGCCGGCGGCTGGAACGTGGCGCGGGCCATGCCGGTCAGTCGGCACAGGATCTCCTCTGCCTCCAGCAGTACCTCGAGGGCGCCCCGGGCGGTCGACGGGGGCTGGGCGGGATGCAGGTTGCGGAACGACGGATGTTCCGCCGCCCAGTCACAGACCTTCGGGTTGTACTTCATGGTGCAGGACCCGAGAGGGTATGCACCGAGGTCGACCGCGAAGTTCCGATGCGCGAGCCGGGTGAAGTGGGCCACCAGGTCGCGCTCCGCCACCTCGGGCAGGGGCGGGGGTGCTTCGGCTCGCTCGGGGATGTCACCGAGATCGCCGGGCACATCGAGCGCCGGCAGGGACCAGGCACGCCGACCCGGGGACGACAGATCGCGCAGCGTGGGCTCGGGACCTCCGCCGGTCAACGGCGAGGAGGTGGCGGGACCGCCGGGCTCAGGCATCCGCCAGCACCTCCTGGAGGGCGACGACATAGCCGTCCATCTCGCGCTTGGTCCGCTTCTCCGTCACGGCAACGAGCAATCCGCCCGGCATCTCGGGATAGTCGCCCGAGATCGGGATGCCGGCCACGTAGCCCAGTTCAGCCATCTTCTCGACGGTCTCCTCCGGGTCGATCGGGAGGAGAATTGGGAACTCCCGGCCGTACGGAGCGTCGACTCCGAGATGTACCCCGTCGAGGCCTTCGAGGAGCCCCGCGAGATAGCGAGCCTTGGCCATGGATTGCCGACCCACCTCTGCGAGTCCTTCCGGGCCCAGCCAGGCGAGGTGTATGGCCGCGCCGATGGCGTTGAGGCTCTGGTTGGTGCAGATGTTCGACGATGCCTTTTCACGACGGATGTCCTGCTCGCGGGTTCGAAGGGTCAGGGTGTAGGCCTTGCGGCCCTCACGGTCGACCGTCGCGCCCACCAACCTCCCGGGGATCCGCCGAAGGAGCTCCATCGATGTGGCGAAGATCCCGACCACGGGTCCTCCGAACGACATCGGGTTGCCGAGAGGCTGGCCCTCGGCGAAGGCGACGTCGCACCCCGCGTCGCCGGGCGTGCGCATGATCCCGAGAAGCATCGGGTCGACCTCTGCGATCGCCAGTGCTCCGGCGCCGTGTGCGAGTGAGACCGCAGCGTCGTAGTCCTCGATGACACCCAGATGATTCGGCTGCGAGAAGACCACGGCTGCCGGCTGCGGACCGGCGTCTCCGGCCCACACCGTTCGGCCCCCCACCATCGGGTGCTCGACCACCTCGAGCTCGCGCGCTCTGGCGAAGGTGTCGATCATCGCCCGGGTCTGGGGATGGACGCCGCGTGACACCCATACCCCGTTGCGCCCTGTATGGCCGACCGCCAGGTTGACCGCCTCCAGGCCGGCCGATGCTCCGTCGTAGAGAGATGCGTTGGCAGCGGGGAGTCCGGTGATGGCGGCGATCATCGACTGGTACTCGAAGAGGGCCTGGAGAACGCCCTGGGCCACCTCGGGCTGGTAGGGCGTGTAGGAGGTCACGAACTCCGGCCGCAGAGTGAGGGAGCGCACCACCGGGGGAAGGTGATGGTCATAGATCCCTCCGCCGGCGAAGCAGATCAGGTCGGGGGTGTTGCGCGCTCCAAGGTCGTCGATGTGGCGCATCACCTCCAGCTCGGAGAGCGGCTCCGGTAGTCCGAGATCGTCGCCGGCGAGCACGTCACCGGGGAGGTGGGAGAAGAGGTCTGCGGGCTCCTCGAGCCCGATCGCGGAGAGCATCGCGGTCACATCGGTGTCGGTGTGCGGGGTGAAATCCATCAGTCCCCCACGAAGGGCGGGTCGACGCGTTCGGCGGAGATCCAATCGCCCCGGATGGCCACCTCCACCGGCTCGGTCCCGGGCCCAGGATCCGGCTCGAGGTATCCCATTCCGATCCCCACCTCGAGTGTCGGGCTGAAGTTGCCGCTGCTGACGGTCCCGGTGGCGGTTACCGAGCGGAGCGGGTACCCATGCCGGGGCACGCGCCGATCCGAAAGCCGGAAGCCGACCAGTCGCTTCCTCAGCCCCTCCTCGCGCTGGCGCTCGAGAGCGTCCTTCCCCACGAACTCGTGATCCCAGCCGACGACCCATTCCAGGCCGGCCTCGAGCGGGGTGGTGTCCCGATCGAGGTCCTGTCCCCAGAGGGGGTAGCCTTTTTCGAGGCGCAGCGTGTCGCGGGCCCCGAGGCCGCACGGCTGTGCACCGGACTCCAGGACCCGATCCATGACGGCAGTCGCATCCTCGGCATCGATCAGCACTTCGGCGCCGGACTCACCTGTGTAGCCGGTTCCGGCGGCGACGAGCGGCCAGGTCGTGTCGAAGCTCCCGACGCGAAACCGCTTGGGGTGGCCGCCGATCACCTCGTCGAGGACTGCGCGGCTCTTCGGCCCCTGGATTGCGATGAGCGCGGTCTCCTCCCTGATGTCCTCCACCGAGGTGCCCGACGGCGCCTCCGCGGCAAAACGTCCGGTCACCTCGTCGCTGTTGTCGGCGTTGGGGAGGACGATGAAGTCCTGGTCACCGAGCCACCAGACGATGATGTCGTCCACCACTCCCCCGGTGTCGTCGAGGAGCATCGTGTACTGGGCACGCCCGGGGCCGATCCGGTCGATGTGGTTGCACAACAGTCGCGACACGAGGTCATGGGCACCGGGGCCACGGAGGCGAAAGCGGCCCAGGTGCGAGACGTCGAAGACCCCGCATGCGCCTCGAACGGCCCGGTGCTCGGCGAGCGTGCCCTCGTAGTGGAGGGGCATTTCCCAGCCGCCGAAGTCGGTGAAACGAGCTCCCAGGCGCTCGTGGACGTGGTGCAACGATGACCGGGGCACGAGGGGAGGATAACGGCAGCGTCGCGGGTCTCGGGAAGGGGCTCTACCCGGCCTCGATCTCCCCGAGGTTGACCACCTGGACCGGGCCCGGGATCCGGGTCGGGGCCGGCGGCTCCTCCTCCGTGTCGGGCGGCTCCAGGTCGTATTTGATCAGGAGATGCAGGAAGTCCCTCTGGTAGAAGATCTTGCAGTTGATGTGAGCGTGGTGCTCGCGCAGCAGGCGCACCTTGCGATTCTTCTTCGTGACCAGCTTCTGATTCATCGTGGTGATCTCGATGAACAGATCCTCGTCCGGAAGGTAGAAGTCCGGTGTGAACCACCCGGTCGGTTCCCCGGCGTCGTCGAATTCGATGGGGAACGACCTGGGCTCGTACTCCCAGGCGATCCCATAGAAATCCAGGAGGCGGGCGAACTGTCGCTCGCTGTCGTGGGCGAAGTCGACGAGGTCGGCCGGTGTCTGGAAGTCGAGGGTCAGGTCATGCCTCCAGGCTTGCCGGCACCGGCTCGGCGGCTTCGGACGACTCGGGGAAGAGCCGGTGGATCTCCCCTTCGAGTTCCTGCTGGACGGGGCCCACGGCGATGCCGAAGACACCCTGTCCGCGGCGGAACACATCGACGACCTCGTCGGCGCTGTGCGCCGCGTAGATGGTCACTCCGTCCGAGAGGAGGGTGACCTCCTCCAATGGAGCGCGGCTCTGGAGCTGTTCGCGGAGCAGGTCCATCGCCTGGCGGATCTTCTTGAGGCTCATGCCGGCGTCGAGCAATCTCTTGATGACGCGCAACTGGACTATGTCGCCGAAGGAATAGAGCCGTTGTGAGCCCGACCCCGTGGCCGTCTTGAGCGACGGTTTGAGGAGGTCGGTCCGTGCCCAGTAGTCGAGTTGCCGGTAGGTGATCCCCACGATCTTGCAGACCTGTGGGGCGCGATACCCCTGCTGTACGTCAGCCACGACGCCTCCCTGACTTCCCCAGAGCTTACACCACCGTAATTCCCTCGCGAGAACTACCGGGATGAAGTTAGAGATCGCGACCTCCGGTTGTCAACAACCCCTGTGGACAAAGGGAAGGCAGCGGACGGCCTCCAGCGGCCGGCTTCCGTCAGACACCGAAGTTCATGCCCGCCTCCGGAGGCGTCTCGGGATTCCTCCCCGGGCAGCAGCAGCGGTGGGTCCGGCGGTGTGTGGGCTCGCCACCGCCCTCAGGCCTCGAGCGTCTCGGCGAGCGCGGCCACGGCCGCCGATGCACCTCCGAGGAGCGGCTCGCCGTGGCCGAAGTAGGCGTCGTCGTAGTCGAGCATCGCGAGCTTGCGCGCCGACTGGATGGCCACCCCCATGTCGGCCGTGAACCCGGGGTTCGGGCCAAGGACTCCGCCGCCGTCGGGCTGGCCGTTGAGCGCATCACCGGCGATGAGGAATCGCGCCACCGGGTCGAGCACCGAGATGTGGCCGGGGGTGTGGCCCGGAGTCGCCACCATGTCGAGGCCGAACACCCTGTCGCCGTCCCCCACCGCGTTGACCGGTCCCACCTGGCCGAGCCTGGGGATGTCGTCCGCCCCGGCGTAGGCCTGGGCCGCAGCGGCGCGGGACAGCACTGCACCGGCGCTGCCGATGTGATCCCCGTGATGGTGAGTGAAGATGACATGGCCGACCGACGGCCATCCGAGCCCGAGCACGCCCAGCCCCGACTCGATGTCGGCCTGCGATCCGCTGGTGCCGGTGTCGATCACCGCGGCCGCCCCCTCGCGCGCCACGATGTACGCGGAGACGAAGCCCAGGTCGACTCGCTGCACCGTCGCCAGGCTTCCTGGCACGGTCGTTCCGGGGGATTCCGTCGTACCAGGGCCAGCGGTCGTCGAGGTGGCGCCGGTGGTGGAGGTGGTGGTCGGTGCGCGAGTGGTCGCGTCCCTGGCGTCGTCGGCGCAGGCGGCGAACCCGAACACCGCGAGACCCACCGCACCCTTGCCCAGGTTCACGAGAAATTGCCGCCGCCCCACCTGCCGCGGGCGCATCGTCATCTGATTCCCGTCATCCGGTTGGAGCGCATTCTTGTGACATGCTCGCGGCAATGCGTCAGTAGAGCTCGGTTGACGGCTCCGGCCGGGTGCGGGGCAGACGCGGCGCTGCTGCCGCTATCGCGTCGCCATCCCGCGCAGCTGATCGACCTGATCCGATGAGCCGATGGCGATGATCATCTGACCCGAGCGGATCCGGTGATCGGGGGCCGGGTTGAAATGCAGCTCCCCGTCGGTCGTCTCCACCGCGAGGACCAGGGCGCCGCTGCGCTCCCGGATCTCGGAGTCGCGCAGGGTCTTTCCGTTCAACGGGCTGCTCGTGTCGATCTCGACTCCTTCGATTCGGAGCTCCATGAGTCGTCCATGCAGGATCACGTCGACGAACTCGTCTAGCCGGGGCTCAGCGGCCAGCGCCGCCAGTCGATGTGCGCCGACGAGCTGCGGTGACACGACCCGGTCGGCACCGGCCAGGCGAAGTTTCTGCTGCGCCTCCAACTCCGTGGCGCGGGCGATCACCGGAAGGTCGGGGCGCCGATTCTTGGCCGACAGCACGATGACGAGGTTGTCGTTGTCGTTCCGCACGCAGGCGATGAGGGCGCGAGCGCGATCGATGCCGGCGTCGCCGAGAGTCTCATAACGCGTGGCATCCCCCGTGACGACAAGGGCCCCGGTCTCGACGCCATCGGCGGCCGCTTCGGGGATCGCCTCGACGACGACCACGGGGATGTTCTCTTCCTTGAGGGCCTGCCAGACGTTCTGGCCGACGCGGCCGAATCCGCAGACGATCACGTGGTTCTGGAGTCGGCTTATCTGGCGGTCCATACGTCTCCGGCGGAGCTCGCCGCCGAGGAACCGTTCTAGGCCCATCTCCACGGCGGTGGCCGCAGTGTAGAGAGCGGTGCCCACCCCGAGGACGATGATGACGGTGGTCATGAATCGTCCCGCCGACGACAGCGGGAAGATCTCGCCGAAGCCGACCGTGGAGATGGTCACCACCGTCATATAGAGCGACTCGCCGAAGGAGGCGCCCTCGATGATCATGTAGCCCGCCGTCCCGGCCACCGTGACGAGCGTGAGGACGATCACGCCGCCGACGACACGGCGCTCTCTGCTCATCCGGGCGAGCCGAAGTCCTCGGGGCTGACGTCCTGGAGGAACGACCGGAAGCGGGCCACCTCGTCTTCCTCGTCCTCGTCCCGGAGCTCGACCCCCGCCTCGTCCAACACTGCCGGCAGGACGAAGATCGGGGCGTTGGTGCGGGCCGCCAGCGCGATGGAGTCGGAGGGGCGGGCCGACACCGTGATCTCGGTGCCGTCGCGCTCGAAGACCAGGTCGGCATAGAAGATGCCGTCGCGCAACTCGGTGACGACCACCCGGTCCACGCGGGCTTCGAGCGCCGTGATGACCTCCTTGAGGAGATCGTGGGTCATCGGGCGCTGAGGCTCGACGCCTTCGAGAGCCAGTGCGATCGCCGTCGCCTCATTCGTCCCGATCCATATCGGGAGGAACCGGGACCCACCGATCTCACGCAGGAGTGCGATGGGCGTGTTGGTCGGCAGCTCGATTCTCACGCCGACCAGTTCGACGGGGATGCTCTCGTTGGTCACCTTTTCAGACTATCACTGGCCCTTCCGAACACCTCCCTGGCAAGGATCCCAGGATCGTCACGGAACTCGGCGAGGTCCAGGATCGCCCACAGCGAGGGCAGGTTGCGGTATGTGCCCTCCCAATCCAGCCCGTACCCCAGCAGGAACTCGTCCCCCACCTCGAATCCTCGGTATTCGAGATCGACGTCGACGATGCGGCGCGTCGTCTTGTCCAGGAGGGTCACGGTGGCGAGCGAGGCGGGCCCGCGGGTATCGAGCAACCCCAGGAGATAGCTCAGAGTCAAGCCGGTGTCGACCACGTCCTCGACGATGATCACGTCACGCCCCGCGAGCGACGTGGCCGAGTCCATGGCGATGCCGACGCGCCCTTCCTCTCCGAACCGGGTCAGACCGAGGAAGTCGATCTCGATCTCGGGAGGCATGTGCCGCGACAGGTCGGCGAGGAAGGGAACGGCTCCGTCGAGGACGCCCAGGAGCACCGGTTCGCGGCCCCGGTAGTCCGCGGAGATCTCCTCCCCGAGTTCGGCGACTCGATCCTGGAGTGCCGTGACGCCGACGACCTCGGTGAGGATGCTCACGGCTCACCTCCGAGGACACCTGGCAGCAGCAGCCGGAAGGCACGGTCGAGCGAGTCCGTGAGCGGGGTGTGCGCCGCGGTGCCGGTCGTCGCCGCGGGGAGGGCACCGGCTGCCCTCAGGCGGGGCACGTACCACTCGGGGAACGACAGCTCCCAGTCGGTGCCGGCTGCTGCGCTGAAGAAGTAGTCGCGTGGACCGAGCGTCGTCCCAGCCCACGCCAGGATCTCTCGGGTCGCCTGCCGCCGGTTGGTCGAGCCGAGCACGACGGCGAGGTAGTCGCCGTGAGACGTCACCTCGTAGGAGAGCATCGTCTGTCCGGCGGCGAGGGTGTCTCCGGTCTTCAGCCCGAAGAGGCCCGGGAAGATCCCGAGGTCGCGGTTGGTGGCGGTGACCTCGATGGGTCGTCCGCCTGGATCGAAGTCGAGGTGCTTGATCCGTGCGATGTGCAGCACGTCGGGGTACCCGAGTGCCGCGCGTCCGAGTTGGCTGAGGTCTCGAGCGGTCGAGAGGTGGCCGGTGGTGTCGAGTCCGTTCGGATTGATGAAGAAGCTGTTGGTCATGCCGAGCGACGCCGCCCGCTGGTTCATCAGGCCGACAAATGTGGGCACGTCGCCGGAAACATGCTCGGCGAGGGCGACCGCGGCGTCGTTGCCGGACTGGACCAGGATGTTGGCGAGGAGGTCGTGAACGGTCCACGTCTCCCCCTGGCGAACGTCTGGCTGGCCTATGTAGCCGATCGGGGTGGCGTCTGCGTTGCTGCTGATGACGACCAGGTTGGTGAGCGAGGCGCGGTCGGCCACGATGATGGCCGTCAGCAGTTTGGTGATCGAGGCAGGGGCCCGCTGCGTGTCGGGGTCCAGCGATGCGAGTTCGGCGTCGTGGTCGACGGACCAGACCATCCAGGAACTGGCGTCGATGGTAGGAGGGGCCTCGGCGGGAAAGCACGCCATCGGAGGCGGCGGCAGGCTGAGGGGCCGGAGGCCGGGTGATGGTCCGAGCACGGTCGTCAGCGCGAT
The DNA here is from genome assembly GCA_035464675.1 of Acidimicrobiia bacterium. GTDB lineage: Bacteria > Actinomycetota > Acidimicrobiia > Spongiisociales > UBA11373 > JAUYIV01. The sequence continues at coordinate 30,762 of DATHSA010000081.1, forward strand.
GGCGGCCAGAAACGACATCAGCGTCCGAGAGTGTCCCGTAGCTCGGCGCGCACGAGCGCCTCCTGCATCTCGCGAGCGGCCTGGGCGACGTCGGCGAGGATCTCGGCCGCCTGCTGGCGACTCGCCGGGCTGGCGTGGCGGAGCAACGGCCCCACCAGTTGGCGAAACAGGTCGACCTCTCGATTCGCCGCCAGCCTGATCGCCCTCAGGTGACGCGCCTCGAGGCCATGACCTATCAGGCGATGGGCGGCCTGGACGACTGCCAGGTCCTCGTCGGTGTAACTGGCGTCGCCGTCGTCGCCGGGAGGGTCCAGGACGCCGTGGTCGATCAACTCGTCCACCACCCCGCGGGAAACGCCTGCGGAGCGCGCCAGTTCCTCGGAGTCGAGGGTTGTCTCGCTGGCCGCGAAGTACGTCTCGGGGGGAGGTCCGGCGGGCGGCGCCCGGGTGGGCTCCTCGCCGCGCTCCCAGGCATTGAGCTTGCTCTTGATCACCTTGAGGGGGAGGAAGTGGTCCTTCTGCTGGCGAAGGATGTACCGGACCCGCTCGATGTCGATCTCGCGGAACGACCTGTAGCCGGAGGAGGTGCGCGGCGGATGGATCAGTCCTTCGCTCTCGAGGAACCTGAGCTTCGAGATCGTCACCGAGGGGAACTCCTTCTGGAGCAGCTCGGCGACGTCTCCGATCGTGAGTCGCTTCTCCGAGGTCATGCTCCGCGCGCCACGATGAGGTGGAATCGGCCGATGATGACCTCGTCCCCGGGCTCGAGGGCGGCGCCCTCGGTGCGCTTGCCGTTCACATAGGTGCCATTGGTCGATCCCTTGTCCCTCACCCAGAGGTGCCCGCCCTCGACGATGAATTCGGCATGGGATCGGGACACCGAGATGTCATCGAGGAAGATCGGCGCCCCGGTGTCCCGGCCCGCCGCGGTCACCCCTTCCGGAAGGCTCCAATGGAGCCCCCGTTGTGGACCGGAGCCGACGATGACGGCGTACCCCGCCAGCCCGGGGATGCCCGCCGCCGCCTCGCGGTCCCGCAGCGAGTGGATCTGGGCGAACGCGTCGATCTGCTCGGTCCGGTCGCGTTCGTCCTCGGGGGGCATTGGGGGGGTGTCGGGCACAGCGCAATGGTACCGCCGGTGGGACTCATACTCTCGATCAAGGGTTGAGGGTGGGGATTCGTTGCCCGTTGCCCTTTGTCTTCGCTCAGGCGATCAAGGCCTTGTACGCCTCGGCATCGAGCATGCCCTCGAAGTCGGAGGGGTCGTCGGGCTGGATGGCGATGAACCAGCCCCTGTCGTAGGGGTCCTCGTTGATCAACTCGGGTGCAGAAGGCAGCGCGCTGTTGACGCGGGCCACGGTGCCCGCCATCGGCGCGTAGACCTCGGCGAGCGACTTGGTCGACTCGACCTCGGCGACGGTCGTTCCGGCCTCGACATGATTCCCCTCGGCGGGCAGATCGACGAAGACGACGTCTCCCAAGGCGTCCTGGGCGTAGTCGGTGATCCCGATGCGGACCAGGCCGTCGTCCTCGAGGAGTCCCCACTCGTGCTGGTCGGTGTAGCGGCGGTCGGAGGGGACGTTCACCGGGCAACTCCTGGGTCGGCTTCCGGCCCGGAGGATACCGCTCGTGACGCACGCCACATGTCGCTCATGTACTGGGTGGCGACGACGTAGTAGAGGAGCAGCGACGGCACGACGAGGATCCATCCCGCCGCGCCCCAGAACCCGGAGCCGGTTCCCTCGTACACGTAGAAGGAGGGGATCGCGAAGTAGAGCCCGAACGTGGCGATCTTCCCCATCCGTCGCACCGGGATCTGGGCGCGGAAGCGGATCGCGAGTGCCAGCGCGCCCAGCCCCACCACGGACTCCCGGACGACGAGCAATGCGGCGACGACCCAGGGAAGAGTCCCAGTGATCCATCCGACGATCACTGCGGCGGCCACGGCGAACCGGTCGGCGAGCGGGTCGAGCATCTTGCCGAGATTCGACACCTGGCCGAGACGCCGGGCCAGGTAGCCGTCGATCCAGTCGGTGGCGCCGATGAAGCCGAGCAGCAGGCCGGCTGACGTGGCGTCGTCCCGGCCCACCGCCAGCCACACGAACAGCGGAACGAGCAGGATCCGCGCGAAGGAGATCAGATTGGGGATGGTGAGCATCAGGTCGCGGCTCGCACCCTGAACGGAATGCGGGCGAGCTCCGTCCCCTCGTGCTCGACGAGGAACACGTAACCCCCCGGCTTGGGGAACCGGACATTCCCGAAGGCGCCGACGAGAGGCACCACCGTCGATGCTCCCGCCGGGAGTGACGACGGGGCTCCGACCCGGAGGTTCCCCTGTGACTCGATCCCCATCTCGCTGCCGTCCTCGTCGAGCAGCACGATCCTGAGGGGAAGATCCCGGTTGCGATCACCGGGTCCGACCTCGGCGACGAGGACCACCGCAAGGCTTCGGTAGACCACCGGGAAGGACTTGGCGGTGATCATGTCGAAGGCGCCGCCGAGCACGTACAGCTTGCCGGCGGTGACCTGCGCGGCGTCGGCCAGCATCGCCGATGTGAGCCTCATGACCCGGCCGGCTCCTCCAGGGCGTAGACGCGCCCGTCGGGATCCCGCACCCGGAGCCACCGGGTGCCCCAGTGGGTGGCTTCGGCCGGAGTGATCACCTCGACGCCAGGGCCGGGTTCGAACGAATCCGCCGACTCGACATCGAAGAACACGTTGGCGGCCGGATCGTCCTGCACCTCCGCGAGCACCACGACCGCCTCGTTGCAGCGGAGGCGGCCGGCCCGATGGCCCTCACTTCCCCAGCGCTCCTCGAAAGAGAATCCGAGTCCCTCCCAGAAGGCGACGCTCCGCTCCCAGTGGCGTGTCTCGGCATAGAGGTGGTCGATCCCCCGAAGCATGGGCCGACTGTAGTTGGCGCCCGTGGCGCGTCTGATGGCATCGGCTGGGGACGCCGGATGAGAGGAGCCGGTCAGCCGCCTGCAGCGGCGATCCAGGTGGCGGTCTCCCTGATCTGCTGCTGGGCGTGGATGTCGAGCCCCGCCAGGGCGGCATCCGCGGCGATCAGTCCCGCGAGGTCGGCCGATCCCCAGTCGATCTCATCGGCGGCGTCGCGATAGATGTCGAAGATCGTCAGCCCGGGTGGCGGGGTCGAGCCCTCCCACTCGAACGGCTCCTGGCAGACGTCGAAGGAGACCAGGTCCGGCCACGCGTCGAACACCCCCGGAACGAACGTCTTTGCCAGGGGAACGAAGTCTGCGACATAGTCCTCGGACGTCTTGGCGACCAACGGGGTGAGATAGAGGGCGAGGTGGTTGCCCTCGGGGGTCTCCCGATAGGTGGCTCGATCGATGAGCGCGGCGCGGCCGACCCGGTAGCCCAGCGGCTCGACCAGCGGGTCGAAGATCGCCGCCAGGGCGTCGAAGTCCGCCGGTGGCAGAGCCTCTCCGCTCGGGACGATCAGGGGGCTCGTGGTGGTCGCGTGTGGCTCGCTGGTCGTGGTGGCGGTTGTCGCCGTCGACGTCGTGGCGGGGGCGGCGGTCGTCGAGCTGGGTGCAGCGTCGTCGGTGCACGCCGCGACGACGAGCAGGACCGCGGTCATCGCGATGATTCGGTTGGTCATGGCGGTCGATGGTACGGGCCCTTCGCCGATAACCTCTCCCGCAGAGAGGAGCCATGTGAGACGGTCGACCGCTGCCCTGATGCTCGTCCTCGCAATCGCCGCGTGTGGAGGCGGCGGATTGGCCCGCGACGACACCGGCAGGGTCATCCGGCCGCAGGACGCGGCGGTGCCCGAGCTGCAGACCGGGGACTGCTTCAACGATCCCGAGCCCGACGAGCTCGACGAGATCGAGGCGGTCGAGGTGGTGCCGTGTGACCTGGCTCACGACAACGAGATCTTCCACTCCTTCACCCTGGCGGAAGGGGCAATGCCCACCCAGGAGGAGATCTTCGAGTTGTCGGCGGGCCAGTGCCTCCCCGCATTCGACGCATTCGTGGGAATCCGATTCGAGCTGTCCGAGATGGACGTGTTCCCCCTGACGCCGACCCCCGAGCAATGGGAGGAAGGGCACCGGACCATCCACTGCGTTCTCTTCAACCTCGATCTGAGCGATCTGGTGGGATCGGCCCGGGGCGCTGCCCGCTAAATCTCCTACACGACGCCGAGCGATCTCCCGACGGTCGCGAATGCATCGATGCAGCGGTCGAGGTCTGCATCCGAGTGCGCAGCCGACACCATCGCCCGGATCCGCGCAGTGCCCCGTGGCACGGTCGGGTAGGCGATCGCCTGGGCGAACACCGCAGCGTCGTCGAACAGGCGCCGGGAGAACTCCTGGGCCAGTGCCTCCTCCCCGAGGATCACCGGGGTGATGGGGGTCTGGGTGTGGCCGGTGTCGAAGCCGAGTGCGTTCATGCCGTCCCGGAAACGCTCGGCGTTCGACCAGAGGCGATCGACCAGCGTCGTCGACTCCTCGAGCACGTCGACCGCAGCGATGCACGCCGCGGCATCGGCGGGCGTGACCGCAGACGAGAAGAGGAACGGGCGGGCGCGCTGCCTCAGCCACTCGACGAGAACGGCCGGTCCGGCGACATAGCCACCCATCACGCCGAAGGCCTTCGACATGGTCCCCACCTCGACATGGACGCGGCCGTGGAGGCCGAAGTGGTCGACGATCCCTCGCCCGCCTTCCCCGAGGACACCCTCGCCGTGGGCGTCGTCGACCATGACGATCGCGTCGCGTCGTTCCGCAACGTCGACGATCGCGTCGAGGGGGGCGATGTCGCCGTCCATCGAGAAGACACCGTCGGTGATCACGAGCACCCGGTCGGCGCCCTCGCTCCGAGCCTCCCCGAGCACGGTGTCGAGGTGATCGGCATCCCCGTGCCGATACACGTACCGCGTCGCCTTGCAGAGGCGCACTCCGTCGACGATCGATGCATGGTTGAGGGCGTCCGACACCACCGCGTCGCCCTCTCCGACGAGTGCTGGAATCGTGCCGAGGTTCGCCACGAACCCCGACTGCAGCGAAATGGCGGCTTCGACACCCTTGAAGGCTGCCAGCCGTGTTTCCAGCTCCGTGTGGATGGTCATGGTTCCGGCGATGGTCCGGACAGCCCCCGGCCCGACGCCATGGTCGTCCAGCGCCTTCTTTGCGGCGGTGATCAGCCGCGGATCGTTGGCCAGGCCGAGGTAGTTGTTGGAGCAGAAGTTCAGAACCTCGCGCCCGTCGATCTCCAGCTCTGCACCCTGCGGACCGGCTATCTGGCGGATCGTCGTGAACAGGCCCTGGCCGCGCAGGTCTGCCAGTTCACCCTCGAGGAATTCGAGCGGATCGCTCACACGGTCTCCAGAGGTCCGTCGGCGTCCTCCGGATCGAAGAACATCACGACCTTGCCGCACTCACCCGACGCCATGAGATCGAAGGCCGCGTCGAAGTCCTCGATCCGAAAGCGGTGGGTGACCAGCGGCGCCAGGTCCACTCCCCCGCCTCGGAGCAGTGCCTTGCCCTCGTACCAGGTCTCCCACAGCCGTCGCCCGACGATGCCGTGGACCGTGGCTCCTTTGAAGACGACGGCGTCGTCGAGGTCGAACTGGATCGGCTTCGAGGACAACCCGAGGAGCGCAGCGTGCCCGCCGGGCTTCAGCACCTCGAATCCCTCGGTGATCGCGCTCTCTGCGCCACTCATCTCGAGCAGGACGTCGACTCCCTCCCCGTCGGTCGCCTCGCGTACGGCCGCCGCGACGTCGTCGCGGCGGGGGTTGATCGTCAGAGTCGCGCCCAACGTTCGTGCCAGATCGAGTCGGTAGTCGCTGACGTCGGTGGAGATCACACTCCGCGCACCGAGTGCCCGAGCGACTGCGACCGCCATCACGCCCACCGGGCCGGCACCGGTGACCAGAACCTTCCGCCCCGCCACGGGCGGGGTCGATGCCGTATGAACGGCATTCCCGAAGTTCTCGAGGAGCGAGGCGATCGAATATTGCGTGCCCGGGGTGTTGGGCCACGCGTTGATCGCCGGGATGGTCACGTACTCGGCGAAGGCACCGTCCCGATGCACTCCCAGGATCCTCGTCTGCGGGCACAGGTGGCCCCTTCCGGTGCGGCACCACGCACAGGTCCCGTCGACGACGTGGGACTCGACCGAGACGAGGGATCCGACGGGGGGCCCGGTGACGCCCGGGCCGTGTGCCTCCACGATGCCGCACATCTCGTGGCCGATGACGAGGGGTGGCAGGACATGCTCAGCGGCCCAGGGGTCCCATGAGCGGATGTGCAGATCGGTGCCGCAGATCGACGCCGCCTTGACCTTGATGAGGACCTCCCCCTCACGCGGTTCCGGGATCGGTTGATCGGCCCACTCGAGGCCAGGCCCTGGACCTGTCTTGACGACGGCGCGCATCGCGACGGAGGGTAATAGGCGCCACGGGCCCGGTTCGAGCGGGGAAGCCCGTGGGGCGGGGGGCGCGGAGCGGGTCACGACACGAACTCCTCCGATACCATCCGAGGGTGACACTGACGGCCGACGAGCTCGCCGCCAGGTCGGGGGTGGCCCCCGCGGATGTACGACGCCTCGTGGATCTCGGGCTTCTCTCCGAGCGGGACCCGGGTCGCTACGACGAGGCAGTGATCCCGCGCGTCAGGCTGGCGGCGGCGCTCGAAGGCTCGGGTATCTCGCTCGCAGATGTTGCCGATGCGGTCCGGAAGACGAACCTCTCGCTCTCCTTCGCGGATCGCCTCTTCGGACGACCGAGCGGGGTCCTCTCGATCAGCGGCCGGCAGCTTGCCTCGGAGCTGGCCGTCTCCGGTGATCTCGTCGACGAGATTCAGACATCGTTGGGCATCGACCCCGAAGAGCCGGCGCTCGAGCAGGATGCCGAGATCTTGCGCACCCTCGACCGGCTCATCTCACTGGGGCTCGACGAGCAGGTGGCGGCTCGGTTCTTCTATGTGATCGTCGAGAACATGCGAAGAGTGGCCCAGGCCGGTCGCGAGATGTGGAGGGTCGGCGTGGAGGAGCCGCTCCTCGCCGCCGGGCTCTCTCACGCCGAGATGCTCGAGGCGGAGGCGGGCCCTGCCCCGGAGTCCCAGCTGCTCGGAGAGCGCCTCGTGACGCTCTTGTGGAACCGGTTCATCGGTGACGAGATCTATCAGGCGGCGGTGGTGCTGCTCGAGAAGGCACTCACCGAAGCGGGTGTGACACGCGATCGGGAGGCGACGCCGCCGGCGATCGCCTTCCTCGATCTCACCGGATTCACCGGTCTCACCGAGCGATCCGGCGACGAGGCGGCGTCCCACTTCGCCCGCAGACTGGTGGATGTCCTCCGTCCGTCGGCGGGCCGGCATCGGGGACGCCTCGTGAAGATGCTCGGCGACGGTGCCATGGTCCACTTCGCGGCGTCGGGAGACGCTGTGCGCTTCGCTCTCGAAGTCGTCGAGTCGGTGGCCGCTGCGGGGCTCGCTCCCGCCCGCGTGGCCATCAACTCGGGCCCAGTGCTCCTGCGAGATGCCGACTTCTTCGGCGGAACGGTGAACGTCGCCGCGCGCCTACTCGACTACGCCCGACCGCGCGAGGTCCTGGTCGCCGCCACGGTTGCGGAACAGGTCGACGACCCAGGAGTGGAGTTCCGGGAGGTTGGGCCGGCGTCGCTCAAGGGTGTGCAGGCGCCGGTTCTCGTGTACAGCGCCCATCACGTCCCCTCGGCATCGCAGTCGCGCTAGTGGCCCCGAGCGCCGACCTCTCGTACCATCATCCACCCGACCCGAGTCCATCGCGATGGCCCAAGAACCCATAGAGATCATCCTGCTTCGCCAGCTCTCGAGCTACCTGATGCTTCCGATATGGATAACGGATGACCAGGGCAACCTCATCTACTACAACGAGCCGGCGGAGGACCTCCTGGGGCGGCGGTTCGACATCGCCGGTGAGATCCCTGCCGAGGAGCTGGCCGAACTGTTCGTCACCTCCCACCTCGACGGATCTCCCATCCCGAACGAGGAGCTGCCCCTCATGGTTGCCCTCACCGAACATCATCCGGCCCACCAGGCGATGCGGATCAAGAGATTCGACGGAGCGCTCCGGACCATCGAAGTGACCTCGGTGCCGGTCGTCGGGCAGGGAGACCGCTTCCTGGGGACCTTCAACACCTTCTGGGAGAAACGTTGAAGTTGCGCCTCTGGGGAACCCGCGGATCGGTGGCACGCGCCGGAGAGGAGACGATCCGGTACGGAGGCGATACGGCATCGGTCGAAGTCCAGGGCCGCGATGGGAGCATCCTGCTGCTCGACGCAGGCTCGGGCCTGCTCAGGGCCTCGGCCGGGATGGCCTCCGCAGAGCGGATCGACCTGTTGATCACGCACCTGCACATGGACCATGTCCAGGGTCTCGGGTTCTTCCCGCCCCTGCGACGCGCCGAGGTGGAGACCCATATCTGGGGACCGATCTCCACCACCGAGTCGTTGGAGGAGCGGCTCCGCCGTTATCTGTCTCCGCCATTGTTCCCGGTGAGGGTGCGTGACCTGCAAGAGGTCCATCTCCACGATGTCGGGCCGGGCACCTACGAGATTGGCCCATTTCGAGTGACCGCAGACCTCATCATCCATCCCGGGCCCACCCTCGGGTTTCGGATCGAGGAGAATGGCGGTGGGACACTCGCCTACCTGCCCGATCACGAGCCGGCACTCGGTCACGTGGAGCTCGAAGCAGACCCGAGGTGGACGTCGGGATTCGACCTGGCGCGCGGCGCCGACGTGCTCATCCACGATGCCCAGTACACGGAGGAGGAATACCTGGATCGCATCGGGTGGGGCCACAGCACGCTCCAGCATGCGATCGCACTCGCAACACTGGCAGAGGTCGCGACCCTCGTGCCGTTCCACCACGACCCCGAGCACTCCGACGACATGCTCGACGAGATGATGGCGCAGGCCGAGATGCCTTCAGGGACAGATCTGGTCCCGGGGAAGTTCGGTCTCGAGCTGGAGGTCTGACCCGCCCGACCGTCAGCGCTGGGCGTTGCGCATCGACCCGGTGAGCTTGGATTGATCGATCGCATAGACCGAGCAGAGCACTTCGCGGTCGCCCTGGTCCCATGACTGCTGCGTCGGCACCATCGAGAAGAAGTCGAGCTCGCTCTCGAAGTAGTCCAATCCGACGAACGGCTCGAACTCCTCGAAGCACTCCTGGGTGGCTGCGTTCAGGGCTGCATCGAGACCGGGATAGACGGAGTTGGTCATCGAGTACGCGAAGTACACCTCGAGGTCGTGGGGCTCGCTGCAGGCGACCGTGGGGACGACGGTGATCTCGTCCTCGAGGCCCTCGTCGTTGAAGCAATCGCCGACGCCCAGTTCGAGAACCGAGGTCCGGCCGCTGTCGCACCCGGCGGTGACGACACCGAGAACGATCAGGAGGGCGATGAGACTGCGACGCATTGGACTCCTTCCGACCGAGCGATGGTAGCGAGGGGGTGCGGTCGACCGGGAGAATGGCAGTGAACCCGGCTGGGTGCGGGTCAGTCCTGCGAGAGATCCCGGATCATCACCACCATCTCCCGGTGACCCTGAGGTGCGAATCTCGATCGCTCCACGAAGCCCCGGCGACTCAGATCGGAGAGGATCGCGGCGTCGTCGACATACTCGCGGGCCCACACGAGGTTGGCTTCGAATCCCGCGAGATCCGCGATCAATCGTGAGAAGAGAGCGTCACCGACACCCCGGAGGTTCTCCGGCGCCATCACCAGGAAGACACGAAAGGAGCCCTCGATGTCGCTCCCCTCCGGCCCCGTAGCCGCGAACGGTTCCGGTGCCATCCTCGGCGACGTAGTGCGACCGGCGCCCCTCGAATGTCGTGCGCCTCTCGAGCCACCCTCGGTTCCCATCACGATCGAACGGAACCGCCAGGTCCGTGAGTTCGAGGACCCGGGGCCAATCGTCGTGGGCCGGCGGCCTCAGCGACAGATCCACGACACCGTTCTGGTGGAAACGGGGAACAGCGGACTGGCAGTGGCGCCGGTCAGAGGCGCCTGTCCGTCCGTCGGGCTGGCCGGATTTGAACCGGCGACCTCTTGGCCCCCAGCCAAGCGCGCTGCCAAGCTGCGCCACAGCCCGTGTGGACGAGCATCGTACCCGCCCCGGTTCTCAGAGAAGCCGGTCGACGACCCATGCCCCGATCTGGATCAACCGGACGAGAAGATACGCGGCCGCCGCTCCCACGAAGATCTTGAAGCCGAGCGGGGCGCGTTCCTCTCGAGTCGTCATACCGGGGGCACCCCGTGGCGCCGATCTGAGAACCCGCGTTCCTTGTTCGACGCGTAGGCCAGCCTGGCGATCAATTGGTCGCGCAGTTCGCCGGGCTCGACGACGGCATCGACCACGAGGTCGGACGCGAGCCGGAGCAGGTCGACGTCCTCCTCGTACTCCGCCCGTTTGTCGGCCACGAATCGGTCCCTCTCGGCCGGGTCCTCGATCGACTGGATCGTGTTGAAGTAGACGGCATTGATGGCGGCCTCCGGCCCCATGACCGCGATCTCGGCCGTCGGCAGGGCGATGGTGGCGTCCGGGCGGAAACCCGGCCCCGAGAAGGCGTACAGACCCGCTCCGTAGGCCTTGCGTACGATCACCGACACCTTCGGGACGGTGGCCTCGGCGATGGCCGTCAGCATCTTGGCCCCGGCCCGGATGATTCCCTGGCGTTCGACCTCGGTACCGATCATGAACCCGGGAACGTCGGCGAAGAAGACGAGGGGGATGTTGAAGGCATCGCACAGCCAGATGAACCTCGCCGCCTTGTCGGCGGAGTCGACGAAGAGCACTCCACCGAGGTGGTTGGGCTGCGACGCCACGATGCCCACCGGCCGCCCACCCAGCCGAGCGAGGCTGGTGATGACCTCCGTGGCATAGAGTTCCTTCACCTCGAGCAGGCTGTCCTCGTCGAACACCCCCTCGAGGAACCGCATCATGTCGTACCCCTGGCGTGCGTCGTCGGGGACCACTTCTGCGGGGTCGACATCACCTGGACCCTCGAACTCGTACAGGGGAGGGTCGACGGTGAAGTCCGACGGGAAGTAGGAGAAGTACGTGCGCGCCCAGGCGATGGCCTCCTCGTCGCTGGACACGAGCGCGTCGCCGCAGCCGCTCACGGTGCAGTGCATCCGGGCGCCGCCGAGTTCCTCGAGGTCGGTGTGCTCACCGATGACCATCTCGGCCATCCGCGGCGAGCCGAGGTACATCGACGCGCGGCCCTCGACCATGATCACGACGTCACAGAATGACGGGATGTAGGCGCCGCCGGCCGCAGACGGGCCGAAAAGGCAGCAGATCTGGGGCACGCGGCCGCTCAGGCGCACCTGGTTCCAGAAGATCTTTCCCGCGCCGCGCCGCCCGGGGAACAGCTCGACCTGGTCCGTGATGCGCGCCCCGGCCGAGTCCACGAGATAGAACACGGGCAGGCGCTCGTCATAGGCCGATTCGAGTGAGCGGATGATCTTCTCGACCGTGCGCGCCCCCCACGAGCCGGCCTTCACGGTGGGGTCGTTGGCAATGACCACGACGGCCCGACCGTCGACGGACCCCCTGCCCGTCACGACGGCGTCTGCGGCGAGGTCGTCACCCAGGGCATTGGCGAGGAGGCCGTCCTCCACGAACGAACCCGGGTCGCACAAGAGATCGACGCGATCGCGGACGAAGAGCTTCCCCTGCTCGGCGATCTTCTCGTGGTACTTCTCGGGGCCTCCGCTGAGGGCCTGCTCGGCCGACTTGCGGAGCCGTTCGTGCTCGGTCAATCGAGATCTCTCCGGGGTCGCCTGCGAGGCACCAAGCGTATCGGTGTGCCCAGGAAGTCGTAGGCGTTTCGCAGGCGGCCCTCCAGGAACCGCAGGTAGTCCGGGCCCAGCTCGCCTCCCCGCACGAACAGGACGATGGTCGGGGGTTCGGTACCCGCCTGGACCGCATACATGATTCGGGCTCTGCGCCCCCGACGCACCGGGGGTGGGTGCGCCTCCTGCCATTCGAGCACCCGCCGGTTCAACTCGGGGGTGGGGATCCTCCCGGCCCGAGCCTCCAGGACGGCGAGGATCGCGGCACCGAGACGGTGGAGGCGCGCGCCGGTGAGAGCCGACAGGCGCAGCACCGGCGCCCATGAGACGAAGGCCAGGCGATCACCCACCCCGTCCTCGGTGACAGCCTTCTGTTCGGTGTCGGTGACGTCCCACTTGTTGAGAAGGACGATCAGCCCGCTCCCGCTCTCGACGATCTCCTCGGCGAGGCGCTGCTCCTGATGCGTCACACCTTCGGTGCCGTCGATCACCAGGAGTGCCACGTCGGCCTGGGCGAGCGATTCCCGCGCCCGCAGCACCGAGTAGAACTCACTCGACTCGTCGACCCGCGACCGGCGGCGGATCCCCGCGGTGTCCACGATCCGGTATCGCTGCCCGTCGATCTCGGCCTCGGCGTCGATCGGATCACGGGTGGTGCCGGGCTCGGGGCTCACCACCACGCGCTCCTCCCCCACCAGCCGGTTGAGGAGGGTGGATTTGCCGACATTGGGCCGGCCGAGGATCGCGATCGTGGGCGCCGCGTCCTCCGGTTCAGCCACGACGGCCGGCAACATGTCGACGATCCCGTCGAGCAGGTCACCCACGTTGCGCCCGTGGAGGGCGCTCACCGGGTGGGGCTCGCCCAGTCCCAGGGCCCACAGGTGCCCGAGGTCGAGTTCGCCCTTCGGGCCATCGACCTTGTTGGCGACCAGTGCGACCGGGACCGACGACTTCTGGACGACGCGGGCGATTGCCAGATCGTCGTCTCCGAGCGGGCTGGTCGCGTCGGCGACGAAGAGCACCAGGTCGGCGCTCCGTACGGCTGCCTCTGCCTGCCCGCGGATGTCGGCGGTGAGCGCGCCCGTCCCGGTCTCCCACCCGCCGGTGTCGACGACGAGGAACGGGATGCCGTTCCACTCGGCGGTGAACTCTCGCCGGTCACGGGTGACCCCCGGGCGTTCCTCGACGACGGCGGCCCGTCGTTTGAGGACCCGGTTCACGAGAGTCGACTTGCCGACATTCGGGCGGCCGACGACGGCGACTACGGGGAGGCGGGGCACCGGACAAGGATATGCCCGAGGCAGAGGGGAGCAGAGCCCCGACCGGATCCGACGGCATTCCCTCGGGGTCGCCGTACCATCCGGGCCGTGGTCGACTCAGTTCTTCTCGCCGAGCCCCGCGGTTTCTGCGCCGGTGTCGAGATGGCGATCAAGGCCCTCACATGGATGGTCCGTGTCTTCGACCCGCCCGTCTACTGCTACCACGAGATCGTTCACAACGCCTCCGTGGTCGGCGTGTTCGAGCGCGCCGGGGTGGTCTTCGTCGAATCCATCGACGAGGTGCCGGCCGGTGCCCCGATCATGCTCTCGGCTCATGGCTCGGCGCCCGAGATCGTCGACGCGGCGACCAAGAGAAGCGCCGTCATGGTCGATGCGGTCTGCCCGCTGGTGACCAAGGTGCATCACGAGGTCAAGTCGCGCGCCGGTGCCGGGTACGACATCATCTACGTCGGGCACGAGGGCCACGACGAGGCGATCGGCACGGTCGCCGAGGCACCCCATGCAGTCACCCTGGTCGACCCCGAGGACGGCCTCGGCTCCTTCGAGCCGGCCGATTCCGGCCGTGTGGCGCTCGTGGCCCAGACGACGCTCGGACTCTTCGAATGGGAGAAGGTGCTGGAGGATGCAGGGGCGCGCTTCCCCGATCTGTGGACGGCCCGTCGGAGCGACCTCTGCTACGCCACCACGAACCGCCAGGAGGCGGTTCAGGAACTGGCGCGGAGATCCGACCTCGTACTGGTCGTCGGCTCCGAGAACTCGTCGAACACGAGGGCTCTGGTGCGCGTCGCCCGCTCGGAGGGTGTGGCCGCCCATCGGGTGGACGGGCCGGAGTCCATCGACCCGGCGTGGCTGGAAGATGCCTCCGTCGTGGGTGTCACCGCCGGGGCGTCGGCCCCCGATCGCTCGGTGCGCGAGGTGATCGCCGCAGTCGGTGCGAAGCAGGGCGTGGAACCGGTTCGCGTCACCGAGGAGGGTGAGTACTTCCCGCCCCCGCCTCAGTTGCGGGCCTTCCTCAAGGCGCTGCAGGGCGCGGTCGAGGCAGGGGTGACCGCGCGGATGCCCGGCCGACCGGGCCTCCTCGATCAGGACCGGTCATGGGGCGCCACCGAGGCCCTGGAGATGCTGTCGGGCGTTCCGGTCTGACTCAGACCGTCTCCACGAGGTCGAGGATCCGGCCAACCACATCTGCGATCGTGAGGTCGGATGTGTCGATGGTCACGGCATCGTCGGCGGCTCTCAGCGGGGATGCCGCTCGCGACGTGTCGGCTTCGTCGCGGCGAGCGATCTGCTCGAGGATGCCTTCGACCGTGTGGCCCTCTGCTTCCGGGTCGGCGGCTCGCCGGCGGGCTCGCACGTCGGGATCCGCCGTCAGGAACACCTTGACCGGTGCGTCGGGGAAGACCACCGTCCCGATATCCCTGCCTTCCACGACCGCTTCGCCTCCATGGCGGGCCACCCACAGCCGCTGGAGCTCGACCACGGCCCGCCTCACCCGGGCATGCGCGGCCACGACACTCACGGCCGCCGTGACCGCAGGCGACCTGAGGTCCAGGGAGACGTCGGCGCCGTTCAGCAGGAGCCGGCCCTCCTGGAAGTCGATCTCGATCCCGTGCAACGCGTCGAGCACGTCTCCGGCGTCGGCGGGATCCCCGCCGGCTCGGAGCGTGACCAACGTCGCCAACCTGTAGTAGGCACCCGTGTCGAGGTACGGGATACCCAGCGCGGCGGCGACCGCGCGCGACACCGTGCTCTTACCGACCCCACTGGGGCCATCTATCGCGACGACCACATGGCCTCCAACACTGCGGCGAAGCCGGGCCACGATACGCGGACGGCGTCGAACCCATCGATCTCGACCTCTGCCCCGGCGGACGCGGCCACGGCGGCGGCCATCGCGATGCGGTGGTCTCCCCGGGCGTCGACGGCTCCACCGCGGAGGCGCCCGCCGTCGATGGTGAACCCGTCCTCCCATTCCTCGGCTGTGCCGTCCAGGGCGCGGATCATGGCGACGGTGGCGCTGACCCGGTCGGACTCCTTCGTTCTGAGCTCGCCGGCGTCGCGGACGATCGTGGGGCCGTGGGCGTGGGCGGCGGCGATCGCCAGCACGGGGAGTTCGTCGAGGGAACGCGTCGAGGAGACTCCTGTGACCTCGATCCCCCTGAGCGCGGCGCCGCCGACGGTCACATCTCCCACCGGATCGCCGAGGATCTCTCCTGTGACCACGGCGGTCACATCGGCCCCCATGGCTCCGAGCGCCTCGAGAATCCCGGTACGGCCCGGGTTCAGCGACACCCCGGGGGTCTCGACGCGGGCACCGGGGACGATCGCCGCCGCCACCCACAGGAACGCGGCCGCCGAGGGGTCTCCGGGGAGTGCCAGTTCGAGGGCCGGCACCGGTCCCGGACGGATCTCGAACCGGCCGTCGGGAAGCGCCGTGCCAAGGCCGAGATGCGCGAGCCAGCGCTCCGTGTGATCCCGGTAGCCCGGCGGCGAGTCCAGGGTCGTCACCCCCTCCGCCTGGATCGCCGCGAGGACAGAGGCGGTCCTCACCTGGGCACTCGGGATCGGGATCTCGAGGGCCGTGCCGATCAGCGGGCCCCCGATCACCGAGATCGGGGGCGTGCCGGACGGAGACACCTCGACCGTGGCGCCGAGTTCTCGCAGCGGCTCGACGAGGCGCTGCATCGGGCGAACCATCAGTGAGGCATCTCCTGTGATCGTCGTGGTGAACTCCTGCCCCGCGACCGCGCCGGCGAGCAGGCGCATCGTCGTCGCCGAATTGGCCGTGTCGATCGCAGCGACCGGCGGCCTCCATCGATCGACGCCCGGCGACCTCACCGCCTCCCCATCGATGTCGACGCCCACGGCACGCAGGGCCGAGCGCGTCGCAGAGACATCCCTTCCCCGCCCGAGGCCGGAGATCCGGGAGGTTCCGGAGGCCATTGCCGCCAGGAAGAGGGCTCGGTGGGACAGGGACTTGTCGCCGGGTGCCTCCACCCTTGCCGCGAAGGGCTCGCCGGGACCGATGAACTTCACGAGCCCTCCATCCCGGCCGCGCGGTACAGCGAGCGAACCTCCTCGGTCGAGAGTGGCCGCCACTCTCCCGGCTTCAGAGAGGTGTCGCGTACCGGCCCGATGGCGGTTCTGACGAGGGCGAGCACCCGGTGACCCACCGCGTCGAACATACGGCGCACCTCCCGGTTGCGCCCCTCCCCCATCACCACCTCGACGAGTGTCTCGCCACCGAATCGGTCCACGACGCGGGCCGACACGGCCGCCGCCGGCCCGTCGTCGAGGTCCACTCCCGTGGTGAGGGCGTCGAGGGCCGCCCGTCCCGGATCTCCGGCTACACGCGCCAGGTAGGTCTTGGTCACGCCGTGGCTCGGGTGGGTCACCACGGCGGTCAGATCGCCGTCGTTGGTGACGATGAGGAGGCCCTCGGAGTCGGCATCGAGTCGTCCCACCGGATACACCCTGGTATCGGCCGGCACCAGGTCCACGACCGTCCTCCGACCATGAGGGTCGTCGGCGGTGCTCACGACGCCGACGGGTTTGTTGAGGAGGTAGTGGACGAGGTCCGGCCGGATGGGAAGTGGCACCTCATCGACGAGCACCCGTGCGGTGGAAGGATCGACCTTCTGCCCGAGATGAGCCGGCTCACCGTCGACGGTCACCCTTCCGTCCCGGATCATGTCCTCTGCCGTGCGACGCGACGCGATGCCGGTGTGGGCGATCAGCTTCTGGAGTCGTTCGATGGGTCCTCCGGACGGAACGGCCGCTCGAGCGCCTCGACGACGTCGGGTGGGGGAACGTGGTCGGCAAGAGGCGGAAGGTCGGAAAGCGCGTTGAGTCCCATCTTCTCCAGGAACAGCTCCGTGGTTCCGTAGAGGAACGCCTGTCCCGAACCCGGCGCCGTGCCCACCACCTCGATCAGGCCGCGGCGCTCGAGGGTCCGGAGGGCCTGTTCGGAGTCGACGCCCCTGATGTCGCCCACCTGCCCCCTGGACACCGGCTGGCGATAGGCGACGACCGCCAGCGACTCCAGCGCGGCGCGTGACACCCGGGTCGCGGTCGGCGAGGCCGCAAAGCGCTCCAGGTAGGGCCGCAGGTCGGGGCGGGTGTAGAGGCGCCACCCACCCCCCGACTCGCGCAGTACGAGACCACTGCCGGATTCCGAGAGCCGGTCGGCCAGCCTGGTGAGGGCCTGCTCGATCTCACTGGGCGGGAGCTCCAGCACCTCGGACAGTTCGGCCGCGGGCACCGGTGACTCGGCGACGAAGAGAATCGCCTCCAGTGCGGCGTTCGCATCCATCAGCCGGCCTCCCGGGGACGGTCCCACTCCGACACGAGGTCTCCTCCGGCCCCGTCCATGCGGCGCAGTGTGATCCGGGCAGACGGCTCCGACTGGCGCGCCTGGACGAGCCCCCACCGGGCCAACTCCAGTACGGCGAGGAAATAGGCCACCACCTCCACCGGCCGCCCGAGATGGGCGGTGACGCGCTCGAAATCGGTTTCGATCTCGGTGTCGAGCCTACGCCTGAGATCGGTCATGGCCTCGGTGACGG
Organism: Acidimicrobiia bacterium; assembly: GCA_035464675.1. Lineage (GTDB taxonomy): Bacteria > Actinomycetota > Acidimicrobiia > Spongiisociales > UBA11373 > JAUYIV01. The sequence continues at coordinate 48,422 of DATHSA010000081.1, forward strand.
AGGGCAGGTCGAGGTCCAGGTGGTCGAGGTCGGGCTCCGCCACGGGGCGAGCCAGGACCCGTTGTGCCAGGTCGGAGAACTCGGCGACGCCGAGACTCAGGCGCACCTCGGAGGGCGGAGGGTCGATCGTGTCGTCCAGACCGGCGTATCGGGGAACCAGGAGCTCCGTCGATTCGAGGCGATGCGCCAGGACGGCGGCGACGTCCTTGAAGGTGAGGTTGGCGAGAAGCCGCGAGAGGAGGCGGTCGCGTTCCTCGGCGAGGAGGAGGTCTTCGTCGAGGTCGACCTCGGTGTCGCCAGGCAGGAGACTGCGCGCCTTCAGCTGGACGAGGGTCGCCGCGATCACCAGGAATTCCGACGTCACTTCGAGATCAAGGGTCTTCATCACCTCGACGTGGGCGAGGTACTCGGCAACCAGGTCGGAGAGGCTGAGATCGGTCACCTCGAGGCGGTGGGAGGTGATCAGCTGCAACAGCAGGTCGAGGGGACCCTCGTAGATGGGGGTGCGCACTTCGAACGTCATCGGGATGATGGTATTCGGCCCGGCCGCTCACCACGTGGTTCTCCGAAACCGTCTCCTGGTGCCCGCGGCACCCCTCCCACCGCCGTCTGCCCGGTCACTCGTCGTCGGCGCGAACCAGTGCGTCCCAATCGGCAGCGGCCACTCCCCGGGGCTTCTGGCCGTGATGATGGCGGGCGAAGGCCACCACCAGCGGCTCGGCTCCGACCGACTCCAACTCGGCGGCCCCGGCCTCGCCGTGTTCGATGTATGCAGCGAACCTGCCCCGGAGCGGCAGTCGGAGCGTCGCGACGACCGATGCCACCGAGCGGCCGATGACCCCGAGCCGGGCATGCCGCTTGCCGATGTCATGGAGCAGGGCTGCCCTGACCAGTTCGGGGCGATCCGTAGCCAGCTCTGCGACATGCCGCGCCGAGGTGACCGCGTGGGCCTGATCTGCCACCGGCTGAGACCAGAAGAGCCGGGCAAGGTCCTCTGACAGCACGGTGGCGATCCAGAGCTGGTCCCCCGGTGGCGGGCGGCGCGATCTCAGGGTTCCGAAGAATCTCCGGATGAGGTGGGCCGGTCGGCCCGGAGCGCTCATATGGCGACCCTGACGACCCAGCCGATCACGTCTCCGAGGAAGGACAGGGAGTCCTCGAACACGAACAACAGGACGATCAGGATGATGAAGCCGTATTGCGATATCTGGGCGAATATCCGTCGTCCCTCGGGTCCGAGGACAAGGGGCACGAGGCGGCTCCCATCGAGGGGCGGGATGGGGAGCATGTTGAACACGGCAAGGGCGGCGTTGACGACCAGGACGCCGATGAGCACGTCGGTCAGGAGCCCGTCGGCCGTCCTGAACACCTGCCCCTCGACCTCGATGAACGGTCCGAACCGCCCCACCGCGAACGCGATCAGCAGGTTCGTGGCGGGTCCGGCCAGAGCAGTGATCGCCATGCCGCCGACGGGCCGGTCGAAGTGGTGTGGCTGCACCGGCACCGGCTTCGCCCAGCCGAACACGTTCTGGCGGGCAAGCGCGAGCATCGCGGGAAGGAGGATGGAGCCGAAGGGGTCGATGTGCTTGACGGGGTTGAGGGTCAGCCTCCCGCGGTCACGTGCCGTGGGGTCGCCGAGCCGATAGGCGACGTACCCGTGCGCCACCTCGTGGAGGATCACCGACGGAATGAGGATCGCGATGAAGAGGAGCGCGTCGATGAGGGCGTTGTCGTGGATCAAGCCCGTCTCCCGTCGCCGGTCTCCCGTCTCCCGTCAACGGTGCCGGAGATGGCTGGCGGCGGTCCTGCGGGCGACGGGCGACGGGCGACGGGCGACCGGGCCGGGATCAAGTGAGGCCTCAGAGTGCTTTCGCGGCCTTGCAGTCCACGCAGTGGATCGAAGATGGGCGGAACTCCAGCCGGGCACTGCCGATGTCCTTCCCGCAGTTGGCGCAGGTTCCGTAGGTTCCGTCCTCGATGCGCGCCAGCGCCTGGTCGATCTCGTCGAGGGAACGCTTGAGGCTCTCGACGAGGCCGAGAACCTCAGTGCGTTCCGCCGTTGCTGCGGCCGCATCCGCGAAGCCCTCGCCGAAGTCCAGGTCGTCACGCAGCTCACCGGACTCGCCCGCGCCGAGTTCCGAGAGCTGGTGAACGACCTGCTCCCTCTCTTCGCGAAGTCGAGTCTCGATGGCGTCGTAGGCGCCCATGGATACCTCTCAGCTGCGGGGATGCGACGTCGCGTAGACCTCGAGGAGGTGACGCGGTGACACCCGGGTGTAGATCTGGGTTGTCGAGATGCTAGCGTGCCCCAGGATCTCCTGGACGGTGCGGAGATCCGCTCCCCCTTCCACCATATGGGTGGCCGCACTGTGTCGCAACACGTGGGGTGACACGGCGTCGGGTCTCAAACCGGCCCTGGCGGCGTGTGATCGCACCAGGTTCCACACTGCCTGACGGCTCAGCCGCGTGCCCCGGAGGCTGAGGAACAGGGCCGCACCCGAACCTGCCTTTCGCACCCGGGCACGGTCGGGCAGCCAGTCCGCGATCGCGTGCCGCGCGGCCCTCCCGACCGGCACCAACCGCTGCTTGTCGCCCTTCCCGGTGACGAGTGCCGTGCCCTCGTCCAGATCGAGATCCAGTTCGTCGAGCGCGACGGTCTCGGCCACCCGCGCGCCGGTGGCGTACATGAACTCCAGCACCGCGCGATCCCGTCTCCCCGCCGGTGTCGCGGGATCCGGGGCATCGAGAAGCCGGGTCATCTCGTCGACGGTCAGCGCCTTCGGCAGTGAGCGTGGCCGTTTCGGCGAGTCGAGGAGCAGGGTCGGGTCGGTCTCCGACATGCCTTCCGCGACGAGGAAGCGATGGAATCCCCTGATCGCAGCCACCCTGCGGGCGATCGTGGTGGGTGCCAGACCGGCCTGCTGGAGTTGGAGCACGAAGCCGGACGCCAGCTCGGCAGACGGCTCGCGTCCATCGAGGAACTCCGAATAGCGCTCGAGGTCTCTGCGGTAGGCGGCGATGGTCGCCGGGGCCAGTCCCCGCTCGGACGCCAGCGAGCCGAGGAACTCGGCGATCTGGTCGCCCTGCGACGCCCCGGTGAGGGGCATCAGCCGCTCTCCGCCACCGACTCCTCGAGGGGGGCTCCCACGGGCTCCCCGCGATGCCGTGCCGCAGCGGCCTCCATGAACCCGGCGAAGAGAGGATGCGGATCGTCGGGGCGCGACTTGAACTCGGGGTGGAATTGGGAGGCGATGAAGTACGGGTGGTCGGGAAGTTCGATGATCTCCACGAGCTGCTCGTCTGGCGAGACGCCGGACAGCAGCATGCCGGCATCCTCCAGGTCGGTGCGGTAGCGGTTGTTCACCTCGTAGCGATGGCGGTGGCGCTCATAGATGAGTTCCTCGTCGTAGACCCGTCGCGCGATCGATCCCTCGGCGAGGCGTGCCGCGTAGAGCCCGAGGCGCATCGTCCCCCCCATGTCCTCGACGGCGTGCTGGCTCTCCATCAGATCGATGACCGGGTGGGGGGTGAGCGGATCGAATTCGCTCGAGTTGGCGTCCGACAGGCCGAGCCGATTGCGGCTGAACTCGATCACCGCGCACTGGAGGCCCAGGCAGAGTCCGAGAAACGGAATCTCGTTCTCACGGGCGTAGCGCACCGCCTCGATCTTGCCTTCGATGCCCCGTACGCCGAACCCTCCGGGCACGACGATCCCGTCGATGCCCTCGAGATGGGTGCTCGCCAGCATCCCCTCCATGTCGTCGCTGGCGATCCACCGAAGGTCGAGGGCGACGCCGGCGGCGAGGGCGCCGTGGCGAAGCGCCTCCACCACCGAGAGGTACGCATCGGGCAGGTCGACATACTTGCCCACCAGGGCGACCGCCACGGGCTCGGAGGGGCGGTTCATCCGCTCGACGATGTCCCGCCACCCGGTCAGGTCCGGGTCCGAACGATCGATGGCCAGCTTCGCACATATCACATCGTCGAGGCCCCCCTCGTGGAGGATGAGCGGAACCTCATAGATGTTGGGCGCATCGGGAGCGTTGATCACGGCGTGCGCAGGAACGTCGCAGAACAGGCTGATCTTGCGCAGCTCGGCATCCTCGACCGGTCGGTCGGATCGCACGACGATCGCATCGGGGTGAATGCCGCGGCTGCGAAGCTCGGCGACGCTGTGCTGTGTGGGCTTCGTCTTGAGCTCTTCCGATGGCGCCAGGTAGGGAGCCAGCGTCACATGGACGAATACGGCGTTCTCCGTCCCCACCTCGTTGCGAAGCTGCCGCACGGCCTCCAGAAACGGCAGGATCTCGATGTCGCCGACGGTGCCGCCGATCTCGGTGATCACGACATCGACCTCGGTGCGGTCGGCGATACGGCGGATGCGGCTCTTGATCTCGTTGGTGATGTGCGGGATCACCTGGACCGTGTCACCCAGGTAGTCGCCGCGCCGCTCCTTCTGGATGACGGCGAGGTACACGGCTCCGGTGGTGACGTTGGAGTCGCGGAGGAGGTTGCGGCCCGTGAACCGCTCGTAGTGGCCGAGGTCGAGATCCGTCTCCCCGCCGTCATCGGTCACGAACACCTCGCCGTGCTGGAACGGGTTCATCGTGCCCGGGTCGACGTTGATGTAGGGATCGAGCTTCTGGTTGACGACCCGGAGTCCCCTGGCGCGCAGCAGCCGCCCGAGAGAGGCGGCTGTGATGCCCTTCCCGAGGCTGCTGACGACCCCACCGGTGACGAAGACGTACTTGGTCATGTCCCTCGGGAGTTTGACTGTAGCACCGGGCCCCCTCGCCTCATGTGTTCACCCTATATGCCCGGGCGAAACAGACGCTGTGGAGTGAGTGGTTCGATTGGTCCTCAGATGTCCGACCGATCCGACCCACGTGGGCCCTCCTCCACGAAGCGGGGCCCCAACGCCGCCGTGGCCGTGATGCCCGGGCCGAATTCGGCCCGGGAGCGAGGTCACGCGCCCTTCCGAGCCCCTGCCAGCGCGAGCAGGTCCTCGGCGTGGTCCTGGCCGCGCTCGCTGTCTTCGATGCCGCTCAGCATCCTGGCCAGCTCGGCCAGGCGGTCGGCGCCCTCGACCCGCCTCACCACCGCGCTGGTCCCCTCCCGGTCGACGACGAAGTGTGCGTCGGCGAACGCCGCGATCTGTGGGAGGTGGGTGACGACCAGCACCTGACGCCCCTCGGCGAGGCCGGCGAGCAGTTCCCCCATCGCCAGCGCGGTCGTTCCTCCCACACCGGAGTCGATCTCGTCGAAGGCGACGACATCGGCGTCGGCAACCCCGGCAGCCACCCGCACCGAGAGGACGAGCCTGCTCAACTCGCCGCCGGACGCGACCCTGGAGACCGGGCCGGGAGTCAGGCCGGCGTCGGAGGCAAAGGACAGCGAGATGGTGTCGGCGCCGCTGGGAGCGGGATCCGCATCGGTCACCTCGATCTCGAGCACGGGCGAGCGGAACCCAAGGCTTCCGAGCAACTCGAGCGCTCGCCGCTCCAGTGACACCCCCGCCCGTCTGCGGCCATCCGCCAGAAGCGCGCCCGCCTTGGTGGCGGCCTCCTCGGCGCCGGTGATCTCGTCGTCGATCGTCTCGGCACGGGTTGCGAGCGCCGCCAGGCGGTCGGCGCGTTCGCGCGCGGAGATGCCGTAGGCGACGACCTCCTCGACGGTCGTGCCGTACTTCCGCTTCAGTCCGGTGATCACCGCGACGCGCTCCTCCATCCGGTGCAGCGCATCGGGATCGTGCTCCACTGACTCCGCGGCTCCGCGAAGTTCGAGACCGATGTCATCGAGTTCGGCCACGAGTGCCTCGATGCGGCCCGAAAGGGGCTCGAGGGCGGGATCGAGCGTTGCGGCGTCGCGCACCAGGGCGAGTGACGAGCGAAGCGAGTCTGCGGCACCGCCCTCGTCGTCGACGCGCGCGAATGCCTCGGCCAGCGACTCGGTGATCTCCGCGGAATGGCGTACCCGGGACAGGGCGGACCTGAGCTCGTCGTCCTCTCCCGGGGTGAGGTTCGCCTCTTCGATCTCGCGGGCCTCGTGCGACGCGATCTCGAGTTCGCGCGCCAGAGCCCGGGCATCGCCGCCAAGAGAGTCGCGGTCTGCTCGGAGCCTCCTCAAACGATCCCAGGCGACCCGGTAGGCGTCCCGGGCTGCCAGACCGGCGTCGTCGAGAACGCCGTCGACGAGGCGGCGCAGGGCCGACTCGCGCCCCAGGGAGAGATGCTCGTGCTGGGCGACGATCTCCACGAGGTGCTCGAGACGATCGGAGAGAGTGCGAGCGGGGACCATTGAGCCATCGACGTAGGCCCGCGAGGTGCCTTCGGTGATCCGGCGGGCCACGACGACCTCTTCGTCGCCGATGGTGAAGCGTCCCTCGACGCGTGCTTCGGTGCCGGCGGGGCCGATGCGATCGCTGCCGGCGGTGTCACCACGGAGGAGTCGCAGCGCCCCGAGGAGAAGGGTCTTCCCCGCACCGGTCTCTCCGGTGACGGCGACCAGCCCCTGTCCCGGTTCGACGCGGGACGCGGCGATGATGCCGAGGTTCTCGACGTAGAGCTCTTCAAGCATCGTGGAGGTGGAACTTCTCCTTGACCGTTCGGGCGAAGTTGCCCGAGCGGAGACGGACGAGAGGCACCGGCTGATCGCCCCGCGAGACCCGAACGACATCTCCGGGCGAGAGGTCGGCCTGGGCCCGGCCGTCGACATTGACACGGGCGGGCCGGTCCGACGACACGGTCAGCTCCAGGGTGATGTCGGGGCGAAACACGATTGCCCGGCCGAACAGGTTGTGCGGGGCGACCGCAGTCATGATGAGCGAGTCGAGCTCCGGGTCGACGAGCGGGCCCCCGGCCGAGAAGGTGTAGGCGGTCGATCCGGTCGGGGTGGCGACGATGATCGCGTCCGCTCGGTACTCGGCGAGCCGCTCGCCCTCGACCGACACCTGTATCCCGACGACGTGCTGTGACACGACCTTCTCGACGACCACGTCGTTGAGCCCGTCCGCGTGGGTCCCATCCGGCAACTCGGCGCTCAGCGTCATCCGGGAGGAGATGCGGAAGTCCCCGGACGCCAGGGCATCGAGCGCATCGCCTGCGCGCGCCGGGTCCACCTCCGCGAGAAACCCGACGGTGCCGGCGTTCACGCCGAGAATGGGCGATTCGGCTGCGCGGGCGATTCTTGCCGCCTGGAGGACTGTTCCGTCTCCGCCGACGGCGATGATGAAGTCCGCGTCGAGCGAAGGGTCGAATGGGTGGGGAGACGCCGCCGGGACCCTGCCGGCGTCGGACTCGGCGATGACCACCTCGAAACCGCGCTCGATGGCGGCCAGAGCCACCTTTCCGGCGATCTCGGCCGACGACTCACGGCTCGGGTGGAGAACCAGTGCGAGCCTCACGTCAGGGCCCCCTCCAGCAGTCCGACGTGATCGGCCTCGGGTACGCCGATTCGGCCGTGAACCAGGAACTCGCGATTGCCCTTGGAGCCGAGGATGGGAGATGCCATTGCGCCGATCGGAGCGATCCCGACCCCGGCCAGCGCACGGATGACGGTCGCGAGCGCGTCCCGGTGATCCTCGGGGTCGCGGACGATGCCTCCTCGCCCCACGCGGTGGCGACCCACCTCGAACTGCGGCTTCACGAGGACAACGTAGTCGGTGGAGTCCGTGCCGCACTCCTTCAGATTCTTCGCGAGGGACGCCACCGAGATGAAGGACACGTCCATCGTCACGATCCCGAACGGTGCTCCTATCTCGCCGGGATCGATGGTGCGGAAGTTGGTGCGGTCCACCACCTCCACGCGCTCGTCGGTGGCGAGGCGCGTGAGCAACTGGCCGTAGCCGACATCGAGTGCGACGACCAGCGCGGCCCCGCGCTCGAGGAGCACGTCGGTGAAACCCCCCGTGGACGCCCCCACGTCGAGCGCGCGTCGGTCGGTGGGATCGATACCGAACCGATCCAGGGCTGCTGCGAGCTTGTCTCCGGCGCGGCTCGCCCACGAGTCGCCGGCGTCGATCTGGATCGGCTCGTCTGCGGCGACCAGCGTCGCCGGCTTGGGAGTGGGGCGACCCGCCACAACGACAGAACCCTCTTCGATCAGACGCCGGGCCTCGGTACGGGAGCCCGCAAGCCCGCGCTGGACCAGCTCCGTGTCAAGCCTCCGCCGCAGAGTCGTCCTCCTCGGACTCGAGCAGGGTCGAGAGATCCGCGGCGAGATCGTCGGCCACGTCGGGCGCATCGGCGGGGTCTGCCTGCTCCAGGGCCGCAAGCTTCTCGTCCATGGGCGTATCATCCATCGGGGTCATTATCCCTGCGCCCGACGACAGGAAGCGCCATTGCTGCCGATCCGTGACGTCAACCCCACGAGGATCCGGCCCCTGATCACCTGGGCGATCATCGCGATCAACGTATTCGTGTACTTCGTCGTGCAACCCGACGAGGTGGGGGAAGCCACCGAGTTCGTCTACCAGCGGGCGGCGATCGCCTGTGAGCTGACGACCGGGGAGCCGCTGAGCCTCGAGGAGATCAACCGGGAGACATGCACCGACGGCTCCGAGGTCCCGCTCTTCCCCGACAAGAACGTCTGGGTGGCGGGTTTCGTCTCCATGTTCCTGCACGGCAGCGTCGCTCACATCCTCTTCAACATGTGGAGCCTCTGGATCTTCGGCAACAATGTCGAAGAGGCGTTCGGGCACGTCGGCTACCTGCTCTTCTACGTCGCCGCCGGCGTCGCAGCCACCATCGGTTTTGTTGCTCTGAATACCGACCTCACGGTGCCGCTGATCGGCGCTTCGGGGGCGATCGCAGGGGTCATGGGCGCCTACCTGGTGCTCTTCCCGCGCCACCTCGTGTTGACGCTGATCATCTTCCGCGTGGTGGCGATCCCCGCCATCGCCTTCTTGGGGTTCTGGTTCTTCAGCCAGTTCTTCTTCGCGACCGAGGGGGTGGCCTGGGAGGCCCACGTCGCCGGATTCCTCTTCGGTGCGCTGGCGGCGCTTCCGTTCCGTGAGTCCCTCCTGGGACGAACCCTGGCCGGCGAAGAGCAGGTCGGCACCGACCGGTCCTCCATCTTCTAGATCCCGAGGAGCCCGGGCAGCCCGGCAACGGTCGGGAGCAGGTGATCGGGCTTCTCCTCCCCCGACAGACTCTTCGGATCCGGTGCGACCCCCGTCTGCACCAGCACCGTCGTCCAGCCGGCGCGGCGGCCGAAGGCGATGTCGCTGTCGGGTCGGTCTCCGACCATCCAGGTCGGACCCGGCCCGAGGTGTTGCTCGACTGCAAGCCGCATCGGGGGATGGGGTTTGCCGGCGTACTCGGCGCCGCGGCCGCCGGCGCGTTCGACGGCGGCGATGATCGACCCCGCACCGGGAGCCGGGACCGATGACGTCGGGAAGGTGGGATCGTGGTTCGTGCCGATGAATCGCGCGCCATTGATGACCGCGTGTGACGCCCGTCGGATCCGGTCGTACGAGATGGCCCGGTCGAGGCCCACGATCACGGTGTTCGCCGCGCCGGGAGCTTCGGTCACCTCCAGGTTGGCGTCCACGACTGCGGCCACGAGGCCTGCCTCGCCGATCGGAAGCACCGGTGCGTCCCCTTCACGCAACATCAGTACGGCCGCCAGCGCAGAGGTCACCACTCGATGCGGCTCGATCCCGAAGCCCGTGATCTCCTCCAGGCGTCCGGCGACCGCCTCCGGGGTCCTTGTCGAGTTGTTGGTGGCGAAGACGACCGAGAAGCCGGCGTCTCGTATCGCTTCGAGAGCGTCTCGGGCCCCCGCGACGGGCTCCGATCCGACGTAGACGCAGCCGTCGAGATCGAGGACGACATTGCCCGGGGCACCATCCCCCGCTAGAACTCGTCGAGCCAATGCTCTCCCCGTTTCGAGGCTACGTACCGGCCGGCCGCGGACCGTTCGCGAGCGACGACACGACCGCGCGTTCCCGCCAGATCCGGGATGCGGCCGGACGCTACCACCCGGGCGCGGTGCTGGAACGGGCCGTCTCGGAGGGGCTCCTCACCCGGACCGGCGACGCCTCCCTGTATGGCTACCGCATCGAGACCGGGGACGAGACCATCACCGGGCTGGTTGGAGTGTGCCGCGCCGCGGATCTGGTGCCGCACGAAGGGACGATCGCCTCGGCTCCCGACGAGCCGGCTCCGAGCATCGAGATTCGTCCGATTCTCGCTCTCATCGAGGATCCGCTTCCGCGCCTCGAAGCCGTCGGAGACGCCGTGGAGTCGGTGGAGCCCGGCGGGGCCCGGCACTCGCTGACAGCGGTCGATCGCACGACCCCTCTGGAGCTGGTGGCCCCGGTCGTGGCCGATGGCCATCATCGCCGGCGTGCCGCGTTGGCCTCGCGCGGTGTCGACGCCACCGTGCTCACGATGGTCGTGGGCGACAGCGGCTCTGGCCTCGAGGCAGGGACGTTCCATCGGGTGTTTCCGCACTCCGGGTCGCTGCCGCTCGGCGCCTCCGATGTCTTCGATCTGGAGCCCTTGCCTTCGCCGGAGATCATCCCTGGCTCCCTTGTCTGGCTGGAGGGGCGCAGCGGACGGGCATTCGCGCTGACCCCAACACCTGCTGCCCTCGGCTCGATTCACGGCCCGCTGCGCGAATCACCGGCTGCGGTGGCGCAGGCGCTCCTGTATCCGCTGCTCGGCCTCCTGGAGCACGAGGCCGAGCATGCGGGGTCTCTGGAGGAGGCCGTGGCGGCCCTCCCCGCCGCCGGGGGTGCCCTTCTGCTGCCTCCGGTCGAGATCCGCGCTGTGATGGCGGCGGCGCGTTCGCGGACGCTCCTGCCACCCAAGGCAAGCCGCTTTCGCCCGAAGCCACTCCGGGGCATGGTGTTGAGGGGTGTCGACATGAAGCCCGACGCCTAGGCAGAGAGGCTCCCGAAGCGCTCGACCGTGAGTCGGGTGAGTTCCGTCGTGAGCCGTAGCGACTCTTCGCTGACCCGTTCGTCGTGCCCGTGAAACATCTTGAGGAAGTCGCCGAACCCCACCTGGCGATCGAACAGCGACACGCCATATGCGACCGTTCCCCTCCGGCGGAAGAAGCGGGCGTCGGTCCCGACCGGGATCATCGCCGGAACGGGATGGGCCCCCGGTTCCAGCCCGGCCAGGGCCTCGGTGATCGCCTGCCAGAGCGGACCTTCGGGTGCCGATCCGTTGGCCCGGGTCGCCTCTATGGTCTCCACCTCGATCTCCTCGAACCCCGGTCCGATCGCCTTCCGGAAGTGATCGAGCACATCTGCTTCGTCCTGGCCGGGCAGCGAACGGATGTCGATCTCAGCCACCGCGCGATCGGGGACGACGTTCGCCTTGACGCCGGCGCGCAGCGTGTTCGGGCTGATCGTCAGATGAGTGCACGCGTGGATCCATCGGGCCAGCCCGGTGTCACTGATGGCGATGCGATCGATGGCGTCGTCGATACGATCGACGTCGAGGAGCTCCTCGGCGAGCCCGTCGGGTGGGTCCCACGCCTCGACGAATCGCCGCCACTCGTCGGTGATCGCCGCCGGGGGCGGTGTCGCGGCCAGACGGGAGATGGCGTCGGCCATCGGCACCAGGGCGTTGTGGGTGCCATACGGCTGACTGCCGTGACCGGGCACACCAGAAGAGCGCAGGACCCGCCACTGCGGACCCTTCTCGGCCACCGTCACCGGCAGGCAGGGACCGGCGCTGCCCTCCAGCAGGGGCGTCCCTATCTCGGTGAGCAGGTAGTCGCACGCCACCTGGTCCCAATGCTCCTCGACCAGGGGACGGGCGCCAAGGCGCCCACCCGACTCCTCGTCTGCGACAGCGAGAAACATCAGTTCGCCAGGCAGGCGGGGAGCCTCCCCCAGCCGGTGCCGGGAGAACACGGCAGCCATGGCGGCCGTCTGGTTGAGCATGTCGACTGCTCCTCTCCCCCAGATGAAGCCATCGCGACGCTCCCCGGCGAACGGATCGACCGACCAGCCGTCGCGTGCGGCCGGGACGACATCGGTGTGGCCCATGAGCATGAGTGACGGAGCATCGGCATCCCTACCGGGCACGCTCCACACTGCGCTGGCCCGGGTGGGGTGGGGCTCGAAGACCCAATCGGGCTCACCCAGGTATTCGGTGAGCGTGGCGACCGAGCGCTCCTCTCCGCCGGAGTCGGGCGTACCGTCGTTGACACATGCGTTCTGGATCAGGGAGACGAGAAGGTCGGAGACTTCGGCCCCCGGGATCACCGGTCGCTCCGGTGCATGACGATCGACCTCGCCTTGAAGCCGTTCGACTCGAAGAAGTTCTTCGACTCGCGATGTCCCGGTGAGACGTGGGCATCGAACTCCACGATGCCGCGAGAGGTCGCCTCGTCCAGGAACAGGTCGATCATCGCCTCCCCGACTCCGACGCCTCGCGCTCCCGAGAGCGTGAAGATGAGGCGCACCGCGGCGACCCTTCGCCCATCGGCGTGTGGGAGGAGATCCTCATCACGGGCCATCAGAAATCCGACCGGCACCCCGTCGATCTCACCGATGTACATCCGGGCGTCCAGGTCGTCGAGGAGGCCGGTGAACGCCTCGTCGACCGGAACCGGCAGTCCGTCGGCGACCGACCAGATCGGCTTGATCGCATCCATCTCGGCCGCCAGGGCGACATACAGCTCGGTCAGCACCGGGACGTCCTCCGGGCCTGCAGCGCGGGCAGTGACGGTCATCGCGTTGGAGGGTATACGGGACGAGTCAAGCATCCGGTGTCGACAGTCGATATCCGGTGCCGTCACCCGTCACCCGGGCGCGACCGACTTCTTGACGGGCAACGGGCAACGGGTGACGGGGAACCGTCCTACGCGCAGTCCCGGCAGAGCTTCTTGCGCTTGTCCGCGAGTTGGCTGGCGCGCTTCACGAGGAAACAGGACGAACAGACGAACTCACCCTGACCGGCGGACTCGGCGGGGGTATCCAGTTCGATCGCCTCCCGCCGGAGCTTGCGAAGCTCCTCTGCCTCGTCGACAGGGAGGCTCTCGGCCTCCTCGTCCTCCGTGAGCATCTCCAGCTCTTCGGCTTCGAGCTCATCGAGAGCTTCGCTCTCTTCGTCCTCGTCCGACTCGTCGTCGCCTTCGTCCTCGTCGACATCCTCGTCGTCGAGGTCGATCTCATCGATCTCCTCGGCGTCCACATCGTCGAGGTCGATGTCGTCGATGTCGTCGAGGTCCTCTTCGGGTTCCTCGTCCTCGGTCCACTCCTCGTCGGGCTCGAGGTCGTCGTCGTTGTCGGGAGGCGCCATCGTTCTCCAAGGGGGGTCGAAGCGGGCGGAGTATATCGCCGGCTCCCGTGTGCTCGCCGATGGAACCTGCCCGATCAGATCGCCAGGCGAACGGCACCGGGCAGGCAGGTCACACGGAACGCGCCCTTGCCGATTCGTATTCCGTCGACGGATACCCGCCAGGCGGCCGGAGCGTCGATGAAGGCCCCGGCCAGCGATCGCCGTCGCACGTGATGTGACCGCACATGCATTCCCGTGCGCATGGTCCGGCGGAGCCGGGACAGCGCGATCCGGTGCCCGTTGTACATCTGTATGTCCAGCATCCCGTCGACCGTGGTCGATCGGGGGGCAACGACGCGATCTCCCCAGAACTGCCCGTTCAGGACCAATGCTCCCGATGCGACCGCCTCTGTCGCCGAATCCCCACTGGCCACGGCGACCCCCCGCACCGGCAGCAGCGGCCACGGCCACCATGGGAACCACCCGGGACCTCCGGCCAGGACCCCGGCGGCCACGGAGTTGACGAACACCATCTGCCCGAAGTCTCCCTCGATGTGGCCGGCGTCGACGAGGTATGGGGTGTGATTGACCATTCGGTCCACGGCGCCGGCGACGGTCTGGTCGGCGGCGAAGGTCCGCATCAGATCGGACGTGCGGGAGACGACCACCAGATCCGTCTGACGGCCGACGCCTCGTGCCCGAATCTCCTCGATGGTGGCTGCGAGGATGGGATCCTCGCCCTCGACGCCTATCCGTCGAAACCCACGGTCCAGGGCGTCGCCCACCACCGCCGGGAGGTCCCCTGCATCCACGACGATGCACTTGTGGGCAACGGTTCCCTTGGTGAGTCCTTCGGTGAGGCCCTCGGCGGTGGCGGGCCGGGTGGCGAAGATCTGCCAGGTCACAGCGCACCCTGTGCGGCCACGACTCCGCGGTCGAGGCCCCGCAGCGCCTCGCGGACGCCCCGAGGGGCGTCTTCCGCGACATCCTCGATCTGCCGGAGGAGGTCTATCAGCTGGCGGCAGTTTCGCACGAAGTCCCCGACCGGAGCCTCCTCGTCCTCGAAGAGCTCGGCCAGGCCTTCGCCGTCCACCCAGCGCAGTGCCAGTCCTGCGAATCCGGCGTCCGGTGGCCGCGTCTGCTGGAGGCCGGCGCTTCGCTCCATGGCGGCGATCTCGCCCCACAGTTCTTCGACACGGGCAGCCCGGTTCTCGATCCCCGGTGGCCAACCTCCCACGGTTTCGGTTCGACGGGGTTCGTAGGTGAATGCCGAGGCAAGGGCCGCCGTCTCCGCTCCATCGAGCCCATCGAATAGACCCCGATCGAGGGCCTCGGCGAGCACCAGGTCCATCTCGTTGTAGACCCGGCGCAGTCGTTCTCCCTTGTCGGTCAACGACCAACCTCGGACATAGCCCCGACTCTCGAGAAGCCCGAGCAAGGCCCGGAACTCGCCGACGAGCCCGGGGCCGAGGGCACCCGCCTGGCGGCGCCGTGCCTCGAGCCGGGACTCGACCCTGCGTGCGGTGCGGGCCGCCTCGATGTGGCGCTGTAGCGCAGGGTCGGCCTCTGCCGCGGCCTCCAGGACCAGGACCCGCTCGGTGGGATCGAAGGCGTCGATGGCCGCGGCAACCTGCCGGCGGTAACCGGCGTCGCGGGGCCGAAAGGGTCTGGGGAGATCGATTCGGCCGAGCCGGGCAACGGTCTCGGGAAGGCGGCCCGAGGCGATGCGCCTTATCTGTCCCTCCTCGGAGACGGTGAGCAGGCGCGGCCGTTTCCCGGTGCCCCTGGACACCACGGCATGCCGGACGGTGGCACCCCGGTCCTCCCACTCGAGGACATCCCCTGGGCTGGTCGTCGCCGCGAACTCGGTCAACGCTCGATCCCGGGACACCGGCCCTTCGTCGACGATCGCCCAGATGTCGACATCGGGATGTTCGGCCTGGGGGCGGAGCTCTGCGAGGCGCCTCTCGTCGGCCTCGATCTCCTCGGCGAGCTCGGCGCGGTGTCGTCCCTCCCGGAACTGGGCGAAGGAGGAGCCGAGGAGTTCCTCGGCACGGTCCCGCTCGTACCGCGCCACGAGGTTCACCGTCATGTTGTAGGTGGGGCGAAACGACGACCGCAAGGGATGGCTTCCCCGCGCGGCGATCCCGGCGGCGCGGTCGAATGGCACATACGGCGAGTGGAGGACGACCGCGGTGCCCGCCTCGTCGATGCCCCGCCGACCTGCTCGTCCGGTCAGCTGCGTGTAGTCGCCAGGCTGAAGCAACTCGTGCGTCTCACCCGTGAACTTCGAGAGATTCTCGAGTACGACCGTTCTCGCCGGCATGTTGATGCCCAGCGCGAGGGTCTCGGTGGCGAACACCAGGCGCACCCTCCCTCGGGCGAAGAGGTACTCGACGGTCTCCTTCATCGCGGGGACGAGCCCGGCATGGTGCGATGCGATACCTGCCTCCAGCGCGTGAAGCCATCGGTCGTACCCGAGCACTCCCAGGTCTTCCGGCCGGAGGTGCGAGGTGTTCGCCTCGGCGACCGAACGAATCTCGGCGGCCTCCTCGGAGGATGTCAGCCTGAGCCCGCGAGCCACGACGCCCGACGCGGCGCTGTCACAACCGGCACGAGAGAAGATGAAGTAGATCGCCGGCAGAAGTCGACGGCGCCGGAGCAATTCGCAGGTCTCGTGACGTCGGGGTGAGGCGTACCGCCGTGCCGCCTGCGGCCCGCGGAGCGTCTTTGCCACGCGTTCGTTGGGGCGATTGCCCTGGAAGATCGGGAAGAGTCGCAGGGATCCCTTCTCCCATCGATCCCGGATCAGATAGGTCGACTCCAGGGGCACCGGGCGCTCGGTCTCCACCACCAGCTCGGTGTCGCCCCTCCTCTCCCGCACCCAGGCGGCGAACTCGTCGGCGTTGGCGACGGTCGCCGAGAGGCAGACCAGGGGGATCCGGCGGTCCAGATGGACGATGATCTCCTCCCAGACGCCGCCTCTGGCCGGATCCTGGAGGTAATGGACCTCGTCGAGGATCACGACACCCACATCCTCGAGATCGGGGCTGCCGGCGTACATCATGTTTCGCAGCACCTCGGTGGTCATCACCACGATCGGGGCGGACCCTTTGATCGAGTTGTCGCCCGTGAGGAGGCCCACCGCGGCATCGCCATGCGACTCCCGGAAGTCGCCGAACTTCTGGTTGGACAGAGCCTTGAGGGGTGTGGTGTAGACGGCGCGTTCACCGCGCTCGAGTGCCCGGGCGATGGCGGCTTCGGCGACCACCGTCTTGCCAGACCCGGTTGGCGCGGTCACGACGACCGACGCGCTCCGGTCGATCGCCCTGGCGGCGTCGATCTGGAATCGGTCCGCAGGGAACGGCAGGCCGTCGACGTAACGGAGGGCGCTCACCGTCGGAGGGTGAAGCGCACGATCCAGATCGTCGCCTCGTACAGGAGGTAGAGGGGGATCGAGAGGAGCAGCAGGGTCAGAGGATCGCCGCTGGGGGTGATCACGGCACCGACGGTCACGATCAGGAGCACCGCCCACCTGCGACCCGATGCGAGCCTTCGCCACGTGACCGCCCCGACCGCGGCTGCTGCGTACAGGAAGACCGGGAACTCGAACGAGAGCCCGAAGACCAGGAGAAAACGCATGGCAAACGACAGGTAGTCGTTTCCGCCGATGACCGGGTCCAGGTCGTCTCCTCCGAAGTCGATCAGGAACTCGAGACCGCGCCCCAGCGACCAGTAACCGACGGCGAGCCCGGCGAGGAAGAGGATCACGAGCACCATGACGATCGGCACCACGACTCGCTTCTCCCGCTTCGTCAAGGCGGGGGCGATGAAGGCCCATACCTGCCAGATCACAACCGGGCTGGCGATGACGAAGCCGCCGAAGAGCGAGAGACGCATGAAGAGGCTGAACGCCTCCGTGGGCCGGAAGAACACGAGGTCGTTCCCGGCGGCGATGTCCTCGTAGGGGGCGACGATCAGGTCGAAGATCCAGTGGCGGAACACGAAGGCCACGATGGCTCCGGCGACCACGGCGATCGATGCCTTGATGAGGCGGTTGCGCAACTCCTCGAGATGGCTCGTCAGGGGCTGCGCCGGGTGCGCCGTCATGCCCCCGGGCCGGCGTCGTCGGCCTTCGGGTCGAGTGTCGAACCCATCGAACGCCTCACCTCGCTCAGAGACTCGGCTGCCTCCTGATATTCGCTCTCGATGCCACGGCGCAGGTCTGCCGCGGTGTCACGGAGGTCTCGGATCACGCTGCCGGCCCTGCGAGCGATCTCGGGCAGCCGCTTGGGGCCGAACACGATGAGAGCGATGGCGCCGATCGTCAGGATCTCCGCCGGGCTGACGCTGAACACGGTGTGATGGTAGGTGCGGAAGAGCGTTGCCCGTTGCCCGTCACCCGGCCCTGTGGGAGGGGGCGACGGGAGCGGTCTTTGTTCAGCCTTCGGCGGTGAGCCGGTCGGCCCACTCGCCGGAGTCGAGGGCGCTGATGAAACGCCGGATCTCTGACTCCGTGATCGGCCCGCCGTCGTCGACGACCTCATAGGCGACACCCGTGGCGAGCAGGATGCTGACCACGCGATGGTTTGCGGGGCGGCGCTGCGGGTCGCCGCACGTCGGGCACGAGAAGAGGTACGAACCGGTTCCGTTCAGGGCGGTCAATTCGAGAGTGAGCTCCGCGGGGATCAGTTCCACCTCGCCGCACACGGCGCAGGTCGTCCGGATCTGGGTCATCGGTGGTCTCCAATGCGATGCAACATCTCCCGTCGTATCGGAGAGGATCTGGGGCCCCTGAATGACCATTTGACACCTAGTCACCCGTACCGCTCCAGAATTCGCCGTCGAAGGTCGCGAGCCGCCTCGGCGACCTCGGAACCCTCCACGATGGACCCGGCACCTCCCAGACGAAGCACCAGGCGGGCGGGCGTGGCCGTATCCCCGGAGGAGAAGTCGATCACCTTCCGTCCGTTCTCCTCGGACACCACGGAGACCGGGTAGTAGTCGGCGACCCATGTGGCCTCGGGCGCCAGATCCAGGCGCACCGTCACGTCGTCGACGCCAGGCGTGTACCGGATCTCGGGCGCCGGCGGCACGTCGGGAGGGCTGAAGCGCTCCCCTGTCGGCCGCGCGGCGCGGATGCGATCGATACGGAAGACCCGTTCGGCGCCCGCGAGGCGACAGTGGCCGGTCACGTACCAGTTCCCGAGTGTCGCCGACACCGCCCAGGGTTCGATGTCCCGGTCGGTGGTCTCGCCCGATCCGATGGCGGTGTAGGTGATGGCGACCACTTCGCCGGCCGCGGCGGCGCGCCGGAAGAGGTCGAGAGTGTCGGGTTCGGCCGCAAGGTCGACCTCCACCGCACCTTCGTCCGGCACCACGACCTGCTGCAACTTCGCCACCGCGCTCTCCAGAGCGGGAGGCGCCGCCCCCGACGACATCACCGCGAGTCCTGAGGCCAGCAGCATCAGAGCTTCGGTGGCGGTGAGGCGCACAGGGCGAGCGAAGTAGTCGGCCATGTCGACGATCACCTCGTCTTCGTCGACGAACGCCTCCATGAGATCGCCGGGGCCGTAGCCAGGGAGGCCGCAGACGAAGACGAGGTTGAGATCCTTCATCAAGTCGTCGCGTGAGTAGCCGAACCGTTTGCAGACCTCTTCGATCGTGGCCCCGGGGTTGGCGATCACCCAGGGGAGCATCGAAAGGATCCGGGTGAGGCGCTCGGCGGTGCGAGGGCTGCTCACAGGGCTCCCTCGACGTGCGTGACGAACCGATCACGCAGCTCCTGAGGCTCCAGGATCTCTGCGGCGTCCTCGAAGCCGATCATCCAGCCCACGAACGCGTCGGGACTCGCCACCGGGAAGGTCGCTTCGATCGAACCATCAGGGGATTCCTCGATGGTCGCCGACGACGACAGTTGGCGTCTGGCCCACCACGCGATGTCCGCGTCGAAGTGCACCTTTGCCATGATGTCCTGCTCTCCGGCCTCCCAGGGAGCGTCGGGGAAGTCGTCCGATGCCCGGAAGCCCGGTGGGCGCTCGAAGGCGCCGGGGTCGCCGGCCGAGATCGCCGACATGCGGTCGACTCGAAAGGTACGGCGCTCCCTGCCGATCTGCCCGACCACGTACCAATGCCCCATGCGGTGCACGAGGCCCCAAGGGCGCAACTCACGCTTCAGGTCGCGGTACTGGAAGCGCAGGACCCGGCGCTCGGTGACGCCGCGGAACACCTCTGCGAGAGCCTCGGCTCCGGCGCCCAGGTCGGCGGCCAGCGGATCCCCCGTGGCGGCGATCGAGACACCACCGAGTTTGAAGAGCGCTCCTGGGCCAGGGGCCTGGCCACCGAGCCGGACCATGCGCGTCGCCAGCCACAGGGCCGCTCTCTCCTCGTCGGTCAGCCCCGGATCGGGTAGGGAGTATTGATCGGGGGAGACGACATAGCCCTGCTCCACCTCCCAGGCGTCGGTGTGTTCGAGATGGAGCGGCACCCCCAGTTGCCGCAGCAGGTCCTTGTCGCGCTCGAACGTGCGCCGGAATGCCTCGTCCGTCTCCTGGTCGTATCCGGCCACCGTGTTGCGGATCTCCTCCGCGGTCACCGGCCGACCCACCGTGAGGAGGAATGCCAGAAGGTTCAGGATGCGCTCGATCACCCGGTGCATTGCCCTGGACTGTATCGACGCGGCCACAACGGCGGAAGGAGCCGGGTCCGGCCCTACCGGTGGCGATCGTCGCGTCCTACAGGCTGGCGATCAGCTTCTCGACCCGCTCGTCGACGGCGCGGAACGGGTCCTTGCAGAGGACCGTGCGTTGGGCCTGGTCGTTGAGTTTGAGGTGGACCCAGTCGACGGTGAAGTCACGGTTGCGGGCCTTGGCCGCCTTGATGAAGTCGCCGCGTAGGCGGGCCCGCGTCGTCTGTGGGGGGTCCAGCAGAGCGCGGTCGATGTCCTGGTCCGTGACGATCCGTTCCATCAGCCCCTTGCGCTCCAGGAGGTAGTAGAGGCCGCGCTCCCGGGTGACGTCGTGATAGGCGAGGTCGAGAAGCGACAGGCGCGGATCGCTCAGGGCAAGCCCTCTGCTGGCACCGTACTCCTCGATGAGGTGGTATTTCGCCACCCAGTCGCACTCCCGCCGGAGCGTGAGCGGGTCCTTCTCGAGCCCGGTGAGGAGGTGCTCCCACATCTGGACGGCGCTCTGCACCTGTGGCGGGAATCCGGTCGTACGGGCATACCGGATGACCCGTTCGAGGTACTCCCATTGCATGTCGAGCGCCGACAGTTCCCGGCCATTGGCGAGGCGGACCTTTCGACGGCAGGTGATGTCGTGGCTGATCTCGCGGATGGCGCGGATCGGGTTCTCGAGCGTGAGGTCACGGAACACGACATCGTTCTCGAGCATCTGGAGGATCGCCACGGTGGCGCCGACCTTCACGTACGAGACGTACTCGGACATGTTCGAATCGCCGGCGATGACGTGGAGCCGCCGGTACCTCTCGGCGTCGGCGTGGGGCTCGTCACGGGTGTTGATGATCGGACGGCTGCGGGTGGTCGCCGAGGACACTCCTTCCCAGATGTGCTCGGCGCGCTGCGCCAATGAGAACACGGTCCCCCGCGCGGTCTGCAGCAACTTGCCGGCGCCGCTGAAGATCTGGCGGCTCACGAAGAACGGGATCAGGGTGTCGATCATGCGCTGGAAGTCCGCCTGTCTGCTGACCAGGTAGTTCTCGTGGCAGCCGTAGGAATTGCCGGCCGAGTCGGTGTTGTTCTTGAAGAGGTAGACCGTGCCCCGGATGCCCTCCTCCTCGAGCCGCTGCTCGGCCGAGTGGAGCAGCCCTTCGAGCACCCGCTCCCCCGCCTTGTCGTGGGCGATCAGGTCGTACAGCGAGTCGCACTCCGGGGTGGCGTACTCCGGGTGGCTTCCCACATCGAGGTAGAGCCGGGCTCCGTTTTCGAGGAACACGTTCGATGAGCGGCCCCACGAGACGACCCGGCGGAACAGGTACCGGGCGACCTCGTCTGGAGACAGGCGGCGTTGGCCGCGCAGGGTGCAGGTGACCCCGTACTCGTTCTCCATGCCGAAGATGCGCCGTTCCATCGCGGGCGAGGGTACCCGGGAAGAGGGTTTCCCGTTACCCGTTACCCGTTGCCCGACCGCGTCGAACGGACACGGGAAACGGGTAACGGGAAACGGGTAACGGATCCTCAGAACACGCGCATCAGTGCGCGGATCACCGCTGCGGCGAGGACCAGGGCCATGATCCCGGCGATGACCCGCATCGGGAGGTTGAGCGGGTTGGCGACGGCACCGCCTCTGACGGCCGGACTGAGCGTGTGGTCGATCTCCGAGATGGTGAGGATCTGGGCGGCGTCCTCGAGGTCCTCGACGTCGACCCAGATCTCGGTCACCGCCATCTCGCCGATCGTCATCTTGTAGGGCCCGAGGGCCTCACCGTGAAGACGGGTCGAAATGCCCGACGACTCGAGCAACGCCGCAGCGACACGCGCCGCAGCTGCGTCGCCAAAGCGAGCGAGCGAGACCATGCGGGTGGCCCGGGGTTCCACGGGAGAAGGGTATCGCCGATCCCGATCAGTGAGGTCCCCTCAGAATCGTCGCCCGACGCCAGTTGCCCGGCGCCCGTCGAGTCACGGCGTGCCCGCCCGGGGGTCCATGGTGGGGGTCATCCTTCGGCCCGGTGGAGTTCAGACGGGCGGCGGGCGACCGATCAGGCGGCCTCGATCTCCTCGTCCGTGAGCCTGCGGAAGGCGCGTCGGCCCAGGCTGCGGTCGAGGACTGCCGCCTCCCATCCCGTGACGCCGTTCTCGGCGACGGCCGTGCAAGCGGCCTTCGCCCACCCGAGCGCATCGGCAAGAGAGCCACCCTCCGAGTACGAGGAGTCGAGATGCGCCACCAGGTCATCGGCGGAGCCGCCGATCGCAGAGAGGCGCGTCTCCTCGTAGAGGGTGCCGTCGTAGGTGACGCGGTAGATGTGGCTCTGTTCATCCGCGTCGCCGATTTCGACGACCATCACCTCCACCTCGAAGGGCTTCACATCCTGCGTGAAGACGTGTCCGAGGGTCTGGGCATAGGCATTCGCGAGGCTCTTGGCCGTGACATCGTCGCGGGAATACGCGTACCCGGTCAGGTCGGCGCGGCGGATGCCGCCGACTCTGAGCTGTTCGAACTCCGTGTACTTCCCGACGCCGGCAAACGCGATGTGGTCGTAGATCTCCGAGATCTTCTGGAGGGTCCCGCTGGGGTTCTCGCCGAGCAACACGACCCCGTCGGCGAACTCCACGGCAACGATCGACTTGCCTCGGGCGATCCCCTTCCGCGCGTACTCTGCCCGGTCCTTCATCAGCTGCTCGGGCGGTACATAGAACGGGATGGTCACGGGGCCTCCACCACGTCCCGGGCGGTCTCGGCAACCTGCTCCTCAGGGAGCTCTGAATAGCCCTCCGATGAGACGGTGACGATGTTCGGGTAGATGCCGCGCTTGAGGTCCGGGCCGCCGGTCGCGGTGTCGTCCTCGGCGACGGCCACCAGTGCCTCGACGGCGAGCTTCAGCGCGGCCTCCTGGGTCATCCCGTCCGTGAATTTGGTGCGCAGGTAGAGACGGGCGTCGCGGCCTCCGGACCCGGTGGCGGCGTAGTCCATCTCCTCGTACGAGCCTCCGACGACGTCGTAGGAGTAGAGGCGACCCTGCTCCTCCTGCTCGTCGTAGCCGCAGAAGAGCGGGATGACGACGAGGCCCTGGAACGCCATGGGAAGGTGGCGGCGCACCATCGAGGCGAGATGATTGGCTTTTCCCTGAAGGCTGAGGCGCCGCCCCTCGATCTTCTCGTAGTGCTCCAACTCGGTCTGGAAGAGGCGGACCAGCTCGATGGCGATTCCCGCCGTCCCCGAGATCGCCACTGCCGAGTGGGAGTCCGCCGCGTAGACCTTCTGGATTCGACGATGGGCCACGTAGTTGCCCGCGGTGGCTCGTCGATCTCCAGCCATGAGGACGCCGTGGGCGTACCGGAAGGCCAGGACGGTGGTGCCTTCGGGTGCCTCGATCTCTCCGTTCGCCTCCCAGCGCGGGTCGAGATCACGGACGCGGAGCAGCGCAGAGAACGAGTTGGCCGGCGTCCCCGCTTCGAGGACCAGGCCGTCGTCGCTCGGCTGGGTCACTGGCCGCCCTTCTGGACGTAGTTCTTGACGAACTCCTCGGCGTTCTCCTCGAGGACGGAGTCGATCTCGTCGAGAAGATCGTCGATCTTGTCGGTCAGCTCGTCACCGACCTCGGTCGCAACGTCCTGATCCTCGTCGACCTCACGGTCGGAGTCGTCACGACGGGTCTTCTTCCGTTCCTGATCGGCCATCTTCACCTCCGAGTGCCCGGACGAGATCGGCGGGGGTGGGTGATCCATCGAGGAGGTCGGCCACCCGGTCCTTGTCCCCGCGCAGGGGCTCCATCATAGGCACCCGTTTCAGGGCCTCCTCCCCCACGTCGAATATGAGGGAGTCCCAGTTCGCGGCGACGATCGCGTCGCCGAATCGCTCGACACACGACCCCCGGAAGTACGCCCTGGTTCGCTCCGGCGGAGCGACGGCAGCATGGTCGACCTCGTCGTCTGTGAAGAGACGCTGCATCCGGCCCGCCGACACCAGCCGGTGATACAGGCCACGGCTGCGATCGACGTCGTGATACTGCAGGTCGAGGAGCCGGAGCTTGGGGGCGTTCCACGGGAGTCCGTCGCGACCCCGGTATCCCTCGAGCAGCGCCAGCTTGGCGGTCCAGTCCAGGCGATCGGCGGTCGACAACGGCTCGCGTTCCAGGTCGGTGAGCACCTGCTCCCAGGTCTCGAGAACCAGGCGGCCAGTGTCGTCCACCCCGTGGACCTCGGCGTACTTCGACACCCAGTCGAGGTAGTGCCACTGGAGCTCCAGGGCGGTCGCGTGTGACCCGTCGCCGAGTTCGACGGTTGCCTGGAGTGTCGGATCATGGCTCACCCGCCAGACCGAGTCGACGGGATGGGCGAGTTCGATCGGATCCCCGAGGGCGCCTGCCTCTATCGCCGACAGCAGCAGCGCCGTCGTGCCGACCTTGAGGAACGTCTGGGTCTCGCTGAGGTTGGCGTCTCCGATGATGACGTGGAGCCGGCGGTAGAGACCAGCATCGGCGTGGGGCTCGTCCCGGGTGTTGACGATGGGACGCTTGAGGGTGGTCTCGAGGCCGACCTCCTCCTCGAAGAAGTCGGCTCGCTGGGTGATCTGATAGTCGACGGCAGGGCGGCCGTTCTCGCTGCCGACCTTCCCCGATCCAGTGAAGATCTGGCGAGACACGAAGAATGGGATCAGGTGCCGTACCAGCTCGCCGAACGGCAGCCTGCGATCGACCAGGTAGTTCTCGTGGGCCCCATAGGAGTTGCCCTTGCCGTCGCTGTTGTTCTTGTGGATGTGGAGCCGCTGACCTTCGAGAAGGGAGCGTGAGGCGCTGCGGGCAGCCCGCTCCAACACGAACTCGCCGGCCTTGTCATAGAGCGCCGCCTCCAACGGGTCGTAGCACTCCGGCGTCGAGTATTCCGGGTGCGCATGGTCGACGTAGAGGCGGGCACCGTTGGTGAGCACCACGTTGACCAGGCCCGTCTCGAAATCCGCGGTCGGTGGCGGCTCGTAGCCGAAGCCCCGGGCGTCGCGACCGGGCGACTCCTCCTCGTACGACCACTGGATCCGTGTCGATGTGCCGGCGTAGGAGTTGATGACGAGGCTCGAAGCCACGACCGGGTTGAAGTCGGGGTGATTGCTGATCGTGATTCCGAACTCGGTCTCCGTACCGACGACCTTGTGGATCTCGCTCACAGGTACTGGCCGGTGGTGATGGCCTCGATGCTGCGACTCTCGCCGTCACCCTCGATCAGGGTTCGGACGTACACGATCCTTTCGCCCTTCTTGCCCGAGATGCGGGCCCAGTCGTCCGGGTTCGTCGTGTTGGGCAGGTCCTCGTGCTCCCGGAACTCCTGCTTGATGGCGGCCAGGAGGTCGGCGGTGCGCACCCCGCGCTCCCCGGTCTCGATCTCGCGCTTGATCGCCTCCTTCTTGGCGCGGCGGACGACGTTCTCGATCATCGCCCCGGAGGCGAAGTCCTTGAAGAAGAGGACCTCCTTGTCCCCATTGGCGTACGTCACCTCGAGGAACCGGTTGTGCTCCGACGTCGAGTACATGTCGGTGACGACTTCTTCGATCATGGACTCGACCAGGGCGGATGCGTCCCCTCCGTGGCGTTCGACCTCGCCGACGTCCAGGGGGATGTCGGCGCCGAGATAGATGCGATAGACCTCCTTGGCGGCGTCCTGGTTGGGTCGCTCGATCTTGATCTTCACGTCGAGGCGGCCCGGGCGCAGGATGGCCGGGTCGATGAGGTCCTCGCGGTTGGATGCGCCGATCACGATCACGTTCTTGAGCGTCTCGACGCCGTCGAGCTCGGAGAGCAGCTGGGGAACGATCGTCGACTCGACGTCCGAGGAGATCCCACTTCCCCGGGTGCGGAACAGTGAATCCATCTCGTCGAAGAAGACGATGACCGGCACACCCTCCTCCGACTTCTCCTTGGCGCGGGCGAAGATCAGCCGGATCTGGCGCTCGGTCTCACCGACGTACTTGTTGAGAAGCTCCGGGCCCTTGATGTTGAGGAAGTACGACCTCGAGTCCTCCTGGCCCGTCTTGGCCGCAACGGCCTTGGCCAGGGAGTTGGCGACGGCCTTGGCGATGAGGGTCTTCCCGCACCCGGGCGGGCCGTACAGGAGGACGCCTTTCGGCGCCGCGAGCCCGTACTCGTCGAAGAGCGCCTTGTGGACGTAGGGCAACTCGACGGCGTCGCGGATCGACTCGATCTGCTCGGTGAGTCCGCCGATGTTGTCGTAGGAGACATCGGGAACCTCCTCCAGGACCAGTTCTTCGACCTCGGGGCGCACGAGTCGCTCATGGAGCAGGCCGGTCCTGGTGTCGAGGCGGACGTGGTCGCCGACTCGAATGAAGGTGTCGCTCATGGGACCGGCGAGTTCGACGACGCGCTCCTCGTCGGCGCGAGCCAGGACGATCACACGGCCGTCGCCGAGCACCTCCTTGACCGTGACGACCTCTCCGCCCTGCTCGAAGGCACGGACGTCGATGACGTTCATGGCCTCATTGAGGAGTACCTCCTGGCCGGGCTCCAGCTCTTTGACCTCGATCGTCGGCTCGACGTTGACCCGGAGCTTGCGGCCGCCGGTGAGGACGTCCAGGGTGCCGTCCGCGTTGACTCCCTGCACGATTCCGAATGGATTGGGGGGCGCGGTGAGCTTCTCCACCTCGTCGCGGAGCACCGCCAGTTGCTCGCGGGTCTCCTCGAGGGCAACGGACAGCTTCTCGTTCTGCGACATGGCCTGATTGACCCGGCCCTTGGCCTCGAGGAGCCTTTCTTCGAGCACGCGAACGCGACGCGGGGCGTCCTGGAGGCGCCGGCGGAGGATGGCTATCTCCTCCTCCAGCATCTTGATGGTGCCTCGGAGCTCGTCGACCGTGGGGTCGCTCATGGCTCTTCGTCTCCCCGGCCGGGATCACCCGGCCTCTGACGACCTCGGACCGGGCGTACCCCGGTCCTTGCGCGGAGTATACGACGGGTTGCCCGAGAGACGGTTGCACAGGGCAGAAGGTCGACGGCCGCACCCCTGCGCGCTCTGCGGGTCTGGCCTTCGCCTGCTGCGGTCTCCATCTGCCTTGGCTGGAGTACCATCCCGTGGTCGGCTGCCACGGAGCATCACATCATGAAGGTTTGGATCGACCAGGATCTCTGCACAGGCGACGGCCTCTGCGAGGAGATCGCCCCGGACGTGTTCGTGCTGCTCGACGACGGCCTTGCGTACGTCCGCGAGGGCGAGAAGGTGTTCGCCGCCGCCAAGGGCAATCCCGAGGGCGCAGCGGGCGTGGCCGCGGTGCCGGCCGGCCAGGAAGAGATCACCATCGAGGCCGCCGAGGAGTGCCCCGGCGAGTGCATCTTCATCGAGCCGTAGTTCCGTCGCCAGATACCCGACTCCGTCCGATGGTCGGGTCCGGTCGACGAGTGACGGGAGACCCGCAACGGGTTGGGGAGCAGTGATCAGGCCGGATCGCGATCCAAACGCTCAACCGTGACATGGGCCACCGTGATGAAGCCGGTGTGCCCGACCATCTGGCTCATCGGACGCACCGACCGGCCGTCCACCTGCCACTCGCGCAGCATGATCTCGAACGACTCGACGCCCACGAAGCGCCGGCTGATCCGGAGCTCCTCGTGGAGCTTCTGCAGTTGGGGCACGGTGGGCAGATAGGTGCATAGGAGCCCGCCGGCTGCGAGGGCGTCTGCGGCGGGCTCGACGGCGGACCACGGCTCGGGGAGGTCGAGGAGGACCCGGTCCGGAGTGTGAGCCGGGAGCACGTCCTCGACGATTCCTTCTATCACGTCGAGGTTCCCCGGGATCTCGCCGAGGAACCGGGTGATGGTCTTCCGGGCGTGCTCGAGGTGGTCACTGCGACGGTCGACACTCACGACCCGGCCCTCGGGCCCGACGGCCCGCCACAGGGCCATGGTCAGGGCCCCCGATCCCGTGCCGGCCTCGACCACGGTGTGGCCCGGGGCGACGTCCGCCCAGTGGATAATCGGACCCAGGTCCTTGGGATACACCACCTGGGCGCCACGATCCATCTTCAGGACGTAGTCGGCGAGGCGAGGGCGCAGCGCAACGAGCCGCGCGCCGGCTTCGGTCCAGACCACGGTTCCGGCAGGCGAGCCGATCAAGTCGTCATGTGCCACGGCCCCGGCATGGAACTGGAACGACCCCCCGGGACGGAGATCGATCAGATAGCGCCGGCCCCGATTGTCGACAAGGAGGCAGGGCTCGCCTTCGGTGAGTGGTCCTCTCAATTGCCCAGCAGAGCCAGGAAGGGCAGGACGAGGGCGAGCACCATCGCAGCCGACACCACGATGACCATCACCTTCACCATGCGGTCGCGGTTGCGAAACATGGGTCGGACTCTAGGTCCCCGTCCACCAACGAAGGCCATCCGCGGGGCCGCTCTCTGACAGGCGCCCGAGACACGGGAGCCTGTCAGATCGCAGCCATGTTCGTCCGCAGTCGATTCCGTGCCACTGCGATACCCTTGCGCGATGGACATCCTGGGCTCCGGGCTTCGACGCATGCTCGGGGCAATTCGCGAGCAGAACATCCCCCTCGTATTCATGGGTGCGGCGCTCGTCGCCATCGGATTGGCCAGACGGCTCGATCCCCCCGGCGACGAGTTGGTCTATTCGAAGAGACTGAAGCCCGGGGAGTCCATCCGGGTCGTCGCCCGTCGCCCGTCACCCGACGCCCGAAACTCCGACTGATGGGTGGGGGAACCCCCGAGAGCAGGTCGACGCGGTCGAAACGGAGCCGAGACGGGAGACGGGCGACCGGAGTCGGGTGACCCTCTACGTCCGGTAGACCTCGATGCGGGCCCCACCCTTCTTGCCCTTGCGGCGCCCGATCAGGTAGACGACGAACAACACCACCACCACTCCGACTGCCGCAAGGACCCCGGCATTGCGGGCACCCTGGGTCGTCTCGTCGATGGCCCCCTGGATCTCACGCAGCTTGGCTTCGAGATCGGCTTTCTGAACACTCATCGGGTTGCCCTCCACATCACGAGGCCGGTCACGGCCAGCAGGGCCAGCGATGCCGCCATGTAGCCGAGACCACTCCAGATCATGCCGTCCGGCATGACCGAGACGACCAGGCGCATGCCGCTCACGGCCAGGAACAGGCCGGCGAGGACGAAAAGGATCGACGCGGCGAAGCTCATCCCGGCGAGGCGGCCCAGTGCCTTTGCACGCTCGATCGTGTGTTCGCGCAGGTACTGCTTGGCGAGCGCGAAGAACTCTCCGATCAGATCGGGCAGTTCACGCGGTGATGCCATCTACTCGCTCCTTCCGAGCACCGCCTGCAGCAATGCGGTCTCCCGCCGCAGGACCTGGATCTCGCGTTCGAGTCGTTCGCCGGCGTTCCCGGCCTCGAAGATTTCCTGCACCTCGGGCCACGAGATCTCCAGGTCCGAGGCTACCTGATGCGACGCGGTCACCGGATTCGGGTCGAGTGTGATGTGAACGTCGCCTCCGAGCCCGGCTTCGGCACGCGCCGCCATATAGGTTCGCAGTGCGACCTGTGCGCGCGACACGACGTCACCGGTGGCGGCCGTCGGGTCCCCATCCACGGGACTCACCATCGCGTCCTCATCCCTCGGGCGCACCGTGACCAGCGACTCTCCGACGAGGTCGAGCACCAAGTCGTCCCCGCGCCGGCCGACCCCGTGCACCCGCGACGCGGTGCCCACGTCGCCGATGGTCCCATCCGGGAGCTGGAGGACGACGACGACGCGGGCGCCGACGCCGAGATCGTCACGCTGGGTTCGCACTGCGTGCCTTGTCCCCGGGATCAGCGCCCGGCCGAACCGCAGCAGCGGAAGGTGCTCGCTCATTGCTCTTCCTCGAGTCGAGCGCCGGCCGTCTCGAGCACCTTCAGTGCGTCGTCGGGGCCCTTCCAGCCGAGGGCGGCGGTCTTCATGTCCTCGAGGTCCTTGTAGACGCTGAAGAAGTGCTCGAACTCCCGAAGGAGGTGAGACGGGAGCTCATCGATGCTGCGAATCGTGCCCCACATCGGATCCCGCACCGGAACCCCGAGCACCTTGTGATCGGGCAATCCCTGATCCTCCATCAGGAACAGGCCGACAGGGCGGATGTGGATGCGGCATCCCGGGAATGTCGGTTCAGTCACGAGCGCCATGGCGTCGAGGGGGTCGCCGTCGTCGGCCACCGTGTCGGGGACGAATCCGTAGTCCGCGGGATACCTGGTGGCGGTGAACAGCATCCGATCGAGATGGACCGGCCCGGTGTCGGGGTCCATCTCGTACTTGTTCCGGCTTCCCCGGGGGATCTCGACCGCCATCGTGACGAGCATGCGCGGCACGGTAGCGGTGCGCCATGCATGCGAGTCGCGGGTCCCGGGTGAGCGACCGCTCCGCTTGTATCCTCGCCGGAATGGCGCGTACGCCCGTCGATCCCCGGCGGAATCTGTGGCCGTTGGTCGGCGGTCAGTCGATATCCCTGTTCGGGGACTATCTCGCGTTCTTCTTCGCACTGCCCATCTTCGTGCGGGATCAGACCGGCTCGGCCACCCAGCTCGGCCTGCTGGGCCTCTTCGAGACCGTCGCGGTCCTCGGTTTCGGGTTTCTCGCCGGAGTGCTCCTCGACAGGGTTCGGCTGCGTCGGGCCTTGATCCTTGCCGACATCGCCCGGATGCTCGCCCTCGGGCTGTTGGCCCTGGCGGTCACTCTCGACGTCGGGGAGACCTGGATGGCGTTCGCCGTGGCGTTCATCGTCGGCTCCATGGGAACGGTCTTCGACTCCGGACTGGAGAGCTACATCCCGTCGGTGCTGAACGACGAGCTGCTGGTCCGGGCCAACACGATGCTCTCGATGGGTCGCAACCTCGCGCAGACTCTCGGATTCGTGGCGGGTGGCGCGGTGATCATCGCGACCGGGGGCGTCGCCGGCGCATTTGCCCTCGACGCCCTCTCGTATGGGGTGTCGATCATCGGGATCTTGCTGCTCCGCGAGGCCCGACCCCGCCGACCCGCGGAGAAGGAGGCCATCTGGACCTCTCTTCGGCTCGGCATCTCGACGCTGTGGAACATCGGACCCGTGCGCTGGGCCACCGCCGCGGCAGCTCTCGCCAATCTCGCGTTCGCACCTCTCGCAGCGGTCATGACGTTGTACGCCGAGCAGGAGCTCGGAATCCTCTCCGAGAGCAATCTCGGGCTCTTTTTCGCCGGGTTCTCCCTGATCGGTGTGGTCGGTGTCTCCCTGGCCCCCGGGATCGTCGCGAGGGTGGGACTGGGGCGGTCGGTGGTGGTCGGAGGGCTCGTCTTCGGTGTCGGCGCCATCGGGGCCGGGCTGGCCGACGGAGCCTGGGCGGTGATCCCCTTCGGCATCGCCATGGGAGGCGTGTCGCTCAATCAGGTGGCCTTTGTGACCCTCCGGCAGCGACTGACCCCGCCGCATCTGCTCGGAAGGGTGATCGCGGCGTCACGAACCATCGCGTGGGGCGGCATACCGGTGGGCCTCATGATCGGCACCCCGATCGGCGACGCGGTCGGTCTGCGTCCGCTCTTCGTCGGAAGCGGCATCCTGATCGCGGTGATCGCGGTGCTGCTGGTCACCGGCCCGTTGTGGAGGGTCGCGCCGACCACGCCTTCGGCGGCCGGGCCGGACGACGACCTGGACGCCCCCGACGGGCATCGCACCGGCACCGGGCCGTGGGGCCGGCTGCCGGATCGACGCGGACCGTGATGCAACATTTCCGGCCGTTTCGGGGTTCTGGGCTCAGATGACCACGCGCTCCCGCCTGATCACCACCGCGCCGGGGACCCGTACCGAGGCCTTCGGTGCGCTGGAGTGGGGTCTGCTCGCTTCGACCTCCCTCATGTGGGGGTCGTCGTTCCTCTGGATCGCAGAGGGTCTCGAAGCGTTCCCGCCCGCCGTCGTCACCCTCGCCCGCTTGGCGCTCGGGGCGGCGACGCTCGCCCTGTTCCCGAAGACGCGCCAACCGGTGGAGCGCGCCGACCTGCCACGCGTCGCTCTCCTCGGGCTGGTGTGGATGGCGATCCCTCTGACTCTCTTCCCGATCGCCCAGCAATGGGTCGACTCGTCGATCGCCGGCATGGTCAATGGGGGCGTTCCGATCTTCGCCGCCGTGATCGCGGCGCTCCTCCTGAAGCGCCGGCCGGGGCGTGCCCAGATCGCCGGGATCGTCACCGGCTTCGCCGGGGTGGTGCTGATCTCTGCATCATCGGCGTCGCGGGTCTCGGGCAGCCTGGGAGGGGTGCTCCTCATCGTCCTGGCGACGGCGATGTACGGCCTGGCGGTGAACCTCTCCGTGCCGCTGGCACAGCGCTACGGCTCGCTCCCCATCCTCCTGAGGGCCCAGATCGTCGCTCTGGTCGCGGCGATGCCATTCGGGCTCCTGGACATCGGCGACGCCACCTGGTCTTGGAGCGCCGCCGGTGCGATGGTGGTGCTCGGAGCCTTCAGCACCGGGATCGCCTTCGTGGCGATGACCGAGCTCGGAAAGCGAGTCGGAGCCACCAGGGGCTCGATCGGCATCTACTTCATCCCGATCGTCGCCACGATCCTCGGAATGGTGTTTCGGGACGAGCGTCCGGCATGGCCGGCCTTTGCCGGCATGGCGCTCGTGGTCCTCGGAGCCTGGTGGAGCAGCCGACGCGAAGCGTGATCGGCGGCGGCGGTGCCTCGGATGACGAGAACAACGAAGGCGGCGGCGTCGGCGCCGGGGGTGGCGGAGCCGCCCACGCACGGCCGGTCGCCGTCATCGAGATCGACGAATCGAGCGTTCGGGTCCGGCGAATCTTCGATTACACCCGCATCACGCTCGCGGCAATCGCCGCACTGCTCATGATCCGCCGCCTGCGACGCAGGGGCTGACCGGGAGGGCCCCCCGGCCGATCGGCTGGAACCATCGGACCCTCCGTCACGCCTCCTCACGCAGAGCAGCCAGGACCAGTCGGGCGATGGCCTCGTGGCCGAGCTCGTTCGGATGGAGGGTGCCCTTCGTCATGTAGCGGGCCCCGGGGCCCTGGAGTGCGGCCGACTGGGCTGCCGTCCGGTACCACGTCACCAGTCCATCACCCATGAGCATCGGGCCACCCGAGCGCCCGGGATTGCGGAACCAGCGGTCGGGATCGTCCAGGGAGGGACTCCCCCGCCCGGAACCTCCGGGTTGGGACGGCGAGCCGTAGTCCGGCCACGGCGCGCAATACCCGTGCCCGGCGGCGAATGCCTCGGCGATCCCGTCGACGTACCGCCAGCCATGGGCGCGGGCCGACGCTTCGAGGGCGGCGTTGAGGGGCCGAAGGATCCGCGCGACCCCCATCTGCTGCTCGTTCCGGTCGATCTCGTGGAATCCGAGGGGTGAGGCCGTGTCGCCGACGATCTCCCGACACGTCCCCCCGGCGGCGTCGCCACCGGTCGGATCGGGATACCCGACGAGCACCACCTCCCCGATCTCGAAGCCTTCCAGCGCCGTCGCCAGACGGGAGAACTGCTCGGGCAGGCCGTCGAGCCCCGCGACCGACTCCCAGCCGCGACGGCTCTCTGCCGGGCGGCATACGACAGAGAGCGGCGCGTCATACCCGAGGCTGACCCCCCGACTCCAATCGCCGTCGGCCACCGACGCGAAGGTGTTCTCGACCAGAAGGTCGTAGCAGACCGGATCGAACAGAGGGTCGGCTTCGACGAGGGCCTGCACGGCATGGGCGAACCCCACATCGTTGCCCCCGGCCTGGATGAGCAACAGGTCGATCTCCCGCTCCCCGACGAGCGCTCGAAGCTGATCGACCTGCGGGGCCGCACCTCCCCGGGAGCCCAGGAGGCCGCGTTCGATCCCCGCGCCCGAGGCAGCCACCGACACGAATGTGACAGAGGCATGGGGGTCGGATCGCTCCATGGCGAGAGCCAGCCGTGCAGGCCAGGCGAGTGAGGAACGGTGCGCAGCGGCATGGGCTGCGGCGGCATCGGGGTCGGCGGAGTCGGCCCAGCGCGCCTCGGAGCCGTCCCGGCGCCGCACCTCGGGGTTCCCCTCCCCGGACGCGTACGAGTCGCCAATCGCGACGACGAGGACATCTTCCACCGCGAACCGCTCCGAGACGGAGGCCGATAGGGTCGCCCAACCGACGGTCACGGGGGTCGACACGGTCACCTCGAACTCGCCCTCCGGGAGGGTCACCAGCAGCTCCGGGTAGGCCGATGAGTAGAGCAACGGCCGAACCAGGCCGGGCCCCCTGATCTCCCACCGGTACTCGCGCGGGGCGATCCGGGCAGGGTCGATCGCCAGACCCTCGATCGCCGCGTCGAGGAGGACGTCGAATCGGGCCTCTGTGCAGTCTCCAGTGCACGAACCCTGTACGTAGTCGAAGGTGTTCGGCATGTCGATGAAGCCGTCTCGGTCCGCGTCCACCCCGAATCGCTCACCCACGGAAGAGATCACATGGGGTCGGATCACCGGGGGCGCCTCGGCGGCGTCGGATCGCGCTGCAGGGAGGGCAGCGAGCAGGGCGAAGGCGGTGGCGAGGGTGATTCGGGACACGCTCATCAAACACCGTAGATCCTCTGGGGGTTTCTGCGGTCGAATCGGCCGGCTGACGGCCGTCGTCCCGGGGGCGCCGCTAGAGCCGGAAGCCGACCACCGCTCCGCCGCCCTCGGCTTCGTCCGCAAAGACGGTGCCGCCGTGATCAGCCACGACCGCCGCCACGATCGACAGCCCGAGGCCGGATCCCGGGGTGGTGCGGGCGGAGGACGAGCGATAGAACCTGTCGAAGACACGTGGCCGATCTTCCGCGGCGATGCCCGGGCCGCGGTCGCGAACCGCCAGCCGCCGACCGAGGAGCTCGACGTCGATCGGGCCCGCATCGCCGCCCCATTTGACGGCGTTGTCGACGAGATTCCCGATGGCGCGCGACATGGCCCCGACTCGTGCCTCGATCGGCGTCGCTTCGAGGTTCATCGTGATGTCCGTGGTCGCCCGGCGACGGGCTCGGTCCACGACGCGGGTCACGAGGTCTGCGAGATCGATGGGTTCCATCGGCTCGTCCGACCTGCCGACCATCGCCAGTTCGACCAGTTCATCGACGATCGTCGACAACTCGATCAATTCGGCACGGGCGTCTTCGAGCACGCCCGGAAGCTCATCCCCCGGGATGGCGCCACGGGCCACGAGTTCGATGTTCGTGCGCAAGGCGGTCAGGGGTGTGCGGAGCTCATGGGACGCGTCGGCGACGAGGCGTCGTTGGCTCGCCCGCGCCTCCTCGAGCCCGGCCAGCATCGCGTTGAATGCCATGGCCAACCTGCCGATCTCGTCGTCTCGATCCACCGGGATAGAGGCACGGAGGTCGTGCGTCTCCGATACGTTCTCCGCGGCTTCAGTGAGGGCTGCGACCGGCTGCATCGCGCGCCGAGCAACCCACCATCCTGCGGACGCGGCAAGGAGGACCCCGGCGAGTCCCAGCAGTATCAGACGCGTGCGGAGTCCGGCCAGGAAGGTGGCGGTCTCGCCGAGGTCGCGAGCCACTTGCATTGCCACCCCGGGTGCGACCCGGGTGGTGAGCATCCGGTAGGACTGCCCTTCGACGTCGGCATCGCGGAGAACCTCGCTGCGAACGCCCTGAGCCACGTCGCGATCGACGTCCTCCACCGGAAGGGCGATGTCGGAGTCGCCGACCCGGAGGACGGCCCCGGGGAGCACGAACTGAACGACGACGTCCTCTTCGATCAGCTGCCTGCCTGGCCCTGGCTCCTGCCCCTGCCTCCCGCCTGGCATCCTGCCCGGGAAGCGCCGGTTGATCTCCTCGATGTCGAGCACCTGCACGAAGCCGGCCGCAGCCCCCCGCCGCCGGAGGAACTCGTCGACCTCGCCACGCGCCCCATCTCGGGCCAGGGCATACGCCGCAATCGACACGACTGCGACGCCGATGGCAACGGCAGTCGCCACGAGCAGCGTGATCCGGGTGCGAAGACTCATGGCTCTCGAGCCACGTACCCCACCCCGCGCACCGTGTGGATCAGCCGGGGCTCACCGCCCTCCTCGGTCTTTCGCCGCAGATAGCCGATATAGACGTCGAGGGAATTCGACGTCGTCTCGAAGTCGATGCCCCAGATCCTCTCGTAGATGAGGCCGCGCTCCAGCACGATCCGACGGTTCATCACCAGGAGCTCGAGGAGATCGAATTCGGTCTTGGTGAGGTCGATCCTTCGCTCGCCGCGGTAGGCGACCCTCGCGGCGGGGTCGATGGTCAGGTCGGCGAGAGTCAGCCGGTCGTGGTCGCCCTCGTCGAAGGTCGCCCGACGTAGCAGGGCGCGCACGCGTGCCAGCAGCTCCTCGAGGGCGAACGGCTTGACGAGGTAGTCGTCAGCCCCGGCGTCGAGCCCTGCGACCCTGTCGGACAGCTCATGACGGGCTGTCAGCATCAGGACAGGAGTCCGATCACCGCCTTCGCGCAGACGGCGACACACCTCCAGGCCGTCCATCACGGGCATCATCACGTCCAAGACCAGGGCATCTGGTTGATCGCCGGCCATCGTCAGCAGGGTGGCTTGCCCGTCGCCGACGGTCTGCACCCGATAGCCCTCGAATCGAAGAGCCCGCTCGACTGCTCTTCGAACGGATTCGTCGTCCTCCGCAACCAGGATGCGCTCGCCCGTCACGCTGCGGAGCGTACCCCCACGCCCATGAAGGGACGATGAGCCGCTCATGAGAGGGGGATGAGGGCGATCAGGCTGTGTCGCCGACGCCCCGTTCGCGGAACCACTACGGCGGGGTCCATGTGCGGGCGGACGACCTCGGCGGGCGATTCGTCGACATCCGGTGCGGTCGGTCCGCCTGGGAGTTGGCCCGGTCCCTCTGGGAGGGCTAGCCGGCCATACCGCCCCTAGGCCTCGGTGAGCCGGCGGGCGAGCTCTCGCAGCATCGACAGCGCGATCGTCGGCTCCTCCTCGAGGAGGGCGAGCAAGTCGGTGCGGCGGATCGCCAGGGCGGTCAGCGGCTCGTCCACGACCACACGCGCCACCCGCGGGCTGTCGGTGAGCACGGCGAGTTCCCCGAAGAAGGTGCCCGGGCCCCGCACCCGGCTCCCCCCCTCGGGCAGGTCCACCCGCACCGATCCCTCCTCGATGAGAAAGATGCCGGTGCCGGCTTGCCCGGTCTCGATGAGGACCTGACCCTCGGGCGCGGTGAACTCGGTGGCAAGGGCGGAGATACGCTCCAGGACCGCCTCGTCGAGCCCGGCGAAGAGATGGACCTGGCGGAGCTTGTCGGTCGTCATGAGCGGAGCGTACCCGTGATCGGCGGGGGTCCCGACCGATCATCCGTGCCAATATTCGAGTATGGAGCCGCGCGTGAGCCTGGTGACCCTCGGGGTGGCCGACCTCACGCGCTCGCGGCGCTTCTACGAGGAACTCGGCTGGACGACCGATGCGGGTCCGGACGACGATGTCGTCTTCTTCCAGGCGGGCGCGATGGTGCTCGGTCTGTGGGATCGAGCCAGGCTCGCCGATGACAGCGGTGTGGCCGACAACGGCGGGTGGGGCGGTATCACCCTCGCCCACAATGTCCGCTCTCCCGAAGCGGTGGATCAGGTGATGGCCGAGGCGCAAGCGGCAGGTGCCTCGACGGTGCGCACTCCCGCAAAGACGTTCTGGGGTGGCTACTCGGGCGTCTTTGCCGACCCCGACGGCCATCCCTGGGAGGTGGCGCACAACCCCTTCTGGCGAATCGGCCCTGACGGCGCCATCGAGTTGA
This sequence comes from Acidimicrobiia bacterium, assembly GCA_035464675.1. Lineage (GTDB taxonomy): Bacteria > Actinomycetota > Acidimicrobiia > Spongiisociales > UBA11373 > JAUYIV01. The sequence goes on from DATHSA010000081.1 coordinate 86,058, forward strand.
CGCCGGACTCCGACTGAGTCGATGGTTTTCGCAGGTCGGCACAGGCGCCCCCGAAGCATCGGTGATACCGAGTCGAATCAGGCTTCAGTGCCGGCATCCTCGGCCAAGGCGATGGGTCTCGGACCGCTCGCTCGCATCCTCCTGGTCCTCGCACTGGCGGTGCCCGTCGTTTCTCTCGGCCCAGGGGAGGCGCGCGCCGAAGGCGACCTGGAGGTCGCCGCCAAGGTCACCTATACGGTCGAGGCCGAGTCTGGGGTGCTTCGCGTCGCCATCGAGTACACCCTCACGAACCTGAAGCCGAGCACCACCAGCGGGAACGTCACCACCCGCTACTACTACGACCGCTACGCCCTGGTGATCCCCGACGAGGCGACCGATCTGATCGCAACCGGCCAATCCGGCTCGCTGCGCGTCACCGACGAGGTCGCCGAACTGGAGGATGGCTCCGAAGGCCGCGTGGCGACGATCCACATGGGGTCGATCTTCTACCGGCAGTCGCGAACCTTCACCTTCTCCTTCGGCATCCCCGGCGGGGAGCCGCGTTCGGCGGCCGGGGTGCGCGTCAACCCCGCGTACACGGCCTTCTGGGCCGGTGCATTCGGGGATCCAGACAAGTCCCAGGTCGAGATCCGCCTGCCGGCAGGCTTCGAGGTCAGCACGTACGGCGACTTCGTCGAGCGCACCGACACCGATGCGGAGATCATCCTCTCCGAGGACGACATCGCGGACCCGTACGAGTGGGGCGTCTTCGTCACCGGCCGTCGGGACGACGCTCTGGATGCGACGACCGTCGACCTAGGCGGTCTCGAGATCGAGGTGAAGGCCTGGCCCGGAGACACTCTCTGGTCGGATCGTGTCGCGGACGTCGCGGCGAGGGGCATGCCCGAGCTCCAGTCCATGGTCGGGCTGGAGTATCACGTCGACCAGCTGGCCTTCCTCGAGACACTGGATCCGGCACTGGTCGGGTATGCCGGGTGGTATCTCGTCGGCGAGCACCGCATCGAAATGAGCGAGCATCTGGACGACCATGTGATCCTGCACGAACTCGCGCACCTCTGGTTCAACGAGGACCTGTTCATCGACCGGTGGATCAACGAGGGCCTGGCCGACACCTTCGCCGCCGAGGCGGTGATCGCGATCGACGGCGAGTCGGATGATGCGTACTCGCGGGCGCTCATACCGGTCACCTCGCTGAGCATCGCCGTTCCTCTCAATGATTGGGACCTACCCGCCTCGTCCGACGCGGACGACGACGAGATCCGGCGCCGTGAGGACTACGGGTACAACGCGTCGTTCTTCGTCGTGCGCGCTTTGTTCGAGGAGATCGGCCCGGAAGGACTCAGCGTCGTGCTGAAGACTGCCTCGGCCGACGAGATCGCATATCAGGGCAACGGCACCCCGGAGTCCGTCGATCCGCTCGACAGTTGGCGTCGCCTCCTCGACATCCTCCAGGAGGTCGCGGGCTCCGACGAAGCAGAAGAGCTCTTCCGCACGTACGTCGTCGCCGAGCGGGACTTCGATCGTCTGGACGACCGGGCTGAGGCGAGAGATGCCTATCACGCCCATCGGGCAGCCGCCGGGGGTTGGGACACCCCTCTCGCGCTCCGGGAGCCCCTTGCAGAGTGGGAGTTCGACGACGCCCTCGCCGCGATCGATGCGGCGTCCGCCGTCCTCGAACTCAGCAGCCGGCTCCAGGCTCTGGCCGCAGGGCTGGGTCTGGATGCCCCCGACTCGGTCGAGCTCGCCTACGAGGCCGCCACCGATCTCGGCGGCCTCGACGACGCGTCTGCCCTGGCAGGCCTGCAGTTGGAGGCGTTGGAGCTGGTCTCGGAGGCACGAGCGGCCGTCGACGGGCAGAGGGGGTTCTTCGACAGGATCGGGTTGATCGGCCAGAACCCCGAGCTGGAGTGGTCGGAGGCGGCGGAGGCCTTCGAGGCAGAGGACCTGGAGGGAGCGCGCGTCGAGGCCCGGGAGGCGATCGACATGCTGGCGAATGCGGCAGGCGTGGGGCGCCGCCGAGTGCTCTTCGCCGGCGCCGGTTTCGTCGGTTTCGCCCTGGTGACGACCGGTGGGGTCTGGCTCATTGCTCGCCGGCGGCGACCGCGTAGCGAGGGTGGGGATGCCGGGAGCGGGCTCAAAGTGGACGCCTCGGATGGCGACGGATCGGCCCCACTCCCCTGAGTCCCTGCCCTGTCCCGGCTGTCAGGTCAGGATGATGAGCAGGATGATGATGAGAATCAGCGTTCCGACTCCGATGTACATCGAGTCTCCCTTCGTGGTGGCGGCGCCCCGGGCCTTCCTCGATCGGCACCGGCGTAAACCTTCCACGTTTGGCCCGTACCCCTCGCCGGGAACACTGAACATGTTTGGCCCGTACCCATCGCCGGGAACACTGAAGGGGACCGACCGCGACCAGGAGACCATTCACATGCAACCCAAGGTTCTCTCCGCACACACCCTCATGGGCGACTCCGTCCGCGATACGAAGGGTGAGCGCATGGGCGACCTCAAGGAACTCATGATCGACCTCGACAGCGGACGCATTTCATATGCCGTTGTTTCGTTCGGGGGATTCCTCGGCCTGGGCGACAAGCTGTTCGCCATGCCATGGAATGTCCTTCGAGTCGACACCGAGAACCGCCAGATCGTGCTGGACGTCCCCAAGGAGACGCTCGAGAGCGCGCCGGGCTTCGACAAGTCCGACTGGCCGGACTCGGCCGAGCACTGGGGCCTCGTCGACACCCATTGGGCCGACTACGGACGGCAGGCCGTCTGAATCAGCCCATCCCATCGAGCCGCCCCGGACTCCGGGGCGGCTCGGCGCGGCAGATTTAGCGGCGACGGCGTCCCCGCCGGAACCGCCGTGAGATGTCGACGTCGGAGGTCGTCTTGGGTTCGACCTCGTCGGGCTCGAAGCCGACGAGGTCATCGAGGCGGTCGTCGTTGGAGAACATCTTCACGATCTCGTAGTTGAGGCCCGATGCCCTCTGAAGTCGTTCGACGTCCTCCACCTGGTCCCATTCGACGAGGGTGACCACCAGACCGGTCTCGCCGGCCCTCGCGGTGCGTCCGGACCGATGGACGAAGCTCTTGTAGTCCTGCGGGGGGTCGAAGTGCAGGACCACGTCGACGTCGTCGATGTGGAGTCCGCGGGCAGCGATGTTCGTTGCCACGAGGGCCGGGAGCTTCCCTTCGGCGAAGTCGCCGAGCACACGCTCCCGGTCACGCTGCTGCTTGTCGCCGTGGATGGCGCGGGCGTCGACTCCCTCATCGTGGAGCTGGCGGGCCACCCGATCGGCGTTGGCCTTGGTCCCCACGAACACCAGCGTTCGCTCGACGCTGCCGATCACACGGGCGGCGACCTTTGCCTTGTCGCGGTAGTGGACCGAGATGAAGCGATGCGTCTGTTCCTCGACGATGTCGCTCTCGGTGATGACCTCGTGGCGGACAGGATCCCGCAGATAGGCATTGACCAGAGACCGGACCGCGCCGTCGAGGGTGGCCGAGAACAGCATCACCTGGGGTGTGCCCCCGACCGAGCGCATGATGGATCGGACCTGCGGGAGGAAGCCCATGTCGGCCATCTGATCGGCCTCGTCGAGGACGACGCAGTCGACCTGCCCGACGTCGACCGTCTTCCGCCGGATCAGGTCGATCAGGCGCCCGGGTGTGGCGACGACGATGTCTACGCCGTCGCGCAAGGCATCGATCTGGGGACCCATTGGCGCACCCCCATACACGGCGATGAGCGACCGGTCGGAGGCGACGGCCAGCGGCTGCAATTCCTCGGCGACCTGAAGGCACAGCTCGCGGGTCGGCACCAGGACGAGGGAGGCCGGCTGCCTGGAGACCGCCTTCCGGGTCCGCTGGATCAGCGGGATGCCGAACGCGAGGGACTTCCCCGAGCCCGTCTGGGCCTTCCCGCAGACATCGCGGCCTGCGAGACCGTCGGGGATCGTCATCGTCTGGATCGGGAATGGGGCGGTTATGCCCCGGTCGGCGAGTTGCCGGGTGATCTCGTCCGACACCCCGAGGTCTGTGAACAGGGTGGTGGTGGTGGTGGTGATGGCAGTCTCCGTCATGTCGGTGTGGCGCGTCGCGGCGAAGGCATGTCATCTGACGCAGGGGTCGAAGACGGGCGGCGACCGCCGGAATGCCACTCTAGCCGTCGGCCGTTCGCTGCCCGGCATTGAGCCAATCGTCGATCTGTGAGCGGTAGCCTGCGGCGATCCGACAGGGAGCGCCACGATGGTCGATGTTCGGATCTACGGACAGGTCGAAGGGCTCCAGCAGCGCTCGGCTGGCGACACCAGATCCTCCCCAACGGTGACCACTCTGGACCAGCCCCCTCGGCCACCACCACACCAAGAGCTGACTGCCCCCCTGACCAGCCGTGCTCGGGCCGTGGACCCCGGTGTGGAAAGATGCATCTGAATCTCGAGCGAGCGATTCATGGCTCAGACGATGAAGGCGGCGGTTGCCCTGAGATACGGGCCACCCGACGTGGTCCAGATCGCCGACGTTCCGCGTCCCGTCCCGGCCGCCGACGAGCTCCTCGTTCGCGTCAGGGCGACCACGGTCAATCGCACCGACTGCGGGTACCGCGGCGGCAAGCCGTTCATCATCCGGTTCTTCGGCGGCCTCAGGCGGCCCAAGTTCCCGATATGGGGTACCGAGTTCTCCGGTGTCGTCGAGGCGATCGGCACGGCGGTCACTGCCTTCGACGTCGGCGATCGCGTTCTCGGTTGGTGTGAGGGCACGTTCGGCTCGCACGCCGGGTACATGACGGTGAGGGCCGATCGACCTCTCGTGATGAAGGTCCCTGACGGAGCAACGTTCGCCGAGGTGGCGCCGAGCACAGAGGGTGCCCATTATGCGATGGGGTTCCTTCGCCGCACCGGCGTCGGGCCCGGAGACGACGTCATGGTCTACGGGGCCAGCGGCACGATCGGCACTGCGGCCGTGAGCTTCGCCAAGATTCTGGGCGCCAGGGTGACCGCGGTGTGTGGCTCCGATGCGGTCGAGTTGGTCGGCGGCCTGGGGGCAGATCGTGTCGTCGATTACCAGACGGAGAACGTCTACGCCGACGAACAACGCTACGACGTGATCGTCGATGCGGTGGGCAAACGATCGTTCCTGCGGATGCGCCGGCTGCTGAAGCCGAAGGGCATCTACACGGCATCCGAGCGACCGATGCTGTCCAAGCCGGGGCTGTTCGCTCCCGTCTTCATTGGATGGCTGCTCACATCCTGGATCACCGGGCTGTTGCGGGGGCGGCGCATGTTGTTCATCGCGCCGCAGAGCGATCCCGACGGTCTGCGAGTGATCCGGGAGGCGATCGCGAGCGGCGGGTATCGCCCCGTCATCGATCGCACCTATCCCCTCGACGAGATAGTCGAGGCCTATCGCTACGCCGAGAGCGGTCGGAAGCTGGGCAATCTCGTGATCGATGTCGACGGAGCGGGTGAGGTCGTCTGATCTCGCCCGGCGCAGCCCCTAACCCGTCGAGATGTAGGCGGCGATCAGCGCGGAGGCATTGACCATCGCGTGAAAGATCACGGGGGCGGCCAGGTGCCGGGTACGAATTCGCATCCACGCGAACACGACACCGACGAGGGCGGTCGACACCACTCCCCCGGGGATCACCGCCCACATTGGAAGGCTCGATAGGGACTCGTTGGCGGTCTGGACGCTGATCGTGGGGAGAACGTGCCAGAACCCGAAAAGCAGGGCGCTCAGGGCGATGGCCGTCCACCTGCGTGATGTGGTCAGCAGGACCCCGAGGAGGGCTCCCCGGAAGAGGATCTCCTCTCCGAGCGCCGTGCCGAGCGGGATGCGAATCACGGCGTGATACACCAGGCCTGCGACGCCGAGGCCGTCGGCGCGCGAGTCCTCATAGAGACCATCGAATGCCGGTACGCCCAGGTTCGTGAAGATGAGAAGCGCCGCCACGGTCCCGGCAGCGAGTCCGACGAGCGCAGATCTTCCCGCAGCGCCGCGGCCCAACCCCAGGTCTGTCATCGACGCGCCGCCGCGATGCGCGATGAGCAGGGCTGCGGCGCCGGCGACGATGAACGACGGGAGATACGCCCAGTCGGGGATGACCCGGTTGAGCACCACATTGGTGGCGACGAGAAGGATGATCAATGCGCCTGGAGACCACCGGGTCGGGCGCTCGTCGCCGCGCCCCGCGTCGAGGGAGCGGATGTCGGTCGGTGCTCCACCTGGCGCGTCCATCGCAGGGTCGCGCTCGACGGCCTTGGTCGCGACGGGCGAGGTCATATGCTCAGGCTATTCCCGGATCGGCCCGACTTGAACCCCTGCTATCCCCTGTCCCACCACTTCAGGACCCGCACGGCCCGCAGGGTGTTCCAGCGGCTGGGCGCTCCCACCGGGGACTCGATGTCGAAGAAGACCCTGCCGGTATGGATTCGGTCGAGGAGCCACCGGCCATCCGGTTGTCGCTTCGATCGCACCACCTCGACCGCCTCTTTCATTCGCGGATCGCGATCCGCCCCGGCTCGGCGGAAGTAGTCGAGGGCGCGGAGGATGTCGTAGTGCCAGTAGTACGGGAAGGCGAAGTCCAGGTAGGCAGGGTCGACGACCTCTCCGGTGCTCTTGCGCCTGAATAGCCGCCTTTCGAGCAGATACTCTTCGCCGCCACGGCGAGCCTTATGAACCCGGTCTGTGCCCAGACCGGCGTGCTCCAGTCCGATCAACCCCTCGAGCACGTTGATGGTCGTGTCGAACGAGGAGCGGACGGAGCCCCGCTCCGCCTCGCAGTTCCAGCCGCCGTCATCGAGACCCTCCTCCAGGATCCGGTCGACGATGCCCCCGACATCGGCCCCCAGGTACGCGCCGGTTTCGATGGTCCGGCCATTGATACAGGGTTCGACCTCGCCGTCGAAGTAACGCTGGCCCTCGTGCTCCCACCGCCCGTTCGCGGCGACCAGACTGACGGCACGCTGCGCCGAAGGGCTGTTCCGGTCCAGTCCGAGAATCTGAAGCGTCTGGAGAGTGTGCATGGTCGCCGTCCACGGCTGCATCGGCTCGTCGCCGCCCCATACGAAGTCGGCAGGAAAACAGGCGCCGCCCGCCCACAATCCGTCGGGGTCCTCGAGCGCGAGCAGACGGGCGCCCCATCCCTCGGTCTCGATCCTGGCGCGTTCTGGGGCCCAATCCGATTCCGGGAGGTCCAGCAGGTCGCGCATCACCTGCCAGCGAACGGACGGATCGGAGTCGAGGAGCCAATCGATGATGTCCATGCGCCGATCAGGCTAGGCACGGCTCAGATGTCGACGGGGCCGTCGCGAGTGATCAGGAAGTCGTCGGTCACGGGGCTGAAGGCCCCACGGAACGTTGCATCGTCGATCGAACCGAGCACCCGCAGGACCCCGTTGGACTCGTCGTCCCACATGGCCTCGACCTCGATCTGATACTCGACTCCGGAGTGGCCCAGGGCCGGAGTGACCCGGGGATTGCCGACCATGCTCGAGAGCGAATCGAACGGCTCGCGCCCGACGCGTTCGAGATGCCTGCCCAGGAGCTTGGCGGCTTCGTCGCGATCCACGCTCAGGCGAGGTCGTAGGTGAGGATCTCGATCATGTGGCCGTTGGGATCCGCGAAGTAGACGGACTCCGTCGGTCCGTGCACCCCCGTCGATCGACCGGGGCCGGTCATGCTCTTCATCCGGCTCGGGCCGTCGCCGTATGTGATCCCCGCCTCGCGGATGCGCTCGAAGGTGGCATCGAAAGTGGCACGGTCCACACAGAACGCCAGGTGGCGCGACCCGGACACCGGCCACCCGTCATGGAGGTCGAGCGCGGTGTCCGGGGTGATGAGGAGGGCTTCGAATGGACCCGATCTGCCCTTGTGCTCGAGGCCGACGATGTCCCGATAGAAGGCAAGTGACTCCGCGAGATCGTGGACCTCGAGAATGGTGTGATCCAGGTGAATCGCCATGCCATCGACCCTACGCAAGTCGCGGCCAGTACCCCGGGCATTCCGGGAGACCAGGGTGCGACCAGTGGGGACCGCGACATCGTGAAGACGCGTGGCGGGAGGAGCACCGAGCACTCTGGACGGTCGGCGCGGCAGCAGAGCCCCCAGCGGATGAAGTCGGAGACCAGGTGTGGCCGTCGGGCGTGAAGACCGTTTCGACCCTCCGGCCGGAGACCGGCAACCATGCCTGCGCAGACGAGAGCCCGCCCGTACCATGACCGAAACCCCATGGCCTCAGACGACCTCGCTCCCCAGATCAACCTCAATCTCAACGTCCGGGGCCTCGGGCACTCGGCGACGCTCGCCATCAACGAGAAGAGCAAACGGCTGCAATCGGAGGGACGGCACGTCTATCGGCTCGGCCTGGGCCAGTCTCCCTTCCCGGTACCCCGGCCCGTGGTCGACGAGCTCCGCGCCAACGCACACCAGAAGGACTACCTCGACGTCGTCGGTCTACCCGTGCTCCGGGATGCGGTGGCGAACTACTACCTCCGCCGGTACGGGGTCTCGCGCACTGCCGACGAGGTGCTCATCGGGCCAGGATCCAAGGAACTCATGTTTCTCGTCCAGCTCGTCTACTACGGCGAGCTGGTGATCCCGACGCCGAGCTGGGTCTCGTACGCGCCACAGGCGCACATCATCGGACGCAAGGTGCACTGGGTGCCGACGACCGTCGAACACGGCTGGCCCCTGCGGCCGGAGGAACTGGACGCCGTGTGCCGGGAGGACCCCTCGCGCCCGCGACTCGTCATCCTCAACTACCCGTCGAATCCCACCGGACAGACCTACGACATCGACGCCCTCCAGAAGCTCGCCGAAGTCGCACGCCGCTATCGAGTGATCCTTCTCTCCGACGAGATCTACGGCGAACTGGATCATCAGGGGCGACACGCCTCGATCGCGACCTTCTATCCCGAGGGCACCATCATCAGTGGCGGTCTGAGCAAATGGTGCGGCGCAGGGGGATGGCGCCTCGGGACCTTCACGTTCCCCTCAGAGCTCACCTGGCTCCGCGACGCGGTCGCGGCCGTCGCCAGTGAGACCTACACGTCCACGAGTGCGCCGATCCAGTTCGCAGCGGTCAAGGCCTTCGACGGTGGAAATGAACTCGAGGGGTACCTGGTCAACGCGCGTCGCATCCTGCGGGCGCTGGGTGTTGCCTTCGCCGAGCGGCTTCGCTCGGCCGGCGTGTTCGTTCCCGACCCGCAGGGGGCGTTCTACCTCTTCCCCGACTTCTCCGCGCTGGGCGCGGGCCTTGCCGAACGGGGGGTGCAAACCTCCACCGATCTCTGCGAGCGACTGCTGGGCGACACGGGCGTGGCTCTGCTGCCGGGATCGGCGTTCGGGCGAAGCCCCCATGAGTTGACCGCGAGGCTCGCCTATGTCGACTTCGACGGTGCCCAGGCGCTGGCTGCTGCCGAGGCCATTCCGCGCGACCAGGAGCTGGACGCGGCCTTCCTCGACCAGTACTGCGCCAACACGATTCGTGCGGCGGAGGTCATCGCGGATTGGATCGCAGACTGAGGGTCGAGTCGCGGGTCCGAGTCTCGCCGATGTGAGAAAGCCGTCGGTGTGTGGAACCTCAGGTGGCGCCTCGGCCCGTGGGGGCTGCGTCTATGGGACCCGACACCACGGCCGGCCTCAGCGGCCTGGCATGTGGCGCCAGATGATTCGGCCCCGCGACGGATCGTAGAGCGACACCTCGAGATCGACCTCGTCGCCAGGAAGAATGCGGATCTTGCGACCCCGTCGCATCCGTCCCGCAGCCCGAGCGATGACGTCGATGCCCTGCTCGGTCTCCACCAGGAACTTCGCATCCCGTAGCACGGTCTTCACCGTGCCGCGGGTGCGGTAGGTCTGTTCTTCAGTCACTTCCGGCTAGGAACGGGGCGCGAAGAGGCGCTGTAGATCGTCCGAGTCGAAGCTGAAGGGAAGATTCCCCACGTAGATGTTCACTGACTGCCTTTCGATTGTCGTCTCGACACCGTGACCACGTAGGAGGAACCGGATCACGGTCGATGCCGAAAGGCCGGGAAGCGTCACACGCAGGGGCGTCGGTTGCCAGTGTAGGCGCACCAGCGCTGAGACCCGTGGCATCCGTCTCCTAGAACCTCACCGATCCCACTGGGCTCCGCCGTGGTGCCCCGGTGATCCCGGTGGGCGACCTCCCTCGAGATGTGCGGCGCGTTCGGTCGGGTGGACCGCCCCGTGTGCGGTTACTCGCCACTTGCTTCGGCGGGGAGCGAACTCCGCCACCCGGCCAGGGTCTCCCTGATCCAGGATTCGGCGGCGACGGAGACGGCCATCGCATCGCCCTTGGTGCGAGCGATCGGGTCACCCAGCTTTATCCTGATGGTGGTGCCGAATGGAACCGGCAAGAGGTTGTTCTGCAGCAACCTCCACGATCCGTCGATCGCGACCGGCACGACGGGAAGCCGATCGGCGGCCGCGAGCATGGCTCTGCTGCCCGATGGCCGGAACTCCCCCAGCTCGCCATCGCGGCTCCGGGTGCCTTCGGGAAAGATCACCACGCTCACTCCTCTCTCCTGCGCCGTCCGTGCCATGGCCTTGATGGCGCGGATCGATCCGACACGTTCATTGCGATCGATCAGGGCGTTGCCTCCCCTACGGAGGTTGAGCGACACGCTGGGGATCCACCGGCCCAGCTTCTTCTTGGCGACATATTTGGGATGGTTACGCGAGAGCAGCCCCCCGATGAGGGGGATGTCGAAGATGCTCTGATCGTGGGAGATGAGGGCGTAGCCCTCGCCTTTTTCGATGGAGGGAGAGCGCTCGACCTCGACCTTGGTCCCACTGATCACGAGCAATGCGACCAGGGTTCGCTGGAGCGCCGCCATGACATTCTCGAAGCCCCGCAGGCTGAAGGGCCTCACGACGCGGCCGACAACGTCGAACACGAGGAGGGTCACGCCGAACGCGACCAGGAACGGGATCGTGAGTGCCCAGTCGCGAAGGCGTCTCATGTCGACGAGACGTCCCCGCGGTTCACCGTGGGAGGCCCGCGGGGTCCTGGCCGAGGGCCTTCATGACCTCATCCACCCGTCTCCGCACGTTCACTGCGACGGTGCTGATCGGCACCGTCGTCCCGTCCTCGAGTACGACCAGTGGGCGCAGCGGCTCCACCTGCATCGTCCCCAGTTTCTCGCGAGCCTCTTCGACCTTCCCGAGGGCAAACAGAAGCTTTTGCAGCCAGGTGGACTCGACCTGCAGGCGTCCCTCGATCTTGCGCTGCAACTGCCGATCGGGATCGACGGATGGACGCGTCGAAGGTGACATGATGCGATCGGCCTCTCAGCGGGGGACATCGTCACACTACATCCCGGGCCCTGGATTCGCGAATATGAGCTGACTCCGTCGGGTCGGTGTCGGAGAGAGGCTGTGAGTACGCGTCGCCGCCGGATTTCGTGCTCCGAATCCCCCCCATCGCTCAGCTCGAGGGCGGGCCGGCGGCGACCGTGACCGCCACCTGCTGCACAGCGTTGTTGCCGACACCACGCAGGTTCCACACCTGATCCATCGGCTGCACGTTGCCGGCGGTGTCGGTGGCCCTGCAGGCGAGGGTGTACTCCCCGGGCTCGGCGTCCCAGGTCCAGGACCAACCCTGCCAGGCCCATCGCTCATCGGGCGCTGCGACGTCGGCGGGGTGCCAGGAACCGTTCACGGCGACCTCGACCTGGCTGATCGTTCCCGCACCGGACCACGCTCTCCCCCGAATGTGAACCGCACCGGGTCGGATGTGGCGCCTTCTGGTGAAGCTCTCCGGGATTCCAGGTGGGATCATCAAGGATCGCACCCGTATCCTCGTCACGGGTTCGCCGGGATCGTCCTCGGACTGCCGGTAGCGGTAGGCATCGTGCTGGATCCCGTCGAAACGCTCGGTGGAGACGAGGATCTCCGTGAGCCACTTCACGTGCGCCATCCCATACCAGCCGGGCACGATCAAACGCATCGGAGCCCCGTTCTGCGGTTCGAGGGGTCGGCCATTCATCGTATGGGCCAGAAGGACGTCCTCCCCCATGGCGTCCTGGAGTGACAAGGCCCGCCGGTAGTGATCCTCGATGCCGGACTGCCTGCCGCGGTCGGCGCCCTGGAAGACGACGTCGACCGTGTCCGTGCCGGGCTTGGCGAGGTCAAGCACCGAGCGAAGCGGCACCCCCGTCCACTCGGCGGTGCTGACCGCTTCGAGGCCCCACGGTTGGTCGACAGGGCGTGGCTCCATCAGTGTGCGACCGTTTCCTGCACACTCCAGCGTCACGACACGCGTCGCCTGCGGCATCGACCGCAGGTCATCCAGTGATAGGTCGAGCGGAGACGCGACATTGCCACCGATCCGCAGTGACCATCCGCTCGTGTCGACGAGCGGTATGTCGAAGTGGACGAGAAGGTAGTGCATGCCCACCGGTGTGATGTCGAGGGCCAACGCCTCGAGTGGCATTCCCCGATTGCGGGTGGCCTTGCGCAGCTCTTCGAAGGTGATCCCCTCACCCGGCTCTGCCAGCCTGGTCATGCGCCGATTCTGCCGCGTCTCGTCACACTGTGTCGGAAGCACGATGCCCGAATCGGTGGCACCCCTACTCGGAATGGAAGGGCGGCGCTCGAGCGGCCGTGACATGGGAGTCCCTGACATGGGCGGTCGAGGTGCCCCAGCGAGGTGCCCGTACCTGGCGCAGACAACCGCAGATGTGTGCACACATCAACCCATCAGCGCAGTGGTCCAAGCCTTCCGATCCCAACAGCCCGGAACGCCAGAGAGGCCCGGGACGACGGGGCCCTTCTGCATCTCGAGACCGCTCTGTGCGTTCGGTTCATGGGTGTCGGAGAGCCCTCGATCGATGGGTCCGACCCGTCGTGGCGAATCAAGCGGTGGTCGAGCATCTCTGGGTGAAGGGAGCCTTTGGGAGATGGGTCCGACCCAGGGTGGTGACTCATTCCTTGGTTGGACCAGTTACGACGAGGGGGGCGCCTCTGTGGTCTTCTCTCTACGACCCATACCCGCGTCGCTGGTCGTCGACCACCCTCGAGATCAGGAGTTTCCGGAGACGGGAGTTCCTGCCACGTCGAGGCCCAAGGCGCCGGAGCGACTCGTCCGCCCAATGCCGCAGATAACTGACCCCGTAGCTGCCCCGCGTCTCCCGCTCGTCCTCGTGGGCTGCGGCGGTGTCAGCCGCCGAGACACCCCCGACAACGCTGTGCACGTCCATGAACGGTGACATCCGCGCCTCCTCGACTCGCTTCTTGAAGTAGCCGAGCCGAACGTATCGAGGCGGGCGCAGATGGACATGAGTGTTCAGCACTCATGTTTCGCCGCGGTGCCACCCAGATTTGGGATGGGGTCAACCCGTTGCGAGCGCGCCGCGATCACGGGCCGCAGCGACGGCGGCGTCCCTTGTGGCGACATCGAGCTTCATGAGGATCGCGGCGACGTGGTTCTCCACCGTCCGCAGGGAAATGAAGAGGCGGTCAGCGATCCCGGCGTTCGTCAGCCCGTCGGCAAGCAGACCGAGGACCTCTGCCTGTCTCGCGGTCAGGCCGACTGCATGACCTCGCGTCGATCGCGCCGGGCCGCGAGGCACCCTCAAGCCCCGATCCCGCATCGACTTTCTGAGCCTGCCAGCGACCGCCGTGGCTCCCAGCGTGTCGAGCGCGTCGAGTGCTTCGAGTTGGGAGGCGGTGTCCCCGTCCATGAGAGCCAGCGCTCGCTCGTATGGGAGACCGAGCGAGTCCAAGACCGCGGCCGCCTCGGCGGACCTACCCTCCATGACCAACCGATATGGCTCGGCGATCCCCTCCGGGGCCTCCGAGAGCTCGCCGAGCTTCCACAGCCAGAACGCGATCGATCCAGGCGACCAGCGGAACCCCTTGTCGAGTTCGGTGGTCATGATCGCCTTGAACTCCGACACCGGGACGTCGGTGTCTCCCGAGATCCAGGCGTACTCGGCGAACGCGATGGCGGTGGGGGCCAGCCGCTGAAGTTCGCGTGATCTGTTCGCCATCTCCCATGACCGATCGAGTAGCGATCGGGCCGCGGCCTTCCCTCTCCTCCCCGCGATTCCACCTAGAACGGGGAAGGCGACCATCTGACTGAGTGCCATGCCGTCGAGGAGACCCGTCGCCAGATCTTCTGCCCTGGTCCAGTCCCCCTTTAGTTCGAGGACGCGGGCGTACATCGCCTCGGCGTACTTCTCGAGTGTGGGCAGTTCGTGTCGGGCCGCCGAAGCGATCGCCCTCTGCACATAGTCCGACGCGGTGGGAAGGTCACGGGCTTCAACAGCCGCCCAGCTCTGATTGAACAATGCTCGGCTCTCTTCGTACCACTGCCCGGCTGCTGCGGCGCGTCTTGCGGCTTCGTCCAGGCTCTCGCGCCCGTCCGGATAGTTGGCGATATTGGCGACGACGCCTCGGTGATTGAGGGAGCGAATCAGAATCTGGGGATCGCCATCGGAACCGGCCGCCTCGAGCGTTCGCTCAACCAGATCGAGCGCTGTCTGGACGTTGCCAGCCATGGTCTGCAGGTAGGCACTGGCCTCGAGAGCTCGGGCGAGATCAGAGCGTTCGGGTTTGGGACCGAGCACGTCGATGGCCATACGGGCGAAGTCCTCCGCTCGGTGGCGTAGTCCGGCGTTCTCGGCGTAATGGGCTGCTCGAGCGAGCGCACGCGACTCCCCTCGTCTGTCGTCCCTGGCCCGATAGTGCTCGATGGCTGCCTCGGCCAGTTCCATGGCCTCGACCACGTTGTCGACGAAGAGCTCCTCGCTTGCCCATTCCTCGAGCAGTGGGCCCAGGTCTTCTGGTGCCAGCTGGTCGAGATGTGGCTTCATTTCACGGAAGTCCTCAACGGACTGGACGTGGCTCCCCATGGTCGCCGCATAGCGTGCGGACCTGGGTGCGAGGACCAGCAGCCTGTCCACATCCTTGGCCCCGACCGCACAATGGATGAGCAGGCACGGGTGGGTCCTCTCAAGACTCTTGGGAAGATCGTCGAGGACCATCTGATTCTTGGCGAGGCGTTCGGCATCGGTGAGAGTCGACTCGATTGTCCGACGTATCAAGTCGTGCCGAAAAGTGACTTGTTCGTCCCCGAGGTTCAACAAACCGTGGCGCCCGCCTTCGGCAAGACGGCCCTCGTCTACACCGCGAAGCCCGAGGGCGTCCGGCCTGGGTATCGGCTCGGGGATCACCGACAGTGTCTCCAGCATCTTCTGGGCGCCGGTGGACAACTTCCCGACACGCGCCATCACCGAGTCCTCGAGTGAAGGGGGGACGCTGGCGCCTTCCGCCGAGGCCATCTCGGTCACCAGGAAGGGATTGCCATCGGTAGCTCTCAAGACCTCGTCGGGATCCAGTGCCGACCCGATGAGAAGGGACGTCACCGCGGACAGCGAGAGGCCGCGGAGCTGAATCCTGGCAACGCTCCCGGCTGGGATATCGCCGATCACTCCGCGCAGGGGGTGGTCATTGTCGACCTCCCCATCACGATAGGTGAGCAGGATCAATCCGTTGGTGCCGGCGACACGCCGGCCCAGGTACTTGATGGCATCGAGAGTCGCCTCGTCGGCCCAGTGGACATCCTCGATGATGATGATGGTGGGGCGCAGAGACCTCGACAGGAGGTCGAACGCGACTTCCAACACCTGAGCCCGTTCCCCGCCGTCGAGTGGAATCTTCAGTGACGGTTCCACACGAGCCATGTCCCAGAAAGGGCCCAACGGCTGCGGAATCAGCAGGTCGTCGCATCCACCGATCAAGACGTGGGCCCTGTTCTCGGACTCGGCGGCAAACGCGGTGACGAGTGCACTTTTTCCGATGCCCGCCTCACCGCGCACGAGGACGACCCGGCCGCCGGACGAATCGATGTCGTCGAGCAGCCGTCGCAGCTGCTCGAGTTCATCCTCCCGCTCCAGAATCATCGGGCCATCAGGGTGTTCCGGGTCATGTAGTGGAAGTCGTCGACCACAGTGACAGCCCGTAACTCGCGAAGTGCGTCATTGCTCGTCGGGGTGGGAGACAGCCGGTCGTCACCGCGGCTCCAAACCCGGTTGAGGCGCTCCCGAGTTGGGTACCACTCCTGTGAAGTGCCAAGGCGGCACCAAGAAAGGCAGTGTTCCCATGTATATCGGAGTCGGCGCAATCATTCTGCTCGTCCTGCTCTTTGTCTTCGTGTTCTAGGTGAGAGCCGACCGCCGAGTCACGGTGGATCCACCGATGACGGATGGATCCACCGTGACCAGCCAGTTCGACGAGACGGTGGCATCAGCGATGGCGCCACAAAAGGGCCGCAGGGGTCGGCGATGACGGCCTCTCACCGGTCGGCTGATCCGACGCCCATTCGGCGATACGCGATCGTCTCAGCCGTGGGCTGATCGATGTCGAACTCGTCGCGCAGGCACTGAATCACTGCCCCGTCGTCGAGTCCTTGGCGCCGAAGGTAGGTCACCGCCTCCTCGGCCAACTCGTGATCCCGTCCTGGGTCCGGGGAATCGATTCCCCATGGACCCGCAGCAGGAAATCCGCCGGACATGCCGCCACCTCCTGGTTTGCTCATCTCGAATCTCTCCTCAGGCTGCTCTCGTGATGCGGGTGCGAAGGGTTTCCAGGGTTCGCCGCAACAGTCGAGAGACCTGCATCTGCGAGACGCCGATCTTCTCGGCGATCTGGCTCTGGGTCATCTCGAAGGAGAATCGGAGCTCCAGAACGGCCTGCTGGAGCGGGGACAACGAGAGCACCGCGGATCCGACGGCGTCGGCCTCATCGAACTGTCTCGTGGCATCGGCGTCGTTCGGACGCGAACCTGCGGGCCGCGCATGGCCAACCTTGGCACCATCGAGCGAGTCGGGCCGGTACGCGTTGGCGAGACGCGCCACCTCGACGATGTCGTCCACGGGGACCCCGATGTACGCGGCCAGTTCCGCATTGGTCGGGGTCCGTCCGAGCGTATGCGTGAGACCTTCGCCCGCCCAGACGCACGTGGCCTTCAGATCCTTGAGGCGCCGCGGAACGCCCGTGCCCCAGAGGTTGTCGCGGAAATATCGCTTGATCTCGCCGGCAATGGTCGGCACGGCGAACGTGGTGAAACGGCAACCACGTCGAGGGTCGTACCGATCGATCGCGTTGAGGAGGCCGATGCCGGCTACCTGGCGAAGATCGACGAGTTCGGCGCCACGATGGGCATAACGGCCGGCGACATGGAACGCCAGCGGCTGGTAGCCCTCGAAGAGCGCTGTGCGAGCAGAGGAGTCGGGAAGCCTCCCGAAGAGCAGTGCGGCTACCGAGTCGTTCATCCTGGTCTCACCCCTTCCAGAGGCGTTACCAGGGTCTGGGGTAACTCGGTTCTTCGCTCCGCCCGGGTGGGCGTGCCAACCAACGATACAGTTCGATGCCTGTGGCGCGCAAGCGCGAATCGCGGGTACGGGACCGAGCGACACCTCGACGCCCCGGTTCCCGACGAGTTCTGTACCATGTCATCGCGACTCGCCGAGTCGGCCGCCCTGACCTTGCGGTTTCGTCTCTCCGGAGGTGGTGGGTGATGAGACCCGAGTGTTGCTCCCAGAACCGACTGGCCGGGGCCGATGTCGGACGGCGGACACGGCCCCGGCAGAGGTTGCAGACATGAGCCGGGAGGCGCGCGTGGCCGCGTTGTTCGCCGACCGCACCGCCGTCGACCCACCGCGTAGCCTGTGTAGCACGAGCGTGACGGCGCTCAATGTGTCCTCAGCGGGCCTGACCCTGATGAGCAGTGATCACAGCAGCCCGGTGTGCGCATCCGATGAACGAGCCGGCGTCCTCGACGACCTGCAGTTCGCGCTCGGGGAGGGGCCCTGCCCGGACGCCTACCAGACTCGTGGCCCCATCTTCGAGCCCGATCTCGAGAATCCATCCGTCGAACGATGGCCGCAGTTCTCGCCGCCGGCCATCCACTCGGGAGCCCGCGGAGTGTTCGCGTTTCCCCTCCAATCGGGGTCGAAGTGCATCGGCGTCCTGACGCTCTATCAGGACACCGCCGGCGATCTGAGCGCCGACCAGACCGCCGACGGGCCACTGGTCGCCGACGCCCTCGTGCGATCGATGCTCGCCACCCAGTCGGCGACCAGCCACGATCTCCTGGCCGGCGAATTGATCGATGCCGACGCGCACCGCGCCGAGGTCCATCAGGCCGCAGGAATGTTGGCGGTACAGCTCGGCATCTCCGTCTCCGACGCCGCCATTCGGCTCCGAGCATTTGCCTTCTCCAGCGATCGACCAGTGGCGGCTGTGGCGCGTGACATCGTGGAACGGCGCTTGCGGCTCGCCGATGACGCCGACCGTCGCGGGCCGGAGGGGTACCCCGGGAATGAGTGACAGGGCTGGACGCGTGGCGCGTGAGGATCTTCTCGTTCGAACATTCGTCGAACTGACGGATTCGCTCGTCGACGACTTCGACATCATCGATCTGTTGACGGCGTTGGCCGACGGGTGCGTGGAGCTCGAGCTGGCTAGCGCTGCTGGCATCCTCCTGTCGGACGAGAACGGAAGGCTGCGGGTGATGGCCGCATCGAGCGAGCGCACCCGCCTGCTCGAGTTGTTCCAGCTCCAGAACGATGAAGGGCCGTGCCTGGAGGCCTATGCGACGGGAGAGTCCGTCCGGGACGCGGACCTGGCGTCGGCACTCGATCGTTGGCCCCGGTTCGCCCCCGAGGCGGTGGCTGCCGGGTTCCGATCGGTCGATGCGCTCCCGTTGCGCCTGAGAGCTGCGCCAATCGGCGCGCTCAACCTCTTCAGCGCATCGCAGGGAGGCATGTCCGAGGCCAATCGCCGCATCGCGCGAGCGATGGGCGATGTGGCTGCGATTGCGATCATCCAGAGCCAGATGGTGCAGGAGTCGGAGACCCGGGCTCGACAGCTGCAGCACGCCCTCGACAGTCGGGTCGCCATCGAACAGGCAAAGGGCATGGTGGCGGAACGGCTCGCCTACGACATGGATCGCGCCTTTGGATTGATCCGTTCGTACGCCCGCGGCCACCGCCGCCATCTGACCGAGGTCGCCACCGAGATCATCGCCGGCACCCTGTCGCTCGAACAGGCGGTCGCAGTGCCCCCCTCCGAGGGCGCACCCCCCGGCTGAGATCGCCGTTGCAGCGCCTCCGCGTTTGCCAGCACCGGATGCTGGGCGAGGTCCTGGATGCCCTCTACCTGGAACCGCCGGGCACGGATGCCCCCGAAGGCAGCGCCGAAATCCTGCAGTTCCGGCTCGCACGCGACTCCGATCTACAACACCGCGCGATCAAAGACGGCAGCGAGAGCCCCAATCGCGACGTCGCGACACAGCTCTCACAGCAGATCGGTGGAAAGGTAACTGCGGCCATGGTTCGTGACTGGATGAAGGGGTCCCGAAAGCGGGGTCTCGCCACACCGCCGGGCCAGGCACGAATCGGTGGCACCTTACTCAGGAGGGAAGGGCGCGCTCGAGCGGTCGTGACATGGGAGTCACTGACTTGGGCGTCGAGGTGCCCCAGCGAGGTGCCCGTACCTGGCGCAGACAACCGCAGATACCGCACACATCAACCCATCAGCGCGGTTGGTCCAAGGCTTTCGCGGTCCTGTGACGACTCCGGTTGGCCGCTTCCATCCACCTAGGAGTCGAACTCGATCACACCGAGATGCGCCTCGTGCGCGAACCGGGGCCACCGAGGTTGGGATGGATGACTACCGCCGCCGAGAGAATCCCCATCCCCCGAGCAACAAGACAACAACGATGATCAACAAGATGGTCATTTCCACGCGTCTCCCGTGATTGAGCTCAGAACCCGTCTGGATGTGTGTTACCCAAAGGCAGCCGATCTCAACCGACACAGGGTCCGGAGGACGGTGCAGATCGGGATTGGCAAGGAGTGGACGATTCAAAGCAATCCCCGTGATTGGGACCTTTAGCCCCTATCGCTACCCCGGCGCCTCGGATTTGGTCCGGACATACGTCTGAGGGAGTTCGGCGTGGCGGACCCTGCGATTCTTGTCGAAGGTTTGACTCGCGACTTCGGTCAGATGAGGGCGGTCGACCACGTCTCACTTGAGGTTTCGATGGGGTCGATCTTCGGCTTCCTCGGACCTAACGGCGCCGGCAAGACAACCACAATCAGTCTCCTGTTGGGCCTGCTGTCACCGACGAGCGGCAGAGCAACGGTGTTGGGCTTTGACACAGGCAAGTATCCCGACGAGGTACGAGCGCACACGGGAGCATTACTCGACGACGATGGCATCTACGGGCAGCTCACCGTGGAGGAGAACCTCGAGTTCTACGGGCGGGTTTGGCGTCTGCCCCCTCAGGAGTTGAGAACTCGCATGGAGGAACTGCTGACTCACCTGGGGCTGTGGGATCGGCGCACTGATCGGGCTGGAACGTGGAGCCGGGGCATGAGGCGCCGCCTAGCATTGACCCGGGCCCTTCTCCACCGGCCGAGAGTCGTGTTTCTCGACGAACCGACTGCGGGTCTCGACGTCATGGCAGCCAACGAAGTCCGACAGGACCTGGCACGTCTCGCCTCTGAAGCGGGCATCACCATCTTCTTGACCACGCACAACATGGTCGACGCAGAGCGGCTGTGTGACC
This sequence comes from Acidimicrobiia bacterium, assembly GCA_035464675.1. Lineage (GTDB taxonomy): Bacteria > Actinomycetota > Acidimicrobiia > Spongiisociales > UBA11373 > JAUYIV01. The sequence continues at coordinate 106,660 of DATHSA010000081.1, forward strand.
AGATAGCGGTCATCCGGGCCGGGGAACTCATTGCCGTCGGCGACCCGGACGCTCTCCGGTCCAAGGCCAGCCCCCAAGTGGAAGTCGTCGGACGAGGCTTCACCGACGAGGCCCAACGCCGACTCGTCTCCCATCCCGGGGTGGTTGGAGCCCGCATCGAAAAAGACCGTCTCACTATCGAACTTGCGCATCCGATGAATGTGGCGCCGTTGGTGCAAATCCTGGTTGGTGCTGGCGCGGAGATCGAGGAGGTCAGCAAACCAAGGGCGAGCCTCGAAGAGGCGTTCATCACGCTAATGCAGGAGGACGCGCCGTGATTCCCGATGTAGCAGCCGTGGTCTGGAAAGAACGTAAAGCCGTGCTTCGCCAGCCCGGCAGCCGGACTCGGCTGCTGTTCACCATCGGAACCCCCATCGGCGTCTTTGGCTTGTACACGCCTTTGAGCGCGGGCCCAGACTGGGTCCGCGACATCGATTCGCTGTTGATCGCCGTGTTTGTGCCCATGCTCGTCGCCATGATCACGACACCGGACTCCTTTGCCGGCGAGAAGGAACGGCGCACGTTGTCAACGCTTCTCGCCAGTCGATTGTCGGATCGTGCGATCCTCTTTGGCAAGGTCGTCTTCAACGTCGCGCTGGCATGGGGCTTTGCACTCGTGACCCTCCTGATCTCTCTCATCGTCGTCAACGTCGCCACCTCCAACGGCGGCCTGCTGATGCTCACCCCGCTGTTACTGGCCGCGGATGTCCTGATCAGTTTCCTCGTTGCGGTCCTTGCCGTGTCAGTGGGCGTCGTTGTCTCGCTGCGCTCCGCAACGGTTCAGCAAGCCCAGCAGACCCTTGCTGCGGTGCTCTTCTCGATTCCGCTGGTGCTGGGTCCGATCCTGTTCCTCGTCGCCAGCAGGTGGCCAGAGTGGGGGCCGCAGGAGCTGCTGAGCGGTGTGGATCCCGTAGTGGCACTGCTCGGCGCCACTCTTGCGCTCGTGGCGATCGACGCGGTGTTCCTGGCGCTCGGGATGGCCCACTTCCGCCGCGACAGGCTCATCACGAGCCAGTGAAACGACAAGCAAGATCCCACCCCCAGAGCACCCAGCACGCCGTGCCCACTCAGCAACAACCCGGCTGGAAAGACCTGCTCGACGAGATCGCCTTCTTCCCGGATGACCTGGAAGTGAAGGTCTCAGGCGCACCCCGGATGAACGTAACCCTCCAGGAGGTCGGCCTCACTGGAGGGTCGGTGTTTCAGCGTGTCGGAGAGAGGACTCGAACCTCCACGGGGTATTACCCCACTAGGCCCTCAACCTAGCGCGTCTGCCAATTCCGCCACTCCGACGTGGGGCACGGGAGTGTAACGCACCCCCAACACCCCACTACTCCGTATCAGGAGCCGAAGAAGCGGTTGATCGCCTCGGTGTCGTCGGAGAAGGCCCATCGCTCGGTCACCTTGCCGTCCTCGACGTGGAGGATCTCGGCGGTGCGATACGAGAAAGTCTCGCCGTCCTTCGTCACGTGGGCCTCCACCAGGGCGACGGTGTGGTCGTCGTTGGCTACGACGTCGTGGAGTTCCCCCTCGAATTCGAATCCGCACTCGTCCAAGACGGCAAACGAGGCGATTAGCGCTTCCTTGCCGACGATCGGGTCGGCCGACCCGATCACGTGGTTCCGGATGTCGTCGGCCATGGCGCCCGACA
>DATHSA010000082.1:0-41461 GCA_035464675.1 Acidimicrobiia bacterium
CGGGCAACGGGAAACGGGTAACGGGCAACGATCCCCAAAGGTCCCTACGGGCGAGCACTCCCGCTATGGGACAATCACGGGGTGGCCGCCTATCCGTCCGACTACGAGTTCCATGTGGTCCTGCGTGACGGGGGGCTGGCATTCATTCGGCCTATCAAGCCCGACGACGCCGATGCGCTCGACGCGATGTTCCACCGCATGGGGCGGGACAGCGTCTACAACCGCTTCTTCCGCCACAAGGAGGAGCTGACCGAGGAGGAGCTCGAGTACTTCTCCAATGTCGACTACGAGGACCGGATGGCGTTCGTGGTCGAGGTCGGTGGGGTCCTCGTCGGAGGGGGCCGCTACGACCGGCTTCCCGACGAGCAGTCCGTCGCCGAGGTCGCCTTCGGCGTCGAAGACGCCCATCAGGGGAGGGGCATGGGCACGCACCTGCTCACCCACCTGACGAACTACGCCCGCCACCACGGGGTCGAGGCGTTTCGTGCCTACGTCCTGCCGGACAACTACGCGATGATGCGGGTCTTCCGGTCTTCGGGCTTCACGATGCACCGCGATCTGGGCGGTGGTGTCTACATCGTCGACTTCCCGGTGGCGCTCACCGACAAGGTCACCAGACAGGAGGGCCTCCACGAGCAGCAGGCCGTCACGGCGTCTCTCCTTCCCGTCTTCTACCCGAAGTCGGTCGCCGTGATAGGTGCCTCCAGGGAGGAGGGCTCCATCGGGTCACGCCTGCTGCGGAACCTGGTCCGCAGCCAGTTCTCTGGCACCGTCTTCCCGGTCAACCCCAACGCCACGTCCGTCGGGTCCATCAAGGCGTACGGGTCGGTGCTGGACATCCCCGATCCGGTGGACCTCGCCGTGATCGTGGTCCCGGCGCGCTTCGTACTGGATGTCGTCGAAGAGTGCGCCGAGAAGGGGGTCCGGGGCCTGGTCGTCATCTCCGCTGGGTTCTCGGAGACGGGCGACGAGGGGGCCGCGCTCGAGAAGGAGCTGCTCCAGGTCGTGCGCGATGGCGGGATGCGCATGATCGGACCCAACTGCATGGGCCTGCTCAACACCGACCCCGCGGTGCGGCTCGATGTGACGTTCGCCCCCACGTTCCCACCGCAGGGGAACGTGGGGATGTCCAGCCAGTCGGGTGCCCTGGGCATCGCCATCCTCGATCACGCCCGACGCCTCGACATCGGGATCTCCACGTTCATCTCCGTGGGCAACAAGGCCGATGTCAGCGGCAACGACCTGCTGCTGTACTGGGAGTCCGATCCGGCCACCGACGTCATCGTGATGTACCTCGAGTCCTTCGGGCATCCCCGGCGGTTCTCCCGTATCGCCCGACGGATCGCCCGGAGCAAGCCGATCGTCGCCGTCAAGTCGGGCCGCACCGGGGCCGGGGCTCGGGCCGCCAGCAGCCACACCGGGGCGCTCGCCTCTGTCGAGGGAGCCGTCGGAGCGCTGTTCCGGCAGGCGGGCGTCATACGAACGGACACCCTGGAGGAGCTCTTCGAGGTGACCTCGCTCCTCGCGAATCAGCCCCTACCGGCGGGCCGCCGCGTCGGAGTCATCTCGAACGCCGGCGGGCCGGCGATCCTGGCCGTGGACGCCATCGAGTCGTCTGGCCTCGAGGTGCCCGTCTTCTCCGACGAACTCCAGGAGTTGCTGAAGCAGCATCTGATGGCCGAGGCGTCGGTACGCAACCCGGTGGACATGATCGCCTCGGCCGGTCCCGACCACTTCCGTGTCTGCCTGCGTTCCATGCTCGACAGCGATGAGATCGACTCGGTCATCGTCATCTACATCCCCACCGTCCCCGGCGGCCTGGCCGCGGTGCGCAAGGCGGTGGGCGACGTCGTCGCCGAGGACAGCGGCGGCAAGACCGTGCTCGCGGTCTACATGGAGGCGGACACGGAGTCGCGCCCGAAGCGAAAGGAGGGGGAGGTCCGCCTTCCCATCTACGAGTTCCCCGAGCCGGCGGCGAGAGCCCTCGCACGGGCGGTGCAGTACTCCGAGTGGCGGCGGCGGCCCGAGGGCGAGGTGATCGAGTTCGAGGACGTCGACACCGATGCCGCTCGCGCGGTGGTCGACGAGGCTCTGGATCGCCTGGGTGACGGCGGATGGCTCGAGCCCGCAGAGGCTGAGGCGGTCCTCCGGGCGTATGGGATCAAGACCGCGGTGTCGCGCACCGTCACCACGGCCGGAGACGCCGTCGCCGCGGCCGAAGAGATCGGCGGGCCCGTCGTGCTGAAGGTCATCGCGCCGAGCGTGCTCCACAAGTCGGATGTCGGAGGCATCGCCCTGGGCGTCGAAGGCGCCGACGCCGTTCGCAGCGCCTTCGACAAGGTGACGTCGGTGGCGGAGGACGCCAGCGGAGCGCTGATCCAGGAGTACGTCCCCGGCGGGCACGAGGTGATCGTCGGCATGACCGAGGACGAGTCGTTCGGCCCCCTGATCGCCTTCGGCCTCGGCGGCGTGTTCGTGGAGTTGATCGGCGATGTCGCGTTTCGGATCCACCCGCTGACAGATGTCGATGCCGCAGAGATGATCACCGATGTCAAGTCCGCGCGGCTCCTCGAGGGCTACCGCGGATCCGAACCCGGCGACGTCGAGGCGCTTCGGGAGACCCTGCTCCGCGTCTCGGCTCTCATCGACGACGTCCCCGAGGTCGCCGAGATGGATCTCAACCCGGTGAAGGTCCTCCCACCCGGTGAGGGCGTACGGGTCGTCGACCTTCGCATGCGGGTCCGCCGGGTTCAGAAGCACTGGCTGCCGAGCCGAAAGGACATCCCGGCCGCGGAACGGGCCTGGTAGCAGCCGTCGCCGGCGCCGCGTGATCGATCGGATCGGTCAGACGCGCCCGGGGTGGATCCCCGGTCCGAGGGGGTCTCCAGATGCGCGGCCCGTCGTCTCCGAGGGGTCGACGGCGACGACCGGGCGTGCCTTGGGGAGCACCGCAGGGCGGGAGAAGGCGAGGGGCGACTCCCCGTACTTGTGGATCAGGGCGGCGATCACGTCGGCTTCGACGGCGGGATCCTCGATGATCCGGGCGAGACCGGCCACCAGGACGCTCCGCCAGGACCCGCCTTCACCCAGGCTCGCGACGGAGATGCTCAGTCGGGGATCCCGCCGCAGCGCATCCACCCTTCGTCCCAATGCGGTGCGAAAGTGGATGAGCCCCCCGAGCATGACATACGACATCGGCGTGACGTAGGGCTGGCCTTCGGCGATGCAGGCGACGTGGGCGACCCGACCTTCATCGAGCAGCCGGAGGCACTCGTCGACGGTGAGGTCCTTCATGGTGGAAGCATGGCCGTCGGTGGTGATCGGCGGATAGGGGAGAAGGATCGTTACCCCGTCACCCTGTGGGTTGCTCCGGTGCGGCGCGGAGCAAGGCAGACTCGAGCGGGTCTTGTGCCGATTGCCCCCTCCGGCAACCGGTCTTACGCGGTCCCGTCGGACCCCGCCTGGCCCAGCGCGGCCTGAGCGGCGGCGAGGCGAGCGATGGGGACGCGAGGCGGGCTGCACGAGACATAGTCGAGGCCGATCCTGTGGCAGAACGCGATGGTCGCCGGATCGCCTCCATGTTCTCCGCAGATGCCCACCTCGAGGTCTGGCCGGACCTCGCGGCCCTGCGTGGTGGCGGTCTCGACAAGGCGCCCGACACCCTCGACGTCGATGGACACGAAGGGGTCGGAGTCGAGGATCCCGATCTCGAGGTAGCGGGCCAGGAACGCCTCCTGGGCGTCGTCCCGGCTGATCCCGAACGTCATCTGGGTCAGGTCGTTGGTGCCGAAAGAGAAGAATCGGGCGTGCTCGGCGAGGCGGCCGGCCGTGAGTGCGGCACGGGGGATCTCGATCATGGTTCCTATCGGAACGTCGATCTCGACACCGGCTGCCTCGATCTCGCGCTCGATCATCTGCTCCATGCGGTACAGCTCCTCGGCGGTCGAGACGAGCGGAACCATGATCTCGAGGTGAGGGTGGCCGCCGGCGGCGAGCCGGCGCTTGACCGCTTCGAGGGCCGCCCGGACCTGGGCCACATACAACTCGGGCCGGACGATGCCGAGACGCACACCGCGGAGGCCCATCATCGGGTTGGACTCTTCGAGGCGCCGTACCGCGGCGATGAGGTGGTCGATCTCCTCCGTGTCGGCGTGCTTGGCGATCAGCTCGCTTCGCTCCATCACCAGATCGATGCGGGCCGGCAGGAACTCGTGGAGCGGTGGGTCGAGGAGCCTCACCACGACGGGCTTTCCGTCCATGGCGGCGAGGAGTTCCTCGAAGTCGTCGGCCTGCACCTTCTCCAGGGCTTGCAGGGCGCCTTCGGGATCCTCGTCGAGGATCACCTGCTGGACGATCGGGAGTCGTTCACCCATGAACATGTGCTCGGTGCGCGCCAGCCCGATGCCGTCGGCACCCCACCGCGCCGCCTCCTTCGCCGTGGTCCCGTCGTCCGCGTTGGCTCGGACCCCGAGGGTGCGCACCTCGTCGGCCCACTCGAGAATCTCCTCGAGATGATCGCTCGGTTCGGGCCGGGTGAGAGGGAGCTCGCCCAGATACACCTTGCCGGTCCCGCCGTCGAGGGTGATGAGATCCCCTTCGCCGACGGTCACGCTGCCCGCGGTGAACCGCCGGTTTGCCTCGTCGACGATCATCCCGCTGGCCCCGGTGACCGCCGGCGTGCCCATGCCCCGGGCGACCACGGCGGCGTGGCTGGTGCGTCCTCCGTGGCTGGTCAGGATCCCCTCGGCTGCGGCCATCCCGTGGATGTCGTCGGGTGTCGTCTCCCAGCGGACCAGGATCACGGGAGTTCCCTTCCCCGCCAGCTCGACGGCGCGATCGGCGTCGAAGACGGCCACACCAGAGGCGGCGCCCGGCGAGGCGTTGAGGCCCCCGGCGATGGGTTCGGCGGCCACCGGCTCGTCGAGGCGCGGATGGAGCAGCTGGTCGAGCACCGCCGGGTCTATGCGCAGCAGGGCGGTGTCACGATCGATGAGGCCCTCGTCGACCATCTCCACCGCGATGCGCAATGCCGCCGCCGCAGTCCGCTTGCCCACCCGGGTCTGAAGGATCCAGAGCTGCCCCCGCTCGATGGTGAACTCGATGTCGCACATGTCCCGGTAGTGGCGCTCGAGCGTCTGCATGACATCCATCAGCTCGGCATGCTGGGTCGGGTGCCGCTCGGCAAGATCGTCGAGGCTGAGCGTGTTGCGGATGCCGGCCACCACGTCCTCGCCCTGGGCATCGGGCAGATAGTCGCCGTAGGGAACGGCCTCACCGGTCGCAGGATCACGGGTGAAACAGACTCCGGTGCCTGAGTCCTCGCCGAGGTCACCGAACACCATGGCCTGGACGTTGCACGCCGTGCCGAGGTCGTCGCTGATTCCGTGGATGCGCCGGTAGTCCTTCGCCCGGCGGTTGTTCCACGAAGAGAACACGGCAGCCACGGCGCCGCGGAGTTGCTCGATCGGGTCCTCGGGCACCGGGGTGCCGGTCCCGGCGGCGATCTCCTTGAATCGACGAGTCGCCTCGCGCATGTCGTCGGCGGAGAGCGCGCTGTCGTCATCGACACCGCGGGCAGCGCGCAGCTCGCTCAGGACGTCCTCGAACTTCGACTCGTCCGCGCCGAGCACGACCTTGCCGTAGGTCTGCACGAATCTCCGATAGGCGTCCCACGCGAATTGTTCCTCTCCGGACCATGCCGCGAGGGCGTCGCGTACCTCGTCGTTGATGCCGAGGTTCAGGACGGTGTCCATCATCCCTGGCATCGAGAATCTGGCGCCTGACCGGACCGAAACCAGCAGCGGGGCGCCGTCGGTGCCACCAAAGGCACGGCCGGTGGCCGACTGGAGGCGGTCGAGCGCCTCCAGGGCTTCGGACCAGATCTCGTCGGTGAGGTCGCCCTCGGCGAGGAAGCGCAGGCACGCCTCCGTCGAGATCGTGAACCCGGGTGGCACGGGGAGCCCGAGACCGGTCATCACGGTCAGGCCCGCACCCTTGCCGCCGAGTCGGTCCTTGTCGGCACTGTCCGCGTCGGCGAAGTCGAAGCAATGCATGGACGTCATTGTGGCTCCGTTCGTGGGGCCTTGGACAAGGGCCGAACGGTCGGGATCGACCCGACTCGTGCTGGCGGCCGGCGGCGGGTGGCTGGCGGTTTCACTTGACCGGGAGCTCCACCCGGATCGTCGTTCCCTTGCCCTCGCGGGACTGCAGCCCGTAGACACCGCCTGCAGTGGCGACCCGCCGGGCCATGTTTCCGAGGCCGAGGCCGTGCTGCGTCTTCGACGTGTCGAAGCCCGACCCGTCATCGGACACCGAGACGAGCACGCGATCACCCTGGCACTGCACCGTGACACCGATGTCGGTGGCGTCGGCATGACGCAGCGCGTTGCTGACGGCCTCCCCGACGATCGCGACGAGGTGGCCGGCGATGACGGTGTCGGGCACGCCGGGAGGGCACTCGACCTCCAGGCCCACCTCGATGTCGTGGGGCTTCGACAGTTCGGAGATGAGGGCGTTGAGGCGGCTGGCCAGGCCCGGTTGGGCCCAGACCGGCGGCTGGAGGTCGAATATGAATCTGCGTAGTGATGCGATCGCCGCGTCGATGCGGTCGACGGCCTCGTCGACGCGGGCTCTGACCGAGCCGGGATCGCTCTCGATTCGTCCGATCGAGGCCTGGAGTGCGAGGCCGACGGCGAAGAGGTCCTGAATGATCGAGTCATGCAGGTCGCGGGCGATTCGCTCCCGGTCCTCGCTCAGCGCCGCTCGGCGCAGGCGCTCCTGGAGCCTCAACGTCGAGATTGCGGCCCCTGCGGTGACCGCGATGAGCTCGACCAGCACCTCGTCCTCCTCGGTGAACCCCTCCTCCTTCTCGGCGAGATAGAGATTTCCGAACACCCGGTCGCCGACTCTCACCGGGCAGCCGAGGAAGCTGTGCATCACGGGATGGTGGTCCGGATAGCCGACCGAGTCCGGGTGGTCGGCGATCTCTTCGATGCGAACCGTCTTGGCGTGATTCGTGATCGTGCCCAGCACGCCCTCGCCCCGAGGGAGGTGGCCGATCTTCGATGCGGTCTCGGCATCGAGTCCCCGATGGACGAAGTCGATGAGCGTCCCGTGCTCGCCGATCACACCAAGGGCCCCGTAGCGGGCACCGGTGAGATCCATGGCGGTCTCGACCGCCGATCCGAGGAGGGAACCGAGGTCGACCTGCCCCACGACGCCGGCGCCGGCCTCGATCAGGGCCCGGATCCGCTGGGGAGTGAAGCTCTCCACTGGCTGGCATTGTACGGTCGCCGCGAGCGGTCCCGACTGGGCCGCAACCGTCGTGTGCCAAGCCGGGACCGATCGTCCCCCGGTTATCGTTGAAGTCGTGACCAAGAAGGCGAATGGAGTACTGCGCATCGAACTGGTCGACGACCACGAGGTCGTGCGCAACGGCCTCAAGGCGATGCTCGACGCCGAGGACGACCTCTCGGTCGTGGGCGAAGCGGGCACGGTCGAAGATGCCATCCGGCGGGTCGGGTTCGATGAGCCCGATGTCGTCATCCTCGACGTGAGACTCCCCGATGGGAGTGGGGTCGAGGCCTGTCGCGAGATCCGCGCCCGCTGGCCGGACATCCAGGTGCTGATGCTGACCTCCTTTGCCGACGACGAAGCCTTGTTCTCCTCGATCCTCGCCGGCGCCTCGGGGTACGTCCTCAAGCAGATCAAGGGTGTCGACCTCATCGAGAGTGTGCGGAAGGTTGGCCGCGGCGAGTCGCTGCTCGATCCGGAGATGACCGATCGTGTCTTCCGCCGGATCCGGGGCGAAGAGCAGGACGACCCGCTTCTGGCGAGACTCAGCAAGCAGGAGCGGAGGATCCTGGAGTACATCTCGGAGGGACTGACGAATCGGCAGATCAGCGAGGAGATGTTCCTCGCTGAGAAGACGGTCAAGAACTACGTCTCGAACGTCCTGGCCAAGCTCGAGATGAGCCGTAGGAGTGAGGCGGCGGCTTACGCCGCAAGGCTCCAGGCCGAGAGGGAGCATCGCTATCCGCCTGAGCAATGGCCCTCATGAAGATCGTCGTAGGCGTCGACGACAGCGACATGAGTGAGGCGGCAGCACGAAGGGCCATCGACCTGGGCCGACGCCTCGAGGCCGAGGTCGATGTCGTCTTCGTGAACCACATCCCGTCGACTGTTCTCTCGGCCATGGCCGGAGTGCCCACCGTTGCAGAGGATTTCGCCACCTCGCAGCGGGAAGCGGTTTGGAAGAGAATGACACCGATCCTGGAAGGGACCTCGGCTCGTCGGGTGGACCTGGAGGGCTATCCCCCTGACACCCTGGTTGCGCATGCCGTTGCGACGTCGGCCGACATGATCGTCGTCGGCAGCCGGGGAAGAGGAGACCTGGCCTCGCTGCTCCTGGGGAGCACGAGCCACCGGGTGGTGAACCACGCACCGTGCGACGTGCTGATCGTGCGGGAGGAGGCTGAAGCATGAAGGTTCGAGATCTGATGACGACCGATCCGATCACGACCACCCCGGACGCTCCGCTCAAAGAGGCCGCCCGGATGATGGTCCGTGACAAGGTCAGCGGGCTGCCGGTCCTCGACGACGGGAAGCTGGTGGGCATCGTGACCGAGGGCGACTTCCTCCGTCAGGAGGCCAACCGCGATCAGCCGTACCGGCTGAGCCTGCTCGAGGCACTCTTCGGAGAAGGGGGAGCAGAGCCGGCGGTGGAGACGGTCGGCGAGGTGATGACCGAGCCGGTGATCACGATCACGGCCGACGCCACCATCAGCGAGGCCGCCCGGGTGATGTCGCATCGAAAGGTCAAGCGCCTCCCGGTCGTCGACGACGACGGCGACCTCATCGGCGTGATCAGCCGCGCCGACGTCGTGAATGCCTTCACCAAGCCCGACGAGGTGATCGAGGACGAGGTCCGGGAGGACATCGTCCGTCGCCTCCTGTTTCTCGAGCCCGACGCGATCGGCGTCGAAGTGAAGGACGGGGTCGTCACCCTCACCGGCGAACTGGAGAACCACACCGAGGCTCACCTTCTCGAGGAGCTGACCCGGCGAATCGCCGGTGTCGTCCGGGTCGTCTCGAAGGTCACCTACGAGGTCGACGACGAGCGCATCGGCAAGCCGTACCCGCTGGGATAGCGCCAGCCCCGGTTCCAGCAAGAGGGACCTCGGGCATCGACCAACGGGCGACGGGTGACGGGCGACGCACCTCTGATGCTCATCCGGCGATCACGTCACGGACGATCGCAGCCACCTCTTCAGGCTTCTCCATCGGTACGAAGTGGGTGGCCCCTTCGATCGTCACCGATCTGGCGTCGGCGAATCGTTCGGTCAGCGAGGTCGTGAACTCCGCCGTATGGGTGTCCGAGTCTTCTCCGACGACGACCACCACCGGACACCCGATCCCGTCCAGGCGGGCCCATGCACCATGGGCATAGGCGGCCCGGTAGAACTCCGCCTCTACCTCGGGTGGGCAGGCAAGTCGCCTTCCGCCCTCTTCGTCGGCGATGGTCCCGTGTTCGACGTAGGCCCTGAGAGCCTCCTCCACCCATCGGGCGAATGGGCCCCTTCCATGAAACGAGGCAAAGGCACTCTCGGCCGAATCGAAGGAGGTCCGGCGCCGCAGGGCCTGGAGAGCAAGCCGTCCATCCTCCTCGCGAGCGAAGGGCGGTGGGTGGATGATCGGCTCGATGAGGATGAGCGCCGAGAACGACCCGGGGCGCTCGATCTCGGCCATTGCCAGGGCGGCGCCGCCCGACGAGTGGCCCACACCGACGGGGGAATAGGGCTGCATCTCCTCGAGGATCGTCTCGACATCGGCCCCGAGATCCCACCAGTCGAACGGCATGGACGACCGGCCCGACGCGCCGTGGCCCCGCTGATCGATCGAGATGGCGGGGACATCGGGCAGGTGGTCGAGCACCGGGAGCCAGGTCTCCTTGCAGAACCCGGTGGCATGGACGAAGAGGGAGGACGTCCCGTCGCCGGGACGGACGTCGACGGCGAGGGGGAGGCCGTCGTGGGAGGTCACCCAGGGCATGGGTTGGCGACGTTACCCGATACCCGTTACCCGTTACCCGTGCCACCTCGCTCTGGGGACTGGGGACTGGGGACCTGGGACCAACCAAGCAGGTCCACCATCGGTCGCAATTTGAGCCTCGTCTCCTCGAGTTCGGCGACCGGGTCGCTGTCGGCGACGATCCCGTTCCCGGCATAGGCGATCGCCTGGCTGCCTCTGATCAGAGCGCTTCGCAGCCCCAGGGCGATCTCCCCGGTCCCGTCCGGGCTCGCCCAGCCGATGCCCCCCGCGTACCAGCCCCTGTCGATGGCCTCCATCTTGTCGATGAATGCGAGTGCCTCGGAGCGAGGGCTGCCGCCGACGGCGGGTGTGGGATGCAGGGCGTCGGCGAGGGTCAGGAGGCGGGCGTCGGTGGTGCCGCTCATAGGTGTCGCCAGATGCTGGACCGTTGCGAACCGGTGGAGGATGGGGCCCGGCGGTCGCTCGAGGGATGTGGTGAGCGGACGCAGGCGCTGAACCGCGTCCTCGACGACCAGATCGTGCTCGGTCCGGTTCTTGGCACTGCCCAGCAATTCGTCGCCCAGACGCCGGTCTTCCTCGGGGTCGGCGCCCCGGGCGGCAGAGCCCGCGAGGGGGGCGAGGCGGAAGTGATGATCCTCCCGGGCCACGAGGAGCTCGGGACTGGCGCCGATGAAGGTGGCGCCGCCCTCCTGCCACCCGAAGACCCGGCACTCGGGATGGCTGTCGCGAAGTGTCGAGACGAGATCGAACGCCTCGAACGCCGCATCGGCGCGCACCACCACAGACCGCGAGAGCACGACCTTCTGCATGGTCCCTGCCTTGATGGTGGCGATTGCCTCGTCGACGAGGCCGAGCCAGTCGGTGGGGGCGGGCCGCGCTTCCACCGAGTTCTCCCCGCGAGCCGTCGGCTCGGCGACGGGAGCCCTGAGGGTCGCCGCCAGAGTGAGAAGGAGATGCCCTTCAGCCCCGGGGGGGAGTGCGATCCACAAGCGCGAGCGGCCGTCGGTGCGCACGACGGCGACCTCGGGAACGATGAGGGTGGCCGACGGGAACCCCTCCCAGTCGGTGCCACTGCTGCCGTCGTCTGCGAACGCGAAGCCGATCATGGTCGGGAGGTCGGCGTCGAGAGTCGCCAGACCGGCGTCGAGTTGTCGCAGCCGCGCCGGACCCGACGCCGACATCCGGTGGGCCACTCCGAGTGTGCCGATCGCAGGGCCATCGGGTGAGGAGAAGAACGCGGCGTGCCCGAATGCGGCGGCACCGGACCGAACGAGCTCGAGTGGATCGATGTCGACCTCGACGTCCACGGTTCGCAACCCCGGCGGTAGAGCCCGGAGTCGCCGGGCCAGCGAGGCCAGAGTGGGGCGCGGTATCAGCATGCGCGGCACACGAGTGGCTCGGAAGTCATCGGTCCGATGGTACGACGGTCTCGCGGCTCGCGATCGTGGCGGCCTTGCCGCGGTCGACCGTCAGAGGTCCGCCAACGCCTGTCGCACCGCTTCGGAGATGAGGCGGTGGAGGCCGAGGTTTTCGGTCCTGTCGGTGCGCAGCTCGAGCAGGGAAGGCCCGGTGGGCTCGGCGCCCACCCGTCGCGCCAGGTCGCCGGGATCGTCGATCCGGTGAGACGGAACCCCGAAGGAGGACGCCATGGCGGCGAAGTCGAGGCCGTGCGGGGTGCCGAAGTGTCGCTCGAACTGAGGGTGCCCCTCCTGGGGGAGGAAGTGGAAGATGCCGCCTCCGTCGTTGTTGACGACCACGATCGTCACCGGGATCGCCAGCCGCGCCGCGGTGGCGAGCGCACCGACGTCGTGGAGCACCGAGAGGTCCCCGGCCAGCAGCACCGCCGGCCCGTCGACCGCGGCCGACCCGAGGCCGGTCGAGATGAACCCATCGATCCCGTTCACCCCGCGGTTCGCCAGAACCCTGACCGATCGATCGGAACCGCCCAGGTAGGCGTCGGCGTCGCGAATCGGCATCGAGGAGGCCACCCACAGCGTGCTGTCGTCCGGTATCGACGTGCCGACCACCCGGGCGATGGCGGGCTCATTGGGGAAGGCGGCATCGGCGAGCACCACATCGATCGCCCTGGTGGCCGCCGAGTCGGCTCGGCGCCACGACTCCAGCCAGTCGGCCGGCGCGGGGGAGTCGATCGCCCTGGCGAGGGCACTCATCGTCATTGCCGGGTCGGCGCGGACGATGGTCGCCGCCGAGGCGGTCGGATCCCGCCAGCCGTACGGCTCCACGAAGACCTGGGGCACCTCGCGATGCTCCTCGAGCCATCGCCACAGGGCCTTCGAAGTGGGAAGGGCGCCGAAGCGAACCACCCACTCCGGGGCGACGTGCTCCAACCAGCCTCCGAGCGACAGGGGGTCCGGCGAGACCACTGCCGATCGATCGTGCGGTCCGCAGCGGAGTCCGGACAGGGCGTCGGCGAGGATCGGCCAGCCGGTGGCGGCGGCGAGGCCGGTCGCTGCCGCCGGCGCCCCCGGATCGTCCTGGGGCCCGGCGACGATGATGCCTCGCCTGCCGGCGATCAGGGGAGCCAGATCGGCGATTGTGTCGGGCGATGGCTCGAGGCGCCCCTCGAGGACGCTCGGGGGGTCGGGTGTCTCGGGCGGCGGGTTGCCCGGCATGAGTGGCTCGCGGTAGCGAACGTTCAGATGCACCGGTCCCGCCGGCCCGGAAACCGCGGCGTCGACCAGCCGGGCGGCGAGAGCCACCACCCGTGCGGGCTCGGCATCGGGTGCGGCCTCGATGTCGTGGCTCCACTTGACGGTGGGCCCGTACAGATCCTGCTGATCCATGGTCTGCGGGGCGCCGACACCCCGGAGGTCGAATGGACGGTCCGCCGTGAGCGCGATCAGCGGGACACGGGCATGGAGCGCCTCGGCGAGGGCGGGGTGGAGCTCGGCGGCTGCAGTGCCCGATGTGGTGACGATCGCCACCGGGGCGCGGAGCGACCGCGCGATGCCGACGGCGAAGTAGGCCGACGATCGCTCGTCGTGGTGCGACCAGTCGACGATCCCGGGCTCGTCGGCGAACGCCAGCGCAAGCGGCGTGCTCCGCGAACCGGGCGTTATGCATGCGTGCCCCACACCGAGCCGGGCGAGAGCCCGGACGAGTGGAACGGTGAACGCGGTCGACCGATCGGTCACGCCGCGGACGCTAGTCGGCGGCGGACCTGCCAGGGCCGTCCCTGTGATTCCGTTATGGGGTGGGGTTGTTGGTCTTGTACTCGGCGAGCAGCCAGAACACTCCGCCGGCGATGAGGTACGGTATCGCTCCTTCACCCACGTAACTCAGCTGGGCCCACACATCGTCTCCTACGAGCTCCTCGGCGGAGCTCCAGGCTCCGAAGAAGACGATGAAGCCCATCACTGTGAAGAGCCCCGCGACGATGGTGGCGAACAGAACGAGCCAGTTGCCGAACCGGTCTTCCTTCTGTGGTGCACCCTGTGGACGAGACATCTCGGTCATTCCCACGTTCCTCCCGTGTCGGTCGAGGTCAATCTACGCGATCCGATCGGTCGGTGTCGCAGTGGATCGGGGTCGTGGGCGGCACCGTGCTCGGAAGAGTCGATCTGCTTGGGGGGAGTTGCCTGGTTCGAGCGGGCTTCGCTCGTCACCCCTCGAAGGCCAGGGGCTGGCGACCCAGTTCGTAGTCGAGGACATCGAGGAGCGCCCGGAGGTCGCGCACCGGGACCCGCCGCTGGCCACCGCGGCTGTACACCTTTGCGGTCGTCTTCTCGGGTGGCGGCAACTCGATGACGATGGGCACCTGGAGTCCGTTCCGTTGCGAGACGACGGCGACTTCATAGTCGCGCTGGGGATCGCCGACATCGACCTCGTATCCGAGTCCGGTGAGCACGCGAGCGAGAGCTGTGCCGAGCAGGACGGGGGAGAGGTCGACGAGGACACGGACTGCGGCAGGCATCTGCGACATTCGATCAGGCGAACAGGCCACTGTCATCACCCGAATTGGGGATCACGGGGGGTGTCTACTTCCTTTGCAGGCACTCAAATGGTTCGTTTCGCGCTTGCCTGCGCGCCGTGCGGCCGGGTAGGTTTCCCCGGTGGGAGCAAAGGAGTAGGTCTGGCGCGCGATCCGGGGAATTCGACGGAGTTGGAGGCGACGGGGGCGGCTCCGACCGTGCTGCTCGTCGAGGACAGGCGTTTGCTCGCCGAGAGCCTCGCAGCGGCCCTTGGTGCAGTCGACCTGCATGTCGAGGTCGTGTCCGAACCGTCGCTCGAGCAGATCGTCGAGGTCGTCGAACGCGTGTCGCCGATGGTGGCCGTGGTGGCGATGGGGATAGGCTCGGGGCGGCTCACCGAGCGAGTGATCGCCGCGCTCTGCGAACGGGGCACCCCGACAGTCGTCATGACGGGCGGCGAGGATCGCCTTCGCCTGGCTCGATGCGTCGCCGAGGGGGCGGTGGGGATCATCGACAAGTCCATGGATGTGGAGACGCTGACCCATATGGTCCGTCATGCCGGTGGAGTCGATTCTCTCCTGAGTCCCCGTCAGCGGTACGAGCTGGAGGACGAGCTCCGGCGGCATCGCGCAGCCGTGCGCGAGCGACTCCGACCGCTCGAGGCGCTCAGCGGGCGGGAGCGCGAAGTCCTGATGGATCTCACACAGGGATTCCGGGCCAAGGAGATCGCCGAGCGATCGTTCGTGGCCGTCAGCACCGTGCGGTCCCAGATCAAGTCGATCCTGGCCAAACTCGGAGTGCAGTCACAGGTCCAGGCGATCGCAATGGCTGCGGAATCGCAGTGGTTCACTTCACCGGAGTTCGAGTCCGCGGCGTCCTGACCACATAGGGTGGGCGGATTCCCCAATTTTGGCGATGCGCCTCAAGTCATCAGCTTCGATCCTGTCGGCGGTAATGGGCGTCGTCGTCCGACTCGCCCTTGGACGAATCAGGAGGCACAGTGAACCTCGCGGACTTGATGCGCAGGATCGCTCTCCGACTCCGGCGCGAAGACGGAGCCACGATGGTGGAGTACGGGCTCATGGTTGCCCTCATCGCCCTCGTCGCTGCGATCGGCGCGACAGTGTTGGGAGCAGACCTCAGCGCACTATTCAGTGGAATCGGAGCCTCGCTCCCATTCTGATGTCGATCCGGAATGCCCCGGGTGAGACGCACCCGGGGCAAACCGGCCAGCCGTCCGCTGGGGCTTCTCTGTCTGAGTGCATGAGGAAGACGATGCACCGAGACCGCGGCGCCGCTCTCGTCGAGATGGCGATCATCCTTCCGATCCTCATCCTTCTCCTGATGGGGATCGTCGAGTTCGGTCGTGCCTACAACGCCAAGATCACCCTCACCCATGCCACTCGTGAAGGGGTCCGGGTTCTCGCCCTCTCCGGTGACGCCAGTGCCGCCGAGAGCGCCGTCGTGGCCGCATCGGCGTCCCTGGACCCGGCGCTGCTCTCGGTCTCCACCGCCGCCTGCAATCCCGGCGAACCCACGAGCGTCACCGCCGACTACCCCTTCTCGTACGACATTCCTCTGTTCGGTTCCGCAACGATCTCGATGTCCTCCACGGCGGTGATGCGATGCGGTGGATGACCGACGACGATGGCGCGTCCATGGTTCTCGTGGCCGTCTCCATGGTCGTCCTCCTCGCGTTCATAGGGCTGGTGATCGATGTCGGTCGGATCTACGACGAGCGCCGACAGTTGAGCCGTGGCGCCGACGCCGCGGTGCTGGCGATAGCAGCCGACTGTGCCACGTTCGCCAAGCCGTGCGACGAACCGACCGCCATGGCCACCGCCGATTCGTACGCCGACGCCAACGCCGGCGATGGCGCCGCGGCCATTCATACTCTGGAACTCGATGTCGGCGAGCGGAGGGTGTTCGTTCGGACCAAGACGATCGACGCCGACACCGGCAACGACCAGCTGGACACGTTCTTCGCCTGGATCGTCGGGTTCGACAGCCTCACGGTCTACGCCACCGCCGAGGCCATCTGGGACTATCCGACCGGGGGCGCGGCGCTGCCGCTCATCATCAGCGTGTGTGAGTACAACCGCTGGGTGGATCCCGTGACCGGTCCCGACGAGGACCTCGACGTTGTCATCTACTTCCACGACGGCAACAGCACCGAGGACTGCAACGCTCAGGCCGGTCAGGACACCGATGGCGACGGGATCCTTTCGGGCGGCTTCGGCTGGGTGGCAACCAACGGCGACTGTTCGGCCGAGGTGTACGACGGCAACTGGGTTGCCGAGGACCCGGGTGCGTCGGCATCGACGGGCTGCAGCGCCGACGAGCTCTACAACCTCGTCTACGACAAGACGGTGATCATCCCGTACTTCGACGACACCCAGGGGTTGGGGGCGAACGGGGAGTACCACATCGCAGGCCTGGGGGCGTTCCATGTGACCGGGTACAACTTCGGGGGCCAGTACAGGGCACCCTCCTCGACCCTGGCTCCGTGCAGCGGGGACGAGAGGTGCATATCGGGCTTCTTCACCACGGACGAGATCGACGAGGGCCAGATCGGGGGCCAGGACTTCGGGGTCGTGATCGTGAAGCTCGTCGGATGATCGGGAGGTAGGGAGATGAGCAGGCGGTTCCTGGCGATCGGTGGTGCCATCGTTCTGGCGGCGGTGGGCGCTCTGCTGCTGATCAGCTATGTCCAGGGCGCCGAGGACCGCGCGCTGGAGGGTCAGGAACTGCTCGAGGTCTACGTGGTCACGGAGCCCATCGACGAGGGCGCCACCATCGACGAGGTGGAGGAGAGTGTCGAGTTGCGCGAGCTCCCCAGGGATGCCGTGGTCGGGAATGCCATCGCCGACCTCGCCGACCTCGAGGGGCTCGTCGCTTCGTCCGACATCGTCGTCGGCGAGCAGGTGCTGCTGTCGCGATTCGAGACCCCCGCCCAGGCCGCGGTGGACACACGGGTTCAGGTGCCGGCGGACCTGCTCCAGGCGACGATCGCGGTTCCTCCCGAGCGTGCCGTCGGCGGCCGGATCATTCCCGGCGATCTCGTCGCCGTGATCGCCTCATTCGAGCCCTTCGAGCTGAATGCGGTCGAACCCGGGGACGAGCAGTCGCTCCAGGATGCCCTCGACAGCATCATCGTGGTTCCCGGGGAGGGCACCGAGGATCAGCCCGCCGGCGCCGTCACGCTGCGGACACCGAACAGCACCCGGATCATCATCCACAAGGTTCTGGTGACCGCGGTCCAGGTGGAGGAGTTGCCGGTGGAGAGCGAGGAGGGTGCGGCGAGCCCGGTCGAGCTGGCTCCCACCGGAAACCTCCTCATAACACTGGCGTCCCCCGCCGCCGACCTCGAGAAGATCATCTTCACGGCGGAGCACGGCTCCCTGTGGCTTGCCCTCGAGGATCCGGATGCACCCGAGCCGGAGACAGACATCCAGACCCGTTCGATCATCTACGCCGAATGAGCGACGTCATCCTCTCCGGGGTCGCGGCGACCGATGCGAAGACGATTCGTTCCGTCCTGCGCGGCAAGGAGGAACTGGTCGAACGCGACGATCTCGCCGCCGACCAGGCAGTCGAGGACGTCGCCCACCTCCAGCCACTCGTCGTCGTCCTCGGCTCCGGGCTCAACGGTGCCGACCGCTACGACTTGAGCCGGAAGTTGGTCGATCTCGATCCCACCATCGGCGTGCTGATCATCGATGCTCCGAACGAGGAGAACATGGCGAGGGCACTGGAGGCGGGAGCGCGTGCCGTGATGGCTCCCGAGAGCAGTGCTGCCGAGGCGCGTAAGACATTCGACCGGATCCTCTCCGGCTCCAAGAGACTTCGGGACCATCGGGCGGTCGCCGTTCCGGGGTTGGAGCATCGGACCATCGTCGTGGTGTCGGCCAAGGGCGGAGCCGGCAAGACCATGGTCTCGGTCAACCTCGCGACGGCACTGGCTGTCGCCGAGCGCCGTCGCACGGTGCTGGTGGACCTCGATCTCCAATTCGGCGATGTCGCGTCGGCGCTGCTGCTCGATCCCGACCACACGATCGCCGACGCCGCGGAGTCGATTCTCGACAAGGAAGGCAAGTCCACGGCTCTGAAGGTCTTCCTGACGCGGCACACACCTTCGGACCTCTTCGTCCTCTGCGGCGCCGAGAACCCGGCTGCCGGTGAGGAGATCAAGCCGCAGGCGGTGGCCGCCATCGTCGAGGAGTTGACCGAGGAGTTCCGCCATGTGGTGATCGACACCCCGGCCGGCCTCGGCGAGTCGACTCTTGCCGTGCTCGAGATGGCCACGGACATCGTCGTCGTCGTGGATCTCGACGTCGCTTCCGTCCGCGGGGCCAGGAAGCTTCTCGAGACCCTCGACCTGATCGGGATGCGTGAGCCTCGGCGGCACGTGGTCCTGAACCGGTCCAACTCCAAGGTGGGGCTACGCGTCGACGAGGTCGAGATCGTGCTCAAGACCCCGCTCGACGTGCTTCTGCCGAGTAGCCGTGCAGTTCCCCTGTCCTTCAACCGGGGCCAGCCGCTCGTTCTCGCCCGGCCCCGCCATGCCTACTCGAAGCAGGTGTCCGAGCTGGCCGCCAGGTTCGTGGCCACATCGCAATCGAGGAGGGGCCGATGAAGCTGAGTGAGCGGGTAAAGCAAGCCGTCCAGGAGCAATCCCAGCAGAAGACCCTCACCCGCCGCCCGGCGACGCGTTCCGAGGAGGCTCCTGCCGGTGATCCACTCGGCGGCTACAAGCAGAGGATCCAGGAGACGCTCTACGAGAAGCTCGGGCCGGATGCCTTTTCCTCCGAGCGTGGCGAGGAGGGCCTGCGCAGGGCGGTCACCACCGAGCTGAAGCGGGTGATCGCAGCCGAGGGCATGCCGCTCAGCCCCGAGGAGATCGAGAAACTGGTCGAGGACATCACCGAGAACATTCTCGGGCTCGGCCCGTTGCAGCGATTCCTCGACGATCCGGACATCACCGAGATCATGGTCAACGGGCTCGAGGCGATCTTTGTCGAGCGCGAAGGCAAGCTGTTCGAGACCAGCGCCCGATTCATGGATGAGAGCCACCTGTTGCGCGTCATCGATCGGATCGTGTCGCTGGTCGGCCGACGTATCGACGAGGCGTCACCGATGGTGGATGCCCGGCTGAGCGACGGCTCCCGGGTGAACGCCGTGATCCCCCCTCTCTCCGTGGACGGGCCCACGCTCACCATCAGGAAGTTCTCGCGCGACCCCTATCAGATCGAGGATCTCATCCGGTTCGGGACGGTCACCGAGGAGATAGCCGACTTCTTGAGGGTCTGCGTCGAGGGGCGGCTCAACCTCCTCATCTCCGGGGGGACGGGGTCGGGCAAGACCACTCTGCTGAACGTGTTGTCCGGCTATATCCCCAACGACCAGCGCATCGTCACCATCGAGGACGCGGTCGAGCTACAGCTTCATCAGCGGCATGTGGTGCGTCTCGAGAGCCGCCCTCCGAACATCGAAGGCAGAGGAACGGTGTCGATCCGCGACCTGGTGAGGAACTCGCTTCGAATGCGACCCGACCGGATCGTGGTCGGCGAGGTCCGCGGCTCAGAGGCCCTCGACATGCTCCAGGCGATGAACACGGGCCATGAGGGCTCGTTGTCGACCCTCCACGCCAACAGGCCGCGGGACGCCCTGTCCCGCCTGGAGACCATGGTGCTGATGGCGGGAGTGGAGCTCCCGGTCAAGGCGATCCGCGAATACATCTCGTCGGCGATCTCGCTCATCGTCCACCTGAGCCGGATCAAGGACGGCAGCCGCAAGATCACCCAGATCGCCGAGATCACGGGCATGGAGGGGGAGACCATCGCCCTGCAGGATCTGTTCCGATTCGAGTACGCGCGCGGCGCCGGCGACGGGAAGGTTCAGGGTGCGATCCGGGCGACCGGCTTGCGGCCGCTCTTCTCCGAACACCTCGAGGACCTGGGGTACGAGCTGCTGCCGAGCCTGTTCGAGTCGGGGTGATCGGGATGAGGCGGCGGTCGGCAGCGATCGCCATCGGCGCGGTGCTGCTCATTCTCGTCGCGGTGCCCGTCGGCGGCGCCGGCGAACCATCGGATGGGAGTGCCGCGTTCGACTTCGTGGACGACTCCGACTTTCCCACGGTGCACCTCGTGATCACGCCGGGACCAGGTACCGGCCCCCTCGACGAGTCCGACGTCACGCTCACGCAGGACGGCGAACCGATCGAACCGGTCGTCACGCCGCTGCGGGCCGAGCCGATCGAGATCGTGCTGCTCATCGACACCTCGGGAAGCATGGGTGGAGCCCCGATCGCGGCCGCCAAGCAGGCAGCCACCGACTTCGTCGTTTCGCTTCCACCTGGCAGCGAGGTGGCGGTACTGGGGTTCGGCAATGAGGTCAGCCTGGTGGCCGCTCTGGGGAGCAGCGTGGAGGAGCTGACCGAGGCGATCGACGCTCTGACCGCCGCGGGCGAGACGGCGCTCCACGACGCCGTGATCGCTGCCGCAGCAGCCCTCGAGGCCTCCGCGGAGACCCGACAGTTCATGGTCTTGCTCTCCGACGGGGGGGACACTGCGAGTGCGGCCGCGCTCGACGATGTGACCGGCGTTCTCGCCGAGGTCGACGTCGGCTTCTATGCCATCGAATTGGCCGGGTCGGAGCTGGATCCGGAGGCGTTGGCGGCGATGGCGGATGCGGCCGACGGTCAGGTCGTCCAGGTGGAGGACTCAGCGGCGCTCGCCGGCGTGTATGCGGAGATCGCCGCCGAGGTCGTGTCCCAGTACGCGGTCTCGTTCGTTGCGCTGCACGGGGGCGACAGCGTCATCGAGGTCGTGATCGGGTCCGGAGCGTCGGAGCAGCGATTCAGCTCATTGATCTCGTTCCCCGTCCCGGCCGGGGAGCGCAGTCGCCGTCCGGTGGTGACCTTGACCGTGCCGGGGCAGCGGACCATCACACCTGCGCCGAGCCGCACCATCGAGGGCCCGTCGGGTCTCGGCCAGACCTGGACGCTCAACGTCGGCGTTGCGCTCGTCGCGATCACCTTGCTCATCGTCCTCTCGTACGCGTTGATGCCCTCTCCGGCCAGTGGCCGGCGGTCGAGCCTGCTGGGCCGACCCGGGGACCGGTCTTCCGTGCGGCGTCGGCGGCGCTCGGGCCTGTTCCGGAGGGCCGAGATGGACGATGACGATGTCTTCCGGCCCCGTCCGACTCGCGGCATCGAGGCGTCCCTGGAGGCCGCCGGGGTCGCCCTGAGCGCCACGGAGTATGTCCTCATCATCACCGGCCTGGCGCTGACCGGAGCGGCGCTGAGTCTTCTTCTCGGGTCGCTGATGCTGGGCCTCCTTCTTCTGGTGAACGCGGTGTTGATCCCCAGGCTGTGGTTGAGCCGTGCTGCCGACAGGCGCCGAGCGGCCTTCGCCGATCAACTCGAAGGCAACCTGCAATTGATCGCCGGCACCCTGCGAGCCGGATACGGTCTGTCCCAGGCGGTGTCCACGGTGGCCGAGGAGGCTCCCTCACCGAGCCGGGACGAGTTCGGACGGGTCGTCGTAGAGATCAGGCTGGGTCGAGACCTGCCCGACTCTTTGCGAGCCACCGCATCACGGATGCAGAACGAGGACTTCGGCTGGGTCGCCGACGCCATAGCCATCCAGCAGGAAGTCGGAGGCAATCTGGCCGAGATCCTCGATGGGGTGGCCGCAACGATTCGTGACCGCAACAACATCCGACGGCAGGTGCATGCCTTGTCCGCCGAGGGCCGGATGTCCGCGGGGGTGCTCATCGCCCTCCCCATCGTCCTCGCATTCGCCATCTCGGTCGTCAATCCCGGCTACCTGGATGTGCTGTTCAGCACGCCGCTCGGCCGGTTCATCCTCGGCACGGGGGTGGTTCTGATGACGATCGGTGTTGTCTGGATCAGGCGTCTCATTCGAATCGTCTTCTAGGAGGTATGGATGGATTTCTCGGTTTTGGTCGGCGCCATTGCCGTCGGAGCGTCGATTCCGCTCCTCGTGTTCGGGCTCGGAGAGCGGGACGACGCCGCAACGACCATTCGCCGCAACCTGCGCGGCGAGGAGATCGTCGTCGACGAGCGGGTCCGATCCCTCCGGGCTCCTGCGCTCGACCGGGTGATCCGCCCCGCCATCCGATCGCTGGCCGACCGGGGCCGCCGGCTCACCCCTGTTGGCTGGATCGAGGCTCTCGAGAGGAGGGTCCGCCTTGCCGGGTCGCCTGCGGCGTGGCCGCTCGAGCGAGTGCTCGCTGCAAAGGTCATCGCAGGGGTTCTCGGGGTGGTGATCGCGCTCTATCTCCTGGCTGGGGCCGTCAACGCGTTCACGGTGGCCATGGCCGTGATGGCTGGACTGGGTGGGTACTTCGTCCCCGATCTCATCCTGGTCGGACGTGCCAAGGAGCGGCAGCAGGCCATTTCGCTGGCGCTTCCCGACACCCTGGATCAGATGACGGTGACGGTCGAGGCAGGGCTGGGATTCGACGCCGCCCTCCAGCGGGTGGCCAGGAACACCACCGGTCCGCTCGCCGTGGAGCTGAAGCGCACCCTCAACGAGGTCAAGCTCGGAGCGAAACGCCAGCAGGCGCTGGAGAATCTCACGCTGCGAACAGACGTCGAGGAGTTGAGACACTTCGTCTATGCCATCCGGCAGGCCGAGGAGTTCGGGCTGCCTGTGGCCAACGTACTTCGAATCCAGGCGGCGGAGCTCCGGGTGAAGCGCCGCCAGCGGGCCGAGGAGAGGGCCCTGAAGATCCCGGTGAAACTGGTCTTCCCGCTCGTCCTCTGCATCTTCCCGTCCCTGTTCATCGTTCTGCTGGCACCGGCCTTCATCCGGATCGGGGGGGCGTTCTAGATGGACGACGCAGGCGCGACAATGGTCGAGTACGGAATGATGGTGGCTCTGATCGCGCTCATCGCAGCCGTGGGCGCCCAGGCGATCGGTCCTCAGCTGCTCGATTTCTTCAGCGGCCTCGCGGCCTGGTTCTGATACCGCGACCGACACGCCATCCGACGTCGCCGGGTTGCCTGCGCCGAGGGTGAACGGGTCGGACGTGTCTCCTGCCGGCGCACCCCGACCGGGGTTGGCCTAGAGGGCCACACCGACGCCGAGGAGGACACCAACCAGCAGATGGAGCCCTGCGGTGGCCTTCAGCGCCGAGATGAGCCCCGGCCCCCCGGTCTCGCGGTAGATGACCCGTATCGGTCGCACGGCGAGGGGCAACCCAGCCAGCGCGACAGATGCCCAGGGGGACACGAGTCCAAGCAAGGCGATCACGCCGATCACGCCGAATGCTCCGATCACCAGGGCCGCGTAGAGGACACGGGTCCCTCGGCGGCCCAGGATCACCGCGAGGGTTCGCTTTCCTGCCGCCCGGTCGGTCTCGATGTCACGGAGATTGTTGGCGACCAGGATCGCCGTCGCCAGGAAACCCACCGGGGCGCCGAGCAGCCACGCTTCGCCCGGGATCGTGGCGTCGTGGACGTACCGGCTGCCGACCACCGCCGCCGGCCCGAAGAAGACGAACACGAACACCTCCCCGAGTCCGTGGTAGCCGTAGGGCCAGGGCCCGCCGGTGTAGGCGAGGAGGGCGACGATCGCCGCGGCGCCGATGCCCAGGATCAGCGGTCCCGAGATCGCCGTGAGGTAGATGCCGCCGGCACAGGCGAGAGCGAGGATCACCGCGGTTCCTGCCCAGACCTGGCGGGCGGCAAGGAGTCCGCCCGAAACGGCTCGCGGAGGGCCGATCCGGTGCTCGGTATCGGCGCCGCGCGCCGCATCGGAAACGTCGTTGGCGAAGTTGACGGCGATGTTGAGCAGAACGGCGGTGGCCAGGGTGACGATGGCCGCGTCCCACCGGAACACCTCCTGGCCGGCGGCGAGTCCGGAGCCCACGACGACCGGTGCGACCGAAGCGAGGAGCGTCGGCGGCCGCGCCGCGACCAGCCAGGCGTTCACGGGAGGCGGGGGAACTTCCCGAAGTCGGGCGTGCGCTTCTCGTTGAAGGCGTCCCGTCCCTCCTGGGCCTCCTCGCTCATGTAGAAGAGGAGCGTGGCGTCGCCGGCCAGCTGTTGCTGGCCGGCGAGTCCGTCCGAGGCGGCGTTGATGGCCGCCTTCATGAGGCGGATCGCCAGCGGGGACTTCTCGAGGATCTCGTTGGCCCAGGCGACCGTCTCCGTCTCCAGGCCGGCCAGCGGGACGACCTTGTTCACCATGCCCATCTCATAGGCCTCGTCGGCGGAGTACTGGCGGCACAGGTACCAGATCTCCCGGGCCCGCTTGTCGCCCACCATCCGGGCGAGGAGGCCCGCGCCGTAGCCACCGTCGAACGAGCCCACCTTGGGGCCGGTCTGTCCGAAAGTGGCGTTGTCGGCGGCGATCGTCAGGTCGCAGACCAGATGGAGGATATGGCCTCCGCCGATGGCATAGCCGGCGACCATGGCGATGATCGGCTTGGGCAGACGCCGCATCTGAATCTGCAGGTCGAGAACGTTGAGCCGGGGTGTGCCCTTGGGGTCGAGGTATCCGGCGTCGCCCCGGATCTTCTGGTCGCCTCCGGAGCAGAAGGCCAGGTCCCCCTCCCCGGTGAGGATGATCACGCCGATGCTCTCGTCGTCGCGAGCCTTCTCGAAGGCGTCGCTCAGTTCGAAGAGGGTCGTGGGCCGGAACGCGTTGCGGACCTCGGGTCGGTCGATGGTGATCTTGGCGATCCCCGGCAGGGTCTCGTAGCGGATGTCGGTGTAGTCGCCGTCTGGCTTCCAATCGAAAGGCATGGGGGGAAGATAGTTGTACGGTGCCCGTCGCCGTCCCGTCGTGGGTCCTCAGCGGCGTCGGAGGCAGGGGCGGGGGCCGAAGGCCCTGTCAGGGGATGTCCGGTGTGTCGTCGGTCGCGACGGCGACGTCGCTGATGTCGACGATCTGATCCGGTCCGAGTCGCGTCGGAGTCCTCCCTTCTCTCTCACTCCGTCTGCTATCCCTTCCCCCATGGATTGGCTTGCCCATGCTGCCGAGAACCGACCCGATGCTCCGGCCATCGTCTTCGGCGATCGAACCATCTCGTACGCCGATCTCGACAGGGCGGCGAATGCGGTGGCGGGCATGGTGCTCGGCGCCGGGCTGGAGGGCTCCGGGGTGGCCTTCTGGGGTGAACGGGATCCTGCGACGGTTGCGGCGGTGTGGGGAGTCTGCCGGGCGGGGAGCGTCGCCGTTCCCGTGGACTCGCGGCTCCCTCCTGCAGAGGCGATGCGGCTCACCCGCGACGCCGGAGTGCGGGGCCTCTTCCCGATACCGGAGGAGGGCATCGACGCACTGCTCGACCGGCGGGCGCCCGACGAGACACCGGCCTGGGGGCCCCCCGATCCGTCGTCCCGGTTCGTGGTCTTCACGTCGGGGAGCGAGGGTGCCCACAGGGGGGTGATCCTCACCGGCGAGAACATCTCGGCCGCCGTCGCCGGCTCGCGCGAGCGCCTCGGCAACGGCCCCGACGACGCCTGGCTGTGCGTGCTCCCGCTGTTTCACGTCGGGGGGCTGTCGATCCTGTGGCGGCAAGCCGAGCAGGGGGCCCCGGTGGCGCTGGAGAGCCGATTCGACCCGGCACGGATCGGCAGGCTTCTCGGGACCGCGGCGTTTTCCTCGCTGGTGCCGACGATGCTGCAGCGAGTGCTCGACGCCGGGCCCGTGCTCGGCTCGGGACGGGTCCTGGTCGGCGGTGGACCCGCCGACCCGTCCCTGCTCCGCAGCGCCCTGGAGGCCGGGGTGCCCGCGCTCCAGACCTACGGCCTCACGGAGACGGCGTCCCAGGTGACCACGGTGGCGCCGGGGGACGAGGAGACCGACCTGGGCACTGCCGGTCGGCCCATCCCCGGCGCCGAGGTGAGGATCGCCGAAGGGCGGATCGAGGTACGGGGTCCGATGGTGACCCCGGGGTATCTGGGCGAACCCGAGCGGGAGCCCGGGTCATGGTTCACCACCGGGGACCTGGGAGAGATCGATGGCCGGGGCCGCCTCACGGTGATCGGCCGAGCCGACTCTGTGATCGTCACAGGCGGCGAGAACGTCCACCCCACGTCGGTCGAGAGAGCGCTGCGGTCCTGCCCGGGAGTCGTCGATGCACGAGTGTTCGGCGTCGCCGACGACGAGTGGGGGAGGAGGGTGGTGGCGGAGGTGGTGCTGGACGGCGTCGGCGTGGCGGAGGTCCGGGAATGGGTGGCCTCCCGTCTCACTCCATCCGAGATCCCGAAGGAGTGGCGCACGGTGGAGAAGCTGCCGGGGAAGTTGGAGGGTTGACTTTGGCGGCGTGGCCCGGTTGCTCCCCCGGAGGGAGACGAGTCGGTTCGGGCGATCCGGTCACCCCTTCTCGATCGACTCGATCGTGATCTCGAAGGTCAGCGCCTGGCCGGCCAGCGGGGGGTTGGCATCGACGGTGATGGTGTCGTCGCCGACCTCGAGGACCGTGACCTGGCTCCCGTTGGAAAGCATCACCTGGTCGCCGACGGCGATGCCCTCCGGCGCACCCTCCGACGACAACTCGACGATCAAAGAGGGATCGGACTCGCCGTATGCCTCTGACGGCTCCAGGCGCACCGTCTTGGTCTCACCCACGGCCATCCCGATGACTGCCGAGTCGAAGCCGTCGATCACCCGGCCCTCGCCCACCACGAACTCCAACGGCGAGCGCCCCAGGTTCGAGTCGAACTCGGTGCCGTCGTCGAGCGTGCCCCGGTACCAGACGCCGACGGTGTCCCCATTGGAGACAGTTGTGGCGGCGGAGTCACCTCCGCCGCCACATGCTGCTGCGATGAGGGCGAGGACGGCGATGACGCCGCCCCGCCGAATCATCTGCGGGGCCGTGCTTCGTTGACGTTGAGCTTGCGGCCCCCGATCTCGGTGCCGTTGAGCGCCTCGATGGCCTTGCGGGCTGCATCGTCCGGCATCTCGACGAAGCCGAAGCCCCGCGAGCGGCCGGTGTCGCGATCCATGATCACGGCTGCTGAATCGACCTGGCCGTGCTCGGAGAAGAGTCTCTCGAGCTCGTCGGAGGTCGTCGAGTAGGAAAGGTTTCCTACGTATATGTTCATCGGGTCCCTTTCTCGAGTCCCCGCCCGCCTCCGTGGCGGGCATCTGCCGGTGGGTTCCCGAGAACCAAACGCTCGACTCACCTCAACCAGGCACACATACGATAGCGACCCCAGGGGAAGTGCCATCGCGATTGCTTTCGAGACAAGGAACCGAATCACTCGTCAGGTTCGGCGGCGGAGCCGCCGAAGTCGGCCCGGGAGTCGGTGACGGCCGCGGCGGGGTTGGGGCCCCGCTCGTGGAGGAGGGCCGACCGGCGTCTGTTCGGCGGCGGAGCCGCCGAAGTCGGCCCGGGAGTCGGCATCGCGTAGGCTCCGGGGGCCCAGACGCACGGGAAGGGAACACTCCGCATGTGCTTCGATCACGATTCATCGCCTCCGATTTCGCCGGTGAGTGGCGCCGCCGTCGACACCAGGCACCTCGAACTCATTGCCCCGGACGGCCAGAGGCTGCAGGCGTTCGAGGCGCTGGGCGACGGCGGCGCGTCCGTGTTGGTGCTCCCGGACGTTCGTGGTCTGTATCGCTTCTATGAGGAACTGGCGGCGCGGTTCGCCGAGCAGGGGCACAACTCGGTCGCCATCGACTACTTCAGTCGAAGCGCCGGCACCGACGACCGGGACGATGACTTCGACTACATGCCCCACGTGAGGCAGACGACGTTCGAGACGATCAAGGCCGACGCGGCCGCCGGTGTCACCCATCTCAGGGAACTGGACCCGGATCGCCCCGTGTTCACCGTCGGGTTCTGCTTCGGGGGATCCAACTCGTGGCACCAGGCCGCCAACGGGCTCGGCCTCGCCGGGGCGATCGGGTTCTACGGCCACCCCAACCGGGAGTCTCCCGAGGGCGCCACTCCTCTGGTTGAGCGGGTCGACCAGATCGAATGCCCGATTCTCGGGCTGATGGGCGGCGCCGACCCGGGCATCCCCCAGGACGAGGTCGACCGGTGGCGGGAGGCTTTGACGGCGGCCGGAGTGGAGAACGACATCGTCGTCTACGAGGGCGCCCCGCACTCGTTCTTCGACCGCAAGTACGAGGAGTTCGCCGACGAGTCCTCCGACGCCTGGAGCCGCTGCCTGGAGTTCATCGCGCAGCACTCGTAGGCGACTCGCCGCCGGGAATTACGGGCCCAACAACGGCGCTCATATCATCGGCCCTCGCATGCCCGACGACTGCAGATGAACGACACCGTACGCCGCACATTCCGTTCGTTGCGCGTACGAAACTTCCGTTTCTTCTTCATCGGGCAGTTCATCTCCGCGGTCGGACTGTGGATGCAGCAGGTCGCCGAGCTGTGGCTCATCCTCCAGCTGACCGACAGTCCGGCGGCTCTGGGCGCCATCACCGCCACCCACTTCGGGCCGATCCTGGTCTTTGGGCTATGGGGCGGAGTGATCGCCGACCGGGTCGACAAGCG
Organism: Acidimicrobiia bacterium; assembly: GCA_035464675.1. GTDB lineage: Bacteria > Actinomycetota > Acidimicrobiia > Spongiisociales > UBA11373 > JAUYIV01. The sequence continues at coordinate 28,479 of DATHSA010000082.1, forward strand.
CCGTCTGCTGATGGTCACCCAGACGCTTCTCGGCCTGCTCGCCGGGGGCCTCGCCATCACCAGCGCCCGGGGGACCCTGGGGGTGGCGACGCTCTTCGGGTTCTCGTTCGCCGTCGGAATGGTGACGGCGCTCGACAACCCGACGCGTCGGTCGTTCGTGCGCGAGATGGTCCCGCTTGCCGACGTGCCGAACGCGGTGAGCCTCAATTCGACGCTCATGACGTCCGCCCGGACGGTGGGCCCGATGATCTCGGGGATCCTCCTCGCCACGCACGGGCCGACGGTGGTATTCGCCGTCAACGGGATCTCGTACGGGGCCGTCGTCGTGGCCCTGTATCTGATGCGACCCCACGAGCTGTATCGGACCGCCCCGGTGCCGCGAGGGCCCGGGCAACTGGTGGAGGGACTGCGGTACTCCTGGGAGAACAACGCCGTTCGGCTGCCGATCGTGATGATGGCCTGGATCGGAACCGTCTCCTTCAATTTCTCGCTGCTGCTCACGCTCTTCGCCGACCATGTCTTCGACGCCGGCTCCCAGGGCTTCGGCGTGTTGATCTCGATGACGGCGGTCGGCTCGCTCGTGGGGGCCCTGGTGACCGCCTCCCGTACCCGGGTGACCCCGCGATACATCGCGATGGCGGCGCTCGGGTTCGGTGCGATCACCCTCGTGGCCGCCGTGGCCCCCACCTACCTCACCATGGCGATCGTGCTGATACCGGTCGGGATGTTCGCCATCGCTTTCCTCGCCGGGGCGCAGAGCCTGGCCCAGGAGAGCACGGAGCTGCATCTCCAGGGCAGGGTCATGGCCCTCTTCGCAGTGGTGTTCCTCGGCAGCACCCCTGTGGGAGGCCTGATCGCGGGCGCGGTGGCCGAGTGGTTCGGCCCGAGGGCGGCCTTCGGCCTGGGAGGGTTGACCGCGGTCCTGGTGGGGGTGTGGGCCTATCGGGTGGCCATGGGCGACCGGGTGACGTACGAGCGTGTGTGAGCGGCTGTGGACGGGAGTCTGTGACGACATCGCAGGAGACAGGTCGGCGTCGAGTTCGCGGGTCACACGGTGGCGACTTCATCGCTCGAGGACGCGTTGCGATCCAAGGGGCCTCCGGTCGCACAGGATCTCCTGGTGGCTCCCGCCATCCGTGATCACCTGTGGCGTCGGTGCCGCGGGCTAGCCGAGCGCAGCGCGGAACGCCTCTGCTGCCTCTTCGTCGTAGCCCACCAGGATGATGCGCTCGAGCTCGCCGGGATGGGCGTCCACCCAGAGCCGGGCCGTGTCGGCGATCACCGCGGTCGCCTCACTCAGCGGGTAGCCGAATATGCCGGCCGAGATCGCCGGCAGCGCCACGGTGGAGACCCCCTCTCCTGCCGCGGTGCCGAGTGCGGCGTTCACGGCGGTGCGGAGGAGCCCCTCGTTGTCCTGTCCCTCCCGGAAGCGGGGGCCGGCTACGTGGATCACCAGCCGGGAGGGCATCTCGCCCGCCCCCGTGACGGCGGCGACCCCGGGCTCGAGCGGCCCGCGGCTGCGCACCCACTCGTCGGATTCCTCCTGGATGGACGGCCCGCCGGCGCGAGCGATCGCGGCGGCAACACCACCGCCGTGTTGAAGTCGCTCGTTGGCGGCATTGACGATGGCGTCGACATCAAGCCTCGTGATGTCCGCTCGAGTGGCCTCGATCATGGTCACCACATCGAGTATCGGAGCTACGAGTGCCTCTTTCAAGGGACGACCGAATACCCTCCCACCCATGTCGTCCCCACTCGTCGAGTGCGTCCCCAACTTCTCGGAGGGGCGTGACCGGAAGGTGATCCAGGCGATCACCGACGCCATCACGGTCGTCGACGGCGTCACACTCCTCGGCGTCGATCCGGGCGCGTCCACCAACCGGACCGTGGTGACCTTCGTCGGGCCGCCCGAGGCGGTGGTCGAGGCCGCGGTGCGTGCCGGACGGGCGGCCGCCGAGCACATCGACATGCGCCGCCACCACGGCGCCCATCCCCGGTTCGGCGCCATGGACGTCTGCCCGTTCGTCCCGGTGCGCGACATCACCATGAAGGAGGTCGTCGATCTGGCAAGGGAAGCGGGCCGTCGGCTCGGCGAGGCCGGGCACACCATCTACCTGTACGAGCGCGCCGCGTCGGCCGAGCACCGCCGCAACCTCGCCGATGTGCGCGCCGGGGAGTACGAAGGCCTCCCCGAGAAGCTGAAGGACCCTCGATGGGCACCGGACTTCGGTCCGGCCGAGTTCCAGCCCGGCACCGGCGCCACGGCAGTGGGGGCCCGGGAGTTCCTCGTCGCCTACAACGTCAACCTCAACACCACGTCCACCCGTCGGGCCAACGCCGTCGCCTTCGACGTGCGGGAGCGCGGACGGGTGAAGCGCAAGGGCGACCCGCTCACAGGAGAGATCGTTCGCGGTCCCGACGGCGAGCCCGAGTACGAGCCGGGCGTCCTCGAGGGAGTGAAGGGGATCGGTTGGTACATCGAGGAATACGGGGTGTGTCAGGTCTCGATGAACCTCACAGACATCTCGGTGACCCCGATCCATGCAGCCTTCGAGGCGGTCGCGCAGAGTGCCGCATCTCGCGGTCTGCGGGCGACAGGGTCGGAGATCATCGGGATGGTGCCGCTGCGGGCGATGGTCGAGGCAGGACGCTATTACCTGGAACGCCAGCAGCGCTCGCTCGGCATCCCCGACGAGGAGATCGTCAAGATCGCCATCCGCTCGATGGGTCTCGACGAATTCGCCCCCTTCGATCCGCGGGAGCGAATCATCGAGTGGCGGCTCGAGGAGCGCGGCGATCGGCTGGTGGACAGGACGGTCAGCGGGTTCACTCGTGCCGTCGCCTCGGAGGCCCCGGCGCCAGGCGGGGGATCGGTGGCTGCACTCGCCGGGGCGCTCGGCGCCGCGTTGGGGACGATGGTCGCGAACCTCTCGGCACACAAGCGCGGGTGGGACGACCGATGGGAGGAGTTCTCCGACTGGGCGGTCCAGGGCAAGGTCCTCCACGAGCGCCTGCTCACCCTGGTCGACGAGGACACCGTCGCCTTCGATTCGCTGGTCGACGCCATGCGGGCTGCCCGGGGCTCGGACGACCCCGCCGCCGGGGAGGCGCTCGAGGCTGCGACCCGGGGCGCCATCGAGGTGCCGCTGAGGGTGATGGAGGCGTCGCGCGACGCGATGGAGGTGATCGCGGCGATGGCCGCCGAAGGCCTGGCTACCTCGGTGAGCGACGCCGGGGTGGGTGCCCTGCTCGCCCGCGCCGGGGTACGCGGGGCCCATCTCAACGTGAGGATCAATGCAACCGGATTGAACGACGAAGGGACCCGGGACGACTACCTGACCCGTGCCGACGCGATCGCCCGCGAGGCGGCTGCCCGCGAGGACGAGATACTCGAGGTGGTCGCGGGGCGGCTGGGGGAGTAGGGCGTCGATCCCCGGCCCTGGGGCCACGCTCCCAGGGTCGGGTGTTCCCTTGGAGCCTGAGCCCGACTCCGAGGATTCCCCCCCGAGCGTGTCCCGGTTCGCGACAATGGGAGTGGAACGGGGAGGTTCCCGTGGCAGAGAAGAAGGTCGGAGACGTAGTCCACTACTACGGCGAGATCGGGGTGGCCGGGGTGGTGCTCACCGGCGAGCTCGAGGTGGGCGACACGATTCATGTGGTCGGCCACACCACCGATTTCACCGATACGGTCGAGTCGATCCAGATCGACCACGAGACCGTCGAAAAGGCCAAGAAGGGCGACGACGTCGGGATCAAGGTCTCGGATCGAGTCCGGGAGCACGATGAGGTGTTTCTGGTCGCCTGATCGGTTGGCGGCGGGGACTGGCGCCCGCAGGGTTGGCGCCCGTCAAATCCGGTCGCCCGCTCGGCTCCGTATCGATGGGGAATGGTGACGATGATCCCTGGAGAGACGATGAAGCCCGACACCGCCGTCTACCGCCGGCTCCGCATCTGGAACCTGGTGCTGGGGTTCCTGCACGCCGCCCAGGGAGTGGCGGTGCTCGCGCTGGCCACCTCTTTCACGCTTCCCGTGACCGGGACGTTCCTGGAGGGTCCCCCCGGCACCGACCCGGGCAGTCCCGACACGCTGTTCGATGTGAATATCGCCTGGGGCGTGGCGACGTTCCTGTTCCTCTCGGCGATCGCCCACCTCGTGCTGACGATTCCAGGGGTGGAGGCGTGGTACCGCCGTCACCTGGAAGCGGGCCGAAATTACGCCCGGTGGATCGAGTACTCGGTTTCGGCCTCGGTGATGGTGGTTCTGATCGCCATGATCACCGGGATCTCAGATGTGGCGGCCCTCGCCGCCCTCTTCGGTGTGAACGCCTCGATGATCTTCTTCGGTCTGGTCCAGGAGCGCTACGAGCGGCCCGGGGGCTCGATGCTGCCGTTCTGGCTCGGGTCGCTGGTGGGTGTCGTCCCGTGGTTCGCCATCGGCGTCTATCTGTGGGCGCCGGGGTCGTCCGCCGAGCCACCGGGGTTCGTGTACGGGATCTACGTCTCCCTGTTCGCGTTCTTCTTCTCCTTCGCCGCCAACCAGTGGCTCCAGTACCGGGGTGTCGCAAGATGGCGCGACTACCTGGTGGGCGAGCGCACCTACATGATCCTCAGCCTGACGGCGAAATCGGCTCTGGCGTGGCAGGTGTTTGCATCGACCCTGGCCGGGTGAGAGCGTCGCCCTAGCCCATCGAGGGGGGCAGGCCCGACCTCACCTCCGGGTCCGCGATCGGGCGAGCGGGGCGGGTCAGTCTCATCAGGTAGAAGCCAATGCCGATGAGGAGCGCCGTCCCCATGATCGGCGTCCCGATCTGCTTGGGGAGCGCCTCGACCGACATCAACCCGATGCCGAAGAGCACCAGCCCGACCGGGACGCCCCAGTAGACGATTCGATCGATGGTTGTGGCGACACCGCCGTGGAGCCGCGACGCCAGTGTCCCGAAGAGCAGGAGGGTCATCGTCCCGATGAACATCGAATGGTCGAATGTGAGCACCAGTCCCTCCTCCGCCTCGGTGAGCGCGTCGACGTCCATCGTCTCAGTCACTATGAGCGCGATCAGGGTGGTACCGAGGACCAGGTAGACGAGGAAGAACACCGTCGCCAGCCGCGGATACACGCCGGTCCCGGCGCCGCTCCAGCCCGAGGGCTTCAACTGTTCCCAGGACCGGCCCACCAGCATCAGGATCCCGACGATCATCAGCAGGTTCGCCGGGCCCAGGAGGGCTTCCTCGGCACCGGTGATGAATCCCACGTTGACCATCACCCCGGCGACGAAGAGCAGCCACATGTGAGTCACTCCGGCCCGGGTCCACGAGTCGTTGCCGCGGAACAGCCACTCGATCACCGCCATCGCGGCGAGGATCAGGAATCCGATCACCATCGCCGGCGGGTGGGCGTCGGCGATCGAGGCGGCGGTGTCATCGCTGAGGCCCGGTACCTCGCCCTGCGAGGTGTAGATCCCGAGCACGATGCCGAAGGTCGCTCCGATGAGGACCGAGATCCAGGCCAGGTACAGGCCCAGCTTGGCGACGCTGCGGCCGCCCTCCTTGTAGTGGCGCGTGAGCCACACCAGGAACCAGATCACAACCATGAAGAGGACCGTCCCGAAGATCGGTCGCCAGATCCGGTCGCCGGGGATTCTGTCCCCGGCGAAGAACGCGCCCACGTAGAGAGTGATGGCGATCACCATCGCCCACGACATCCGGTCGGCCCGGGCCACGGCGTCCGTGCTCATCGCCTGCTGTCCGAACATGAGCAGGGCGATTCCGCTCACCCCCAGGGTGATCCAACCGAGGGTTCCCGCGTGGACATGGGTTATGAGCGTGTCGTGGTCGGGTGAGTAGACGTCGAGACCGTTGAGGATCCCGATGACGATCGTCACCACGAAGAGCAGTAGGGAGCCGGTGAAGGCGCGTCGCGCCGAAGGCCAGAGTGGCGAGTCCATGAATTCCCCCTGTGGTATCCCTCTCACCCGAGACTACCGCGTCGCCCCGCACGCTGCCCGTCCCGTACCATCCCGCCCATGTCGAGAGTCCTTTTGTTGGTGCTGTGCGTGGTTGCACTCGTCGGGTGCGGCGATTCGGCTGATGACCCGCTCGCCGAGGGCCGTTCCATCTATGGCGACGTGTGCTCGGCCTGCCATGGGGCCGGCGGCCAGGGAGGAGTCGGCCCGGCATTGAGCTCAGTGTTGGACACCTGGCCCGACTGCGACGGTCACATGGAGTGGATCCGCCTCGGATCAGACGGCTGGAAGGCCGAGCACGGCGACACCTACGGGGCGACCGGCAGGGCGGTGAGCGGAGGGATGCCGCCACAGGCGGACTCCCTCACCGCGGCCGAGATCGCTGCCGTCGCCGCCTTCGAGCGGGTTCGGTACGGCGGCGGCGATCGCGACGCGGTGCTCGCCGATTGCGGGCTCATCGACTCGGGCTGACCATTTCGAGAATCCCCCCTCATAGAGAGCAGCGGTGCTCTACCCTCGGGTGGCAGTCACCAGGAGGGAACAGCTGTGTCTCGAGTAGGCCGAATACTCACCGCGCTCGCGCTCGTTCTTGTCGCGCTCCCGGCACTCACCGCCGCCGGCAACGGCACGAGTGACGCCGCGCGCGCCGAGCACCAGCGCATAATCGATTTCTGGACGCCCGAGCGCGTCGCCCAGGCGGTGCCGCGCGAGGTCATCTTCGATGTCGCTCAGGGCCGTTTCCGGCTGGCGACGCCCACACATCATCGCCCTGATCATTCTGGCGGTGGGCCTCCCGGCGGTGGCGGTGACGATGGCGGTGGTGGAGACACCGCGGTGACCGGTGCCTCATGGGAGGGCGGAGGCGAGATCGTCGATGCCGAGGGGAAGGTGCTCTTCGCCCTTGGAAGCACCTACTACGTGTGCTCGGCGACCCTGGTGAAGGACTCCCGCACCAACGAGTCCGTCGTCCTGACGGCCGGCCATTGCGTCTACGACAACGAGACCAACCAGTTCGCCACGAACTGGATGTTCATACCCAACTACGACGGTGCGCCGGCGGCGCTCGATACGGCCGGAGACTTCTGCGACTCCACGGCGCATGGCTGCTGGACAGCGAAGCATCTGGTGGTCCATTCCGGCTTCGCCAACGAGCCCGGGTTCACCGCAAACGCCATCCTGCACGACTTCGCCTTCGCGGTACTCGGAGACGGGGGCAAGAGTGGCACGGCTCTGGCGGAGGACCTGGTGGCGGTAGACCAGGACATCCAGTTCAGCGAGGTGTCGCGGAACACGTTTGTGCATGCCTTCGGGTATCCGCATGCGCCGCCCTACGACGGCTCCGATCTGGTGTACTGCGCGGGCAACGTGAACTTCGACAATCGCCTGTTCAGGGCCACCTACAAGCTCAGCTGTGGCATGACCGGTGGGTCCTCAGGAGGCGGCTGGTTCGCCTCGTTCGACGAGGCGACCGGCGTGGGCACGCTGACCTCGGTGAACTCCTACAAGTACTCCAACGACCCGGGGTCGATGTACGGGCCGAAGTTCAACTCTGACACTCAGGACGCCTACAACACGGCCAACTCCACGGGAAGCGACGCGATCGTCCCGTAGAGAATCGTTTCGGTTGACGCGAGATCGGCTCCCCGGACGGGGAGCCGATCCGCGTGATGCATCCGCGTGCCCGGTGACCATTCCTCGAATGGCCCACCACGCGTTGTGGTCGAATTGCTACGTTGAGTGTTCCCCAGTAGGAGGAAGTGGGGAAGGTGTCGCAACGCACTCTGGATCTCGCCGCATCCGCCCGGTTGGCCCCGCCCGTGGCCGCCGGCGGGGCGCGACGCGTGCCACCCCACCCATCGCGACCTCGGAGTCCACGCGCCACATTCGGCTCGTCGGTGGAGACGCTGCCCTCGATACCACCGACGGCGAGGGACGACACGATCGTCCCCTAGGTGGGATGGATGTCCCGCCCCACTCTGGCCCGGGGCGGGGCATCCCCCAATTCCGTGTCGAATGGCGGTGATCGTCAGGGGATGGCGATCGAAGCCGTGATGGTCACTTCGTCGTCCACTGCCTCCAAGAGGCGGTCGATGTCGATCAGCGTCGGCACGCCGTGGTCGTCGTACTCGACGGTGAGGGCTGCCGCGTCCTGGTTGGCTCGGACCTCGGCAAAGAGGCCCTCGACGGTGAACACCTTTACCGGGGTGACGCCCGGCTCGGGCTCCAGGATGTCACCGTCGAACCGCACCTCGACGATGTCACCGGCGGAGACGTCGACCTCGAATGGGCCGACCCGCTCGCGGATGCAGAAACACCCGAAGGTCACGGTGAGTGTGTAGTCGGTGATCCCGGCATCGGCCCACCGACCCTCGGCCGCCTCGAGGGAGCCGTCGGCTTCCCGGCCACCCTGTCCGCATGCCCCCAATGCGAGTCCGAGAAGCACAACGAATGCTGCTGTCCGTCGCGTTGGCTCCCCCTCTGCTGCCTACGACAAGCTACCCGACCCGGTCGTCCCGAGGGGCGCGATCCACATTGGATGGCAGCCGCGCCGAAGGTGCCGGGCCGCCTCCGCGCTGGGTATCGCCATCGCTCCATCCAGGATCGCGGAGCACACGAGATGAGGATCGCTCGCTGGTGGGCGACTATCAGACGTCGCAACCGTCGAAGCGGAGCACCTGGCCTGCTTCGTAGGACGCCACGTAGATGCGCTCCAGAGCGTCGAAGGCGACGCCGCGAGGGGTGTCGATCCCGGCGAGGCACACCGAGGACTCGCCCGAGGGGACCTCGACCCGCAGGATCCTGCCCCCGAGATAGTCGGCGGCGTAGAGGGCGCCGTCGGGCCCGAAGGCCAGGCCGCCCTGGGTGCCCTCGAGTCCGAGCGCGGCGAGGACCCCGGCGTCGTCGTCGGCGGGATCGACTCGGTAGATGGTCCCCGAGGCGTCCATGAAGTAGACGATCCCATCGGGTCCGACGGCGAGGCCCTGAGGCAGGTCGAGGCCGTCGGCGATCACCTCGCCGGGGAGTGCACGGTCGGGTTGCAGCCGGATGATCGCGCCTGCGGAGTTCACCGCGATGTACAGGCTGCCCTCCGCGTCGAGCGCGATGGCGTTGGGGTTGAGGCCGCCCTCGAACTCGAGGGCGTTGAGATCGACCTCTACCGTGGGGGCCCCATCGGCCGTGATGGCGTGGATCAGGTTGTCGTCGTCGGACGCGTAGACGGTGCCGTCGGGCCCGAGGGCCAGTCCCGACGCTCCGAACAGCGGGAGGAGCAGCTCGGCGTCGCCCGCTCCGTCCACCCGGTACACCCCGCCGCCCTCCTCGGCAGTTCCCTCGCCGGCCACATAGGCCACCGGTCTGTCGGGATCGAAGATCAGCCCGAAGGGGAGGGGGATCTCGGTGAAGACCCGTTGCCCCTTGGCGTTGAAGACGAGCCACTCGCTCTCGAGGAGCTCCTCGGGGATGGCCATCGGCACGCCCAGCGTCGAGAACTCGTCGGCTCCTGCCGGGACCGAGAAGGAGAGGCCGGCGTCGACGGTGGCCTCGCCGCCGAGTGCGGTCACGGTCACCGTCTGGTCGAGGACCGCGACCGTGGTCGACCCCTCGACGTCCACGAACACGGCGTACTCGGTGCCCTGCACGCCCGCGACCGCGGTGGGGGTCTCGACGTCGAAGCGGCTTCCGGAGGCGAAAAGGAGGTCGCTTACCACGTGGTAGCTGTTGCCGGTGCCCTGACGGACCTCGATCACGACGGCGTCATCGCGGCTGTACAGCGCATCGATCTCGACTGTGGTGCTCCGGTCGAGCCGGGTGATGCTCCCGTCGAACCAGCGAATCTCGGCGCGGCCCCTCTCGCCGGTGCGGATGGTGTCGCCGGCGGCGAGCTCCTGCCCGTCGGTGGCGAGGGCGAAGTCCCCTTCCTCCGGGGCGACCTCGATGGTCCCACCGAGGATGTGGAGGGTGGCGCTCTCCTGCGTCGCCGATGAAGAGCATGCCGCGAGCGGGAGCAATGCAGCGACGAGCACGATGATGCCTACCCGGCGGGGTCCCATGCCTTCATGCTCGCAGGTCGGCCGGGTGTCACGCGGATGTGGCCCTGCTCCACATCGCAAATCAGGGACATCCCTGATGGCGGCGTCGAGCAGGGGGAGGCACTCTGTCGGGCGTGACTGCCATCACCCGCAGTTTCCTGCTGCAGGAGCGACGTCCTCCAATCTCTGGGAGTAGGCTCGCCTGGAGCCGGGGGATCGAGATGGTCGCGGAGCTCAAAGCGACACCCATCCACCAGACCCTCAAGAAGGTGGTCGTCTGGTTCCGATTGCTGGCGTTCGTCTGGATGACCGGGCTCGTCACGGCGACGCTGCTCAGCGATCCTGTCGCATCCCTCCCGTGGGTCTGGGCGGCGGAGGGCGCCGCCCTCCTCGGTGTCGGCGCCACGCTCTACCTGTCGCGCCTCGATCGGCTCGACTCGTCGTGGTGGGTCGTGGCCGACGGGGCGATCACCGCCTTCATCGTGCTGGCGCCGGGCATCTCCGGGGCGGAGAACCTCTTCTACGGGGGGTACGGGCTCTCCTGGCTGCTGGTGGTCGTGTGGGCCTATCCCGCCGTGCTCCCGGGTGCCGTGGCCGTCTCCGTGCTGGTCGCCGCCCAATTGGTCGGGTCCGAGCTGGGCATCCGTGACATCAAGCCGACCGATCTGGTGGGCGACATCGCCGTGTGGATCGCCAGCGGCATCGTCTACGGATGGGCCCTGTGGGCGCTCCGGGCCACCGACATCGATCGGCAGCGGGCGGAGGCCGAGCTCGTCGACGAGCGCATACAGAGAACCCTCGTCGAGGCGCGTGCAGTCATCGCCGACGACATCCACGACTCCGTCCTCCAGACCCTCGGCTACATCCGAGGGCATTGTGACAACGACGAGATCGTCGGGATCGCCGCGGACCAGGACAAGCAGCTGCGGCGCTATCTCGACCGGATCACGGCGCGCTTCCCGGATGGGCTCGAGGTGCTGTTGCGGACCGCGGCGTGGGACGTCGAGGATCGCCACGACGTCCGGGTGGATGTCGTCAGCGTCAACGATCGGGAGCGCGACGATGTGGTCGAGGCGATGGTCGCTGCGGCCCGGGAGGCGATGGTCAACGCCGCCAACCACTCCGGCGCCGACACCGTGTCGGTGTTCTCAGAGGTGGCTGACGGCGGCATATCGATCTTCGTGAAGGATCGGGGCGCAGGGTTCGAGGTCACGGACACCTGGTCGGGTCATCGGGGCATCGAGCGGTCGATCGTGGGGCGGCTCGACCGTGTCGGTGGGTCGGCACGGATCACCTCGGCGCCGGGCGAGGGTACCGAAGTCGAACTGACCGTTCCGGGAGCGAGCCGGTGAGCGATCCCATCACCATCTTTCTCGTCGACGACCACGAGCTGGCGCGGGCCGGCATGCGGTCGCTGATCGATGGCCGGTTCGCCATCGTCGGCGAGGCCGACAACGCCGACTCGGCGATCGAGCTCATCGGCGAGCGTCTCCCCGACGTGGTGCTCCTCGACGTCCACCTCCCCGGGGGAGGGGGCCAGCGGGTCGCCATCGAGGTCTCGGAGGCACATCCAGAAGTGGCGATGCTCGCGGTGTCCGCCTCGGACGATCCTCAGGACGTCGGCGCGGTCGTCGGTGCCGGAGCATCGGGATACCTGCTCAAGACGGCCCCTCGTGAACGGCTCATAGAGGCGATCGAGCAGACGGCGGCCGGCCACGCCTACTTTTCGCCCGCGCTCGCCGGCTACATCCTCGAGGAGATGCCGGATGCGGCGGGGATCGACGAGGAGGTGCGGTCGCTCACCGAGCGGGAGAGAGAGGTCCTGCGGCTCATCGCACGCGGCTACACCTATCGCGAGATCGGGGAGCACCTGTTCATCTCGGTCAAGACCGTGGAGACCCATGTCTCTCATGTCCTGCGCAAGCTCCACCTCGTCAACCGCTATCAACTGGCGAAGTACGCCCGCGAGCGGAAGCTCGACTGACCCTTCCAGGATCAGGGTCATCCCCCATTCCCTCCGGGTCCCCGGTGCCGGACCATCTCGGGGACAACGCCTTCCATCGTGGCTGTGGCCCGGGAAGGCACGGACCATTCGAGAGGAGAGGACATGAGGAGACTCACACGAGTCTTCGTCGCCTTCGCCCTGGTCCTTGTCGCCGTGCCGGTGACGGCAGCCCCCGGTCTCGCCGAGACCGGTTCGGCTCCGATCTACCTGGCGCTGGGCGACTCGTGGGCATACGGGCAGGGGGCAACGGATCCCGCCACCGGCGGGTATGTGGCACAGCTGTACGGTTCGCTGAAGGTGGAGCTCGACTGCATCCCGGCGGAACCCGAGCAGGTGCCCGATGGGTGCAAGCACCTCCAGCTGGTAAACCTGGGCAGGCCCGGGACGGCGGCGATGCCGGGGGTGACTGCGCCCTTGGTGAAGGCCGAGCAGTTGCCGGTCGCAGAAGCGCTGCTGACCCGCAACCACGACGACAACCCCGTCAACGACGTCGAGGTGATCACTCTCCACGTCGGGGGCAACGATGTGGTCGGCCCGATCCTGGCGGCCTGCATCGGCGGCTTCAGCCCTGAATGCCAGCAGGTGTTCGTGGCCGAGATGACGGCGCTTCAGGCGGATCTGGCCGAGGTGGTCGGAGCGCTGCGCGCCGCCGCCGGACCGGACACGCCGATCGTGATCGGGACCTACGACAACCCGGTGCCCTTCTGTGACCTGAACGGCATCCCCGGGGCGGCTCTCCTCGGAGAGTTCGTCCTGGAGGGCATTCCTGGCACAGGGATCTCCGGGGTCAACGACATCGTGCGCGGCGTCGCCGCGGCCTTCGGTGCCGAGGTCGCCGAGGTGTTCGGAGATCTCGATGTTGCCGGCGATTGGTTGGGCGGGGCGGACTGCCTCCACCCGGCCGATACCGGCTACGACGAGGTGACCGACGCCTTCGAGGAGGCACTGGGCTTCTGAAGCCATCGAGACCGGAGAGGGCGGGCGCACTCG
>DATHSA010000083.1:0-16279 GCA_035464675.1 Acidimicrobiia bacterium
AGCACGTACCGGACACCCAACTCTCTGCCCACCTGACGGATGTCCGCATCGCGGCCCTTGTACACGAACGACGACTGACGGGCGACGACGACGAGGGACTTGAAGCGAGCCAGCGCGGTGAGGATGTCGTCGACCATCCCATCGGCGAAATACTCCTGTTCGGGGTCGCCGGACAGATTCGCGAACGGCAGGACGGCTATCGAGGCGCCGCCGAGCGTCGCGGTGGCAGTCGGCGATGGCGATGGGTCGGCTTTGTGACCCCCGGCGCGCCGGTACGCCATGTAGCTACGGATGGGGATGTCGAGGTTCTTGAGCGCCTGCACTCCCATGTCCTCGATCCGTAGCTCTCGGATCGATCGGACGTACTCGTGCACCCAGTCCGAGATGCAGACGCCGCCGGGCTTGGCGATCGACTCGAGCCGGGCGGCGAGATTCACCCCGGTCCCGTACACGTCGCCGTCCTCGAATGTGATCTCGCCGAGACTGACCCCGATCCTAAGGCTGAGCCTCCGCGACTTCGGTGTCCTGACCTGGCGCTCTGTCAACTCGGTCTGGATTTCGAGACTGCTGAGCACGGCGTCGGTGACGCTGCTGAATTCGGAGAGCCACCCATCACCGGTTCCCTTGACGACCGTCCCGTTGAACCTCTTCGTGATCGGCCGGGCGATCTCGGTCATCAGCATCCTCATCCGATCGAGGGTTCCGACCTCGTCGCTCATCATGAGTGCCGAGTATCCGACGACGTCGGCGATGACCACCGAGGCGAGCTTCCGCGTGGCCGACACCTGGTTCACCCTCCGGGGGTGCCTCCGTACCGGGAGCATACGCCTCGAAGTGGCTCCAACTCCCCCTTCACCCGGGACCCACCACCGGCCGAAGTACCCCGCCACCCTGCTTTCGGGGGCCTAGGTTGGGCGTGTGAGTTTCGGCCAGACCGACATCGACCTGGAGGGCCTGACCGTCCAGGACTGGATCACCGGCGCGGTGATCGTGGGTGTCACCATCGTGCTCGCAATAGCGGTTCGGCGGTTGACGTCGCGCATCCTGAGGCGTGTCGACATGGATCCCGGTCCGGCGCGCCTCGTCGGGCGGTTCTTCGCCTTCATCGTCGTGGTCGCCGGGTTCGTCTATTCCCTCAATGCCCTGGAGATCGCGATAGGCCCGGTGCTCGGCGCCCTGGGCGTAGGGGGCCTGGCACTGGCGTTCGCCCTCCAGGACATCATCGAGAACCTGATCGCCGGGATCATGCTGCAGACCCGGCGCCCGTTTCGAATAGGCGACCAGGTGGTGGTGGGCGGCTACGAGGGACAGATCGAGGACGTCAGCCTGCGATCCACCCTTCTCCGGACCTACGACGGGCGTCGCGTGTTCGTCCCGAGCGCGGATGTTCTGAAGAACGCAATCGAGAACAACACGGCGTTCGACCGCCGTCGGACCACTCTCCTGATAGGGGTGGCCTACGACACCGACCTCGAGTCGGCGCGCCGCACCATCCTCGAGGCTCTGGAGGGCGTCGATGCCGTGCTGACGACCCCCGAACCCGGTGCATTCGTAGAGACGTTCGGGGGATCGAGCATCGACTTCGCAGTCTGGTTCTGGCACCGACCACGGATCGGCGACCTCTGGGAGGCAAGGCACGATGCCGCGGTCGCCATCAAGCGGGCGTTCGACGCCGCCGGGATCGAGATCCCCTTCCCGATCAGGACGATTGCCTTTTCAGAGGGGACAAGGGAGGCGATCTCCGGGGCACGCGTGGAACGGAGGCCCGACACCCAGGCCTAGGTTCGGGTCGATGGCGGTGTGTGCACCGGATGCATCCCGATCTCGAGGGCGACCCACAGCGTCTTCGACAGGGGGTAGGCCGCGATCGGCACGACGACGGCCAAAGTCACGAGAGCGATCGAGATCGCGGTCCACGGCGGATCCGGCCAGGTGAGGACGATGGGCAGGACCAACGCGACGATGAACACGACGATCGCGATGCCGGTGTTGATGGCGATGGCCCCGAGCCAATAGCCCTCATGGCGTTCGAAGGTCAGGCCGCACTGCGGGCAGCTGTCGATCATCTGGAACCACCGGGTGAAGATCCTCCTCTGCCCACAGTTGGGGCAGCGAAGCAGGAGGGCTCGGGTGAAGCGCCGCATTCCAGTCATTGTGGCCGGTTGGTCTGACAGGGCACAGATCGGTGTTCCGGGCAGCCAACGTTCGATCACGGCCAGTCGATCGATGAGGTTGTGGAGGCGACCCCGTGTCGGCCGGTCCTGGGGCGGAACCGTAGGGTGAGGGCGTGGGCAACGATCACGCCGAGATCGCCCGGGAGATCTTCTCGAGGGGATGGGGTGAGGGCGACTTCTCCGGCCTCGAGGAGGCGCTGGCGGGACCATTCATGTTCCACATTCGCGGCACCTCCCAGGAGATGTACCTCGACGGCCTGCGTGCCATCGTCGCCAGGTGGCGGGTGGGATTCCCCGATCTCCGCTTCGAGATAGACGATCTCGTAGCCGATGGCGAACTCGTGGCCGTACGGACCAGGCTCACCGGAACGAACCTCGGGATGTGGCGGGAACGACCGCCCACGGGCCGACGCATAGAGGTCGAGCACATGTTCTTCCTCCGCTTCCGGGATCGGCGCCTGACCGAGGTCTTCGAACTCCTCGACCAGGAGGCGCTGAGCTCGCAACTCGAGCCGTAGCCCGCGCCGGGAATCCGAGAGGCGTGTGAGGCTCCGATGGACCGCGCCCGGCCATACCTCGCGGAACAGGAGGAATGGCTCGTCACGAGTTCCAGCCGGCGCAGCCGATCTCTTCCCGTCGTCGACTCCATCTACGAAATGGGGGATGGCACACCCCGGCGAACCCGCCTCGACCTACTGCGCCAGGGCCTCGATCAGCTCCTGGTTGATGCCGTCGTCGCCGGCACCGCGGATCTGGCTGATCGAGATCACACCCTCCATGGCGGCGCCGACGTCGGTTCCCTCGATCGCATCGGGATCGTGTATCAGGCCGCCATACGCGTGGGCGTAGACCCCTGGCTGCTCTTCCCGGAACAGGCGGTCATATCCGGATGCGGCCACCCGGCTCAACTCCCTCTTGGTCTCGTGCGTCGAGTCGTCGGGGAGTCCGATGTTGAGAACGTCGCCCGGTCTCGCGAACGGGACCGCCTCGGCCACGATGGCTGCCGCGACCGACGCCAGCCGCTCCCACATGGGCCTGGCATTGGGACGGAGAACCTCCTCGCGCCAATGCTGCCATGGGACCGTGTGCGACCCGGTGGAGAAGGCGAGAGCAGGCACGCCGGCGATGCCCGCCTCGAGCGCCGCACCCACGGTCCCGCTCGATTGGAGGTAGGCGGACCCGTGGTTGTACCCGATATTGATGCCCGATACGACGACATCTGGACGGTCGAACACCGCATGGATGCCCAACTGGACGCAGTCGGCGGGGAATCCGCTGCACGCCATCACGGGCACCCCGTCGACATCGACAGGCGTCACCGACACGGGCTCGAATCGGGTTATGGCCTTGCTGACCCACGACCGCTCCCGATCCGGGACGACGATTCCGACCTCACCCACCTCCTGCAGCGTCCGCGCAAATGCCGCCAGTCCAGGCGCATCGGTGCCGTCGTCATTGGTCAGGAGGATTCGCATCGGCAGCACGCTACCGGGAACCGAGGGGCCGCCCGATACCGTCAGAAGGGGCGACACCCAAAGGGAGGGCCGAACTTGCGCAGGACGATCGCTCTGGTGGCGGTGCTGGTGATGACCACTGCCGCCTGCACCACCACCGGCACCACCGGCACCACCAACGGGATCCGATCGATTGGCTCCGGATTCGACCCGGCAAGTATCACCTTCAGAGCCGCACTGACACCGTTCGACGCCTGCGACGCCGTTCTCGCTCATTTCAAGGCAGAGGCACTCGAGCGGGTCGGCCCCTACGGCCTCGAAGGTGGAGGCCCCTTCTTCCCGTTCTTTGGCGAGATCGATGTCGCCCGGGAGGAGACTGCGAGCCCGGCCACCACCGTCGCAGCGGGCTTGCCGACCAGCGGTGGTGACGATGGCACCGTATCCGGCACCAACGTCCAGGTTCAGGGCGTGGACGAGCCCGACATCATCAAGACCGACGGCGACCGGATTCTGTCGATCGTCGACGGCGTGTTGCGCTACGTCGACGTCTCCGGCGACGAGCCGATCCTGCTGGGTGAGTTGAAGCTGCAGAGCGGGTGGAGCCACCGTTTCTTCGTCTCCGACAACCGCGCGTTCGTGTTTTCCCAGGGCGACATCTACGCCATACCGATGTTCGCGGCCGACGCTCGCATCGCGCCCCCCTCGGGCGCCATCGTCAGCGTGGTCCAGGAGGTCGATCTGTCCGACCCCGCCGACATGGAGATCGTCCGCACCCTTCGCATCGACGGCACCTATCTGAGCGCTCGCGCCATCGACGGCGCCGTGCGGATGGTCGTGTCGTCCTATCCGTCGCAGCTCCCGTTCGTGTACCCGTCGAACGAGGCCGCCGAGGACATCGCGCTCGAGGCCAACCGGCGCATCATCGAGGAGTCGACGCTCGAAACCTGGCTTCCGTCATACACGCTGTATGGCGCCGACGGCGACGAGGTCGACTCCGGTTACGCCGTGGCCTGCGAACGGATGCACCGACCTGCCGAGTTCGCCGGGTTCGACACCCTCTCGGTCACCACCCTCGATCTCGGTGGCTCGCTCGGTGCCGGGAACGGCACCGGTGTGATCGCCAGGGGCGAGACGGTGTACGCCTCTCCGAGCAGCCTGTATGTGGCAACCAACGTGTGGATTCCCGGTGACGCTCCCAACGACCCCGACATCCGCGAGTTCTCCGAGCGCTACGAGACGGCCGTCCACAAGTTCGACATCTCCGGAACCGCGCCGGCCGAGTACAGGGCGAGCGGATCCGTCGACGGCCACCTGCTCAACCAGTTTTCGATGGACGAGCACGAGGGCAACCTTCGTGTCGCCGTCACCGAGGGCGCCCCATGGTCGTTCGAGGCGGATTCGGAGTCGAAGATCGTCATCCTTGCCGAGAGTGACGGTGTGCTTGTGGAGGTCGGCTCGGTCGGGGACATGGGCGAGGGCGAACGGATCTATTCGGTCCGTTTCATGGGCGAGGCCGCCTATGTGGTGACCTTTCGCCAGGTCGACCCGCTCTATGTGGTCGATCTGAGTGACCCCGAGTCACCGGTGGTCAGTGGCGAGCTGAAGATCCCCGGCTACTCGGCCTACCTTCACCCGCTCGGAGACGGGATGATCCTCGGCGTCGGACAGGATGCCGACGACGACGGCCGAACCCTCGGAGCCAAGGCGTCCCTGTTCGACGTCTCGGATCCCGCCAACCCACAGGAGGTCTCTTCTTGGAGGCTCGCCGACACCTACACCGATGTCGAGTGGGAGCATCTGGCGTTCCTCTACTGGGAACCGGCCGACATCGTCGTCCTGCCGGTGCAGTCGTGGGAGACCCGGTTCTTCGGTGCGGTCGTCCTCAAGACCGACGACGGCCTTCGCGAGTACGGGCGGATCACCCACGCCCGCGATGACGGAGCACCAGGCTCGGACTGCGAGCAACTCGACTCTGGCATCGAGGAGGGGATCGTGGTCCAACTCTGCGAAGAGGACGACATAGGCGGGTACGGAGGGTTCTCGTGCGAGCCGCTCCCGGTCGACGAGATCGAGGGCCTGGGACGTGACTGGGGCTTCGAGATCGACGAGGCGGACCTGGAGGGGATCGACCGGGTCGAGGTGTGCTGGCCCAACTACGAGGGTGATCCCCAGATACTGCGGTCCCTGGTCATCGGCGACTCGCTGTGGACACTCTCCTGGCATGGCCTGCAGGCGAACGCCATCGACGGCCTGGGTGTCCTCCATGAGGTGGACTTCTAGCGAGCCGCACGCGGGAGGGTCGCGTGGTCTCCGGATCACGCGACCCTTTTTCACACACCCCCCTCCGGCCTCGCTTCGCTCGTCCACCTCCCCCGCTGAAGCGGGGGAGGACGCACCCTCTTAGGCGACAGGTGACGGGTGACCGTCCCGATACCATCACGACCGCGTGTTCGCCCCGATTCGTGCGCTCGTCTCGCTTCGCCGTGGGGCTCCGGTGGCGCTCATCGTCGGGGCCGCCTCGGTGTCCTTCCTCTTCGCGGCCACCCCCTTCCTCATCCCCGAGGTCGCCCACCGCTTCGATGTGAGCCTGGGGACCGCGGGACTGATCTCGTCGGTGCAGGTGCTCGGGTTCGCGGCGATGGTCTTCTTGGCCGGGCGGCGCCTTTCGCCTTCTCGGTCCGGCCTCGTCGCGGCGGCGCTGCTGGGTGTCGCTGCGGACGCCGCCAGTGCTCTCGTGTCGGCGTTCCCGGCGCTGCTTGCGCTTCGTTTCGTCGCCGGCAGTGGGGCCGGTCTGCTCACCTGGCTGGCGTGGGCGGATGCGATGCGATCGTCGAGGTCGATGCGCGACATCGCAGCCGTAGGGCCGCTGACCGTGCTGATCGGGGCTCCGCTCCTCGCCTGGGTGGCCTCGGTCGGGGGAGACCGGGCGGTGTACCTGCTTCTCGCCGTGTCGATGGTGTTCCCGGCGTCGGTGCCGGTGGCATTCGCATCGGTGCCTCCTGGGGGCCGCCGCACCATGAGCCCTTCGCGCTCGAACGTCGTCCTCCTCGCGGGCCTGGGGATTCTGACCATGGCGGGATCGGCGCTCTTCATCTTCCTGGGTGCGTTCGGCGAGCGGGAGGTGGGGCTGACGGCCGTGGCGCTCTCCCTGGGCTTCAGTGTCAATGCGTTCGCCGGCCTCATCGGAGCCCGTCTGCGGTGGCGGCCGGTCCACGCCTGGCCCTGGATGCTGCTCGTGGCGGCGTCGGCCAGTTCGATCGTCGCCTTTCCCGGAGCGATCTCGTACTACGGGGGCATGTTCGGATGGGGATTCGCCTTCTGGATGGCGGTACCGACCGTGCTCGGGCGGGTGGCCGAGTGGTCGCTGGTTCCCGAGGAGCGCGTCGGTGACGCTCAGTCGATCATGGCTGTCGGACGGGCTGCCGGTCCGAGCGTCGCCTCGGTGCTGGTCGGCACGGGCGAGTTCGGGGGCCTCGCCGTGTTCACCGGGGTGGGCCTGGTGACGGCAGCCGGCGTGGTGGGTGGCGTCGAGGGCTATCGACGCGGTCGGCCCAACCCGGTGGTTGCGCTAGACGCCCCTGCCTGAGCCTTCGCGCCCGGGGCTTCGTCTCACCCGGCGAGTCGTGTTGCGGGCAGCACTCCTGATCCCGTCGGCAGCCCTGCCGGCGGCGGGGAACTCCTTGCGCAGCACGGCGAGGCCCCCGAGCACGACGAGCGTCCCCGGTCCGGGCAACGGGATCAGGGCCACACCCACGAGGACGGTGGCCCCACCGGCAACGGCGACCCCGGCGCGTCGGAACGCTCCTCGCCCGGAGGCACGCGCGGGCTCATGGCTCGCAGGGTCCTGCATCGTCCTTATGACCCCGCGGGGGGCGGAAATGTTCCCGGAAAGCGGCACGACGGGCGGCGGGCGGTGGGCGACGGGTCAGGGCTTCCGCGCCACCACGACCAGGCTGTCGAGGCGGACCCAGTTGGCGCCGCGAAGGGGGCTGGTCACGATCGTTGTCAGTTCCAGCCCGGCCTCGGCGAGCATGCGGCGCAGGTCCTTCTTGCGGAAGTGCCAGATGTGCTTGTGGGGCTTGAGGGTCCACCACCGCGTGCGGAGGAGCTTCGCGGGGAGCGAGTCGAAGTTGGGGCACGAGAAGGCGATCACCCCACCCGGCCTGGTGAGGCCGGCAGCCGCACGGAGGAATGCGGCCGGATCGGGCACATGCTCGATGACATCCCAGAACGCCACCGCGTCGTAGTCCTCGGTGGCGGGCAGTGAGGTCACCTCACCCACCTGGATCTCCACGCCCAGGCGCTCCGAGGCCCTGTCGGCGGCGACAGCGGAATACTCGAGCCCGCCGACGGCGAACCCGCGGTCGCGTGCGGCTTCGAGAAACATCCCGTAAGCGCACCCCACCTCGAAGATCCTCGGCTCATCGCGCTCACCCAGGTGGTGCTCGATGAGATCGAGTCGCCCGGCGGACCATCGCCGCTGCATGGCCTGGGCACCGGTGCTCCGGTAGACGCCGTCGTCGAAGTACCTGGCGTTGCCGTAGAGGGCGAGGCGCCCGGCCTCGTTGAGGCGGGGGCTCATGAATGCCTGTCCGCACTGCGGACAGTCGACCAGGGCGAAGGGATCGAGATCCCAGCGCTTCACCCCCGGGACCCGGCAGCGGAAGCAGACGGTGTCTTCGAGATGCTCTGGGGGGACATCGTCGAGGCCCCACCGGGCCGGACCGGTGCGGCGTCGCGACGACCCGTGCCGGTCGGTGGTTGCCACGAGCGCACATGATGGTCGCGAAACAGGCTTCGCGGAAACCGTGATCGGCGGGTCGGCCGGTAGGCTCCGCGGCCGTGTCCGACGGTCCCGATCAGGCTTCCCACTCCCGAGCCGGTCGTCGTACCCGTCGGCTGATCGGGTCGGTCCTGGCCATGGCCATCGTCGTGACGGTCTTCGCTGTGCTCCTTCCCCGGATCGTCGACTACGGCGAGGTGTGGGATGTGGTCGTCGGTGTCCCTCTCCACTGGCTGGTGATCGTCTTCGTGGTCGGCGTGCTCAACCACGCGACGTACCCGTTCCTGTACACGGTGGTGATCCGCGGGCTCCGGTTCCGGCATGCCCTGGCGGTCCGACTCGCCTCGACGGCCACGGCCAACGTGGTGCCCGGCGGCGGGGCGCTCGGCGTCGGGCTCACCTACATGATGCTGTCGTCCTGGGGGAGCACAGGACCACAGATCGCCACGGCGGTGATGCTCACCGGGATCTGGAACAACCTCATCAAGCTCCTCCTCCCGATCCTGGCCGCCGGCCTGGTCGTCTCCCAGGGCAAGCCGGTGCCCGGGTTCGTCGAGGCGGCGCTCATCGGATTGGCGGCGTTCGCCGCGATCCTGCTCCTGGGCGTGATCCTCATCAAGTCGCCCTTTCGGAGGCATGTCCGGGGTGCCCTCCGCTGGATCGCGGCTCTCGGTGTCAGGATCTTCGATCGAACCGGAGAGGGTGATCCCGACGCGATCGTGACCCGCTTTCTGGCGACGCTCCGCGATGCGGTGTCGACGCGCTGGGGCCGGCTGGCCGTTGCGATGGTCGCCACCTATGTCTCTCAGTACCTGGTCCTGCTGGCGTCGCTTCGGGCCGCCGGGGTGGGGCCCGAGTCGGTCACCTGGACCCAGGCGCTGGCCGGGTTCGCCCTGGTCAGGCTCATCGCGTTGGTGCCCATCACCCCCGGCGGCGTGGGCCTCGCCGAACTCGGTGTCACTGCGTTCCTGGGATCAGGGCTCTCCGATCCGGTCGTGGCGCAGGTGGCAGCCGGGGTGCTGATGTTCCGCACGATGGACTACCTGCTCGAGATTCCCGCGGGAGTGATCGCCATCGCGGCGTGGCGCCTCCGGCGGCCTCCGTCGGGAGGCCGCTCCGGAGAAGCCGGAACCGCTCACCAGTCGCCTGCCGTCGACGGTCCAGAGCCGGACCGCCCATCGTACGATCACCGCCTGTGAGCCGTTCTCGCATTGCGCTCGGCGCCGCTCTGGTCCTTCTCGCGTCGTGTGGGGACGGCGGCGGGGCGTCCGTCACCGCCACGGCACCGATCACGTCGGGAGCTGTGACCAGCACCCGGGCGCCGACCTCCACGGTCTCACCGACGACTGCGACCGTACCCACGACGACGACACTGCCGACTTCCACGTCCACCCTCGCCGAGACGTATTCCCAGGCGGCCCTCGACTACTTCGTGGAAGTCGCCTTCGGCGCGGAGTTCGGTGGGGGCTCCCGCGAGATCCGCAGGTGGAACCAGGACGTGCGAATAGTGGTGCACGGCGACCCGAACGACGAGGACCTGGCAACGCTGCACGCTGTGATCGCCGACCTCAATGAGATCATCGGGACGATCCAGGTGAGCATCGTGGAGCAGGATGGGAACGTCGACCTCCACTTCGCCCCGCGGGATCAGTTCGACGCGATCGAGCCCAACTATGTGTCGGGAAACATGGGGTTCTTCTGGGTCTGGTGGGACAGATCGGGGAACATCACCACGACGCGAGTGCTCGTGTCGACCACGGGGCTCACTCAGGAGGAGCGCAACCACATCATTCGCGAGGAGATCACCCAGCAGATGGGCCTGATGAGTGACTCGTACACCTACGAGGACAGCATCTTCCAGCAGGCGTGGACGACCACCCAGGAGTATTCGGCGCTCGACGAACTCGTGATCGAAATGCTCTACCTCCCCGCAATCGAGGCGGGGATGGGTGTCGCGGAGGTGCTTGCGGTGCTGGCGCCGTGAGGAGGGCCTAGATGCCCACGATTGCGTTCATGGTCACCACCCGGAAGTTCAGCGGCTGTTCGTGATTGAAGATCGTCGTCGTTATCCGGTAGTCGGAGCGGCCCGGCGATTCCGGCTCTGAGCCGTCCTCCCGATAGAGGGCGACGGCCTGTGCGGCTCGCTCTCGAAGCGCATCGGCGTTGGGATCGGGTTCGGTCCCTGGAACCTTCGTGAAGGTCAGGCTGATGCGAGGCTTGGCGCCCTGTGTCGCCTCGAGGACACCTTCGACATGGAGAATCCGCAACGGGTCCTTGAGGAACTCGACGAGGGCCTCGGTCTCCACGCCCGTGTCCCATTCGGCATAGATCGCGAAGGCCGGCGAGTCGTTCAGCGAGTAGGCGCCCAGTTGTGGCAACTCCACGATGCGGAATCGATCTCCCACTCCGACGCTCTGCCAGGTCTCCGGCATCTCGGTCACCATCGCTTCCCCTTTCCCGGGTCCTCCGACCCTCGTTTCCGAGACCATCTGATAGAAGCCGAAACCGGCCAGAAGAACCGCAAAGAGGAGGAGAGCGACGGCGATCCAGGTGGGAAGTGCCAGGGATGTCCCCTGCACGACCGCCGTGATCAGCGCGACGACTCCCGCGAAGGCGATCGTCCCGATGCCCCGACGCCTTGTCACACTCTCGCCCTCGATCTGTGCACGTGTCCCTTTGGGTCGGCTCCATCACCAAACCTACCCGCGGAAGGAGGCGAGCGAGGCCCCGGGCGCCTGCGGACACATCGGTAGATTCCGTGTTGTGCCCAGCGACTCCGGAGCAGCCGATCAGG
Organism: Acidimicrobiia bacterium; assembly: GCA_035464675.1. GTDB lineage: Bacteria > Actinomycetota > Acidimicrobiia > Spongiisociales > UBA11373 > JAUYIV01. The sequence goes on from DATHSA010000083.1 coordinate 11,206, forward strand.
GAGGCAGACGTGCTCGTCCGATCGAGCCGGATGATTCCGGACGGGTGAGCAGCGGCACCGTCACATTCGTCTTCACCGACATCGAGGGCTCGACCCGGATGTGGGAGACCGACCCCGCGTCGACCGCCGCCGCCGTCGCCGAGCACGAGAGGTTGCTGCGCGCCCGTGTCGCCCAGAATCGCGGCAGGGTCATCAAGGGCACGGGTGACGGGATCCTTGCCGTCTTCGACTCGGCCAACGACGCATTGGCCGCCGCGGTCGACATCCAGATCGAGATGAAGGACGCCGGGGAGATTCGTGCTCGGATCGGGCTGAACACCGGAGAGGCAGAGGTACGGGACGACGACTACTACGGGATAGCGCTCAACCGTTGCCAGAGGGTCATGACCGCCGCGCATGGCGGGCAGATCCTGCTCACCCTCGCCACAGAGGAAGTGCTGACCCGGCCCCTCCCGCGGAGTGTCACGCTCAAGGATCTGGGGAGGCATTGGCTCCGCGATGTGTCCGAGGCGGTTCACGTGTTCCAGGCGGTTCATCCGCAGCTCCAGGAACGCTTCCCGCAGCTGCGTGACGCCGGGTCGTTCGCGCACAACCTGCCTGAGGACCTCACCACCTTCGTGGGGAGAAGCGATGAGCTCGCAGACGTCAAGGCGCTGCTGGGGGAGTCGAGACTCGTGACCCTCACCGGGACGGGGGGCGCCGGCAAGAGCAGGCTTGCGCTTCAGATCGCCAGGCGGATTCAGGGCGACTTCCCGAGCGGCACCTGGTTGGTGGAACTTGCGGCCCTGTCGGAACACGAGATGGTGGCGGGGTCGATCGCGCTCGCCGTCGGAGTGCCCGAGGAGCCGGGGATCCCGCTTCTCCAGGGTGTGGCAGCGCGCCTGGGGGAAGCCCCCGCGCTGCTCATACTCGACAACTGCGAGCATCTGCTCGGCGCCTCCGCCGCGGCCGTCGACGAACTGCTCCGCGCCGCCGGAGAGATCAAGATTCTGGCGACGAGCCGTGAGCGGCTCGGGGTCCCGGGCGAGACGGTGTTCGTGGTGCCGCCGATGTCGGTGCCCGACGAGGTCGAGGGAGGGTCTTCCGCACGAGCCCTCGCGCACGACAGCGTCCGTTTGTTCGCCGACCGGGCTTCACGGGCTCTTCCGGGATTCCGGGTGACGGACGGGAACGCCGCGTCGGTCAGCTGGATCTGCCGTGCCGTCGATGGGATCCCACTCGCCATCGAGCTGGCGGCGGGCCGGGTGGGGAGCCTCTCGGTGTCTCAGATCGCCGATCGCCTTGGAGCGAGGCTCGAGATCCTGGGAGGGGGCAGTCGCACCGTCGACCAGCGGCATCAGACGATGCTCTCGACCCTCGACTGGAGCTACGAGCTTCTGACCCCGGCGGAGCGTTCGTTGCTGGCTCAACTTGCCGTCTTCCGAGGGAGCTTCGACATCGCCCATGTCGAGTCCGTGTGCGAGGTCGAGTCTCCGGAGGGACTGTTGGATCTGGTCATGGCCCTGCACGACAAGTCCCTCCTGGTCCGGGACACGCCGGTCGCACGGTTTCGCCTTCTCGAGCCGGTTCGAAGATATGCCTGGAACAAGCTCGTCGAGTCGGGCCGGGAGCGCGATGCGTCGCTCAGACACGCTCGCTACTTCGCCGACCTGGCCGAGGCCACCGCCGCCGGCGGAGACGGGATCGACAGAGAAGCACGGTTGGATCGCCTGGGCCTGGAGCACGACAACCTCCGTGCCGCGCTCCGCGCTTCGCTGGACTCGGGAAGCGGCGACATCGCGCTCCGCATCGCCGGAGCGACATGGGATCTGTGGATGGTGAGGGGTCACCGCACAGAGGGACGCGAGTGGCTCGAAGAGGCGATTGCGAACGCCAAGGAACCCGACGATTCGGTGCTGGCTCGGGCGTTGAGGGGCGCCGCTGCGCTGGCCACCGCTCAGGGAGCGCATGCACGGGCGAGATCCCTGGCAAAGCAGTCGCTCGAGCTCGCAGAGCAGATCGGTGACGAGCCGAGCGTGGCGGCCAGCCTCCGACTGCTCGATGGGCTTCGGTATCACGAGGGCGAGCTCGACGACGTACGGCGCTCCTTCGAGCAGGCGCTCGAGGCTGCGCGTGAAGGAGACGATCCCGCTCGCCTGGGACGGATCCTGGTGAGCCTGGCGGTGTTGTCGGAGGACCAGGGCCGTGTCGCCGAGGCGGAGAGATACGTCGAAGAGGCGCTCGAGGCGTGCCGCCGCGCCGACGACCAGCCGCTGTCCGCCGAGGCGAGACTGGCGCAGGGGGAGATCAGCATCAATCGGGGGCGGTTCGATCTCGCTCACGATGTGATTCGCGAGACCTTGGAGTCGGCACAGGCGGCGGGGCTCGCGGAATCGATCGCGGGTGCGACCGCGTTACTGGGAAAGCTCGCGTTGGCAGAGGGCCGTGTCGAGGAGGCCGACCAACGGCTCTCGGAGGCGCTCGCGATCTTCCAGAGGCTCGTGCATCCGGTCGGTACGGCCTGGACGCTTCGTCACCTTGGAAGGGCGGCCATGGAGGAGGGGGATGCCGAGCGAGCACGGGCCCTGCTCATGGAGGCACTGACGATCACCGTCGAACAGGTCCGGCCAGACGGACCGCTGGTGCTCCAGGCCGTGGCCGAGATGGTGGCCGAGTGGGGTGACCCCGAGAAGGCAGCGACGCTCTTCGGCGCAGCCGAGGGGGCGAGGGAGCGGATGGGTCTCGTGCTCGCTCCGCAGGAGCAGCGTGCCGCGCACGCAGCCAGGGATCGGCTCGTCGAGCGACTCGGGCGCGAGCGATTCGATGAGATGGCCGAGCACGGCCGGGCGATGTCGCTCGACGAGGCGTCGAAGGTGGCCCGTGGATGACGTCTGCCGGGATCGTGATCCCCCGGCGACATCCCACCGACGGACTCGAGAGGGGTCGTCCCTGAGATTCGATCCGGAATGCGGACCGGCAACGAACAACTCGGTGAAGCACAATTAGCGGGAAGTCGATGGAAGAACTCACCCTTCACCAGGTCGCCGACGAGCTCGGGGTCCACTACATGACGGCCTACCGGTACGTCCGGCTGGGCATGCTTCCCGCGCGCCGTGAAGGACGCGAGTGGCGGGTCCGCCGCGCCGATCTGGAAGCCATGCGCGCCCCCCGCGAGGTGTCGGATGACCAGGATGGGGCCCCCTGGGAGGAACGGCTCACGGCCCGCCTCCTCGAGGGTGATGAAGCGGGCGCCTGGTGGGTCATGGAGGCGGCGATGGCTGCCGGGGCTGCGCCCGAGGATGTCCTCGAAGGGGCCCTCACCGAAGCCCTGCATTCGATCGGTGAGCTCTGGGAGTCGGGGGAGATCGGCGTGGATCAGGAGCACACGGCGAGCTCCGTCGCGCTCCGGCTGGTGGGGCGCCTCGGTGGGCGCTTTGCCCGGAGGGGTGTGACCCGGGGTGTCGTTGTGCTGGGCACCACCCCCGACGAGTTGCACGGCCTTCCTCTCGCCGTCGCCGCCGAGGTGATCCGTCAGGCGGGCTTCCAGGTGCTCGATCTGGGCCCGCGTCTGCCGACCGAGGCGTTTGTGGCTGCAGTGAAGCGGGCGCCGATGCTGGTGGCGGTCGGGGTCGGAGCGACCACCGCGGGCCAGCTGGAGTCTCTTCGGGCGACGATCTCGGCGATCAAGGAGGCGGTCGACGTCCCGATCGTCGTGGGGGGCGGAGCGGTGGGTTCCCGGCAGGAGGCGCTGGACCTGGGTGGCGATGCCTGGGTTCCTGAGGCGGGCGACTTCCTCGAAGTGCTGGGCGATCAGTCCAGCGACTGAGCGATTCTCTCCCAGACACGCGGCGGCGCAGGCTGGGACATGAGGGCGTCGAGGCCGGCGACGGTGGATCGATGGTGCTGGAGTGCGGCGGCGAACTCCGGATCCCCTTCGGAGAGATCCTCGACGATCGCCGACTCTGCGGTGGTCGTGCACCCGATGGCGTGCCCGGCGGCGAGATCGAGTGTTTCGCTGCTGATCACGCGGCGACTCCCAGTTCCTCGAGCATTGGCGCAAGGCGCTCCAGTCCCGCACGAATCCGGCTCTTGATGGTGCCCTCCGGCACGCCAAGGAGCCTGGCGACCTCGCGGTAGCTCTGGCCGCCGAAGTACGCGAGGGCAATCGGGTCGCGCTCGGCGGGCCTGAGCCTGCCGAGGACCTGCCGGATCTCTGCGGAGAGCACCGTCTGCATCGCCTGTTCTTCGGTACCGGCGGTGTGATCGGATGAGGCGAGCCTGGCCTCCCGATCCTCCCGATCGCGTCGCGAGCGCCGGGATCGAACAAGGTCGAGTGCCCTCCCCCTCCCATCGATGGCCAGGAACGTGCGAAGCGACCCTCGATCCCGATCGAACCGGCCGGGGTTTCGCCACAGGCGGAGGAACACCTCCTGGACCACGTCCTCCGCGGCATCCCGGTCGCGGGTGACCGTCATCGCCGCGCCCATGACCGCGGGGGAGTGGCGTCGGTATGCGATCTCCAGGGCGACGCGATCGCCCGCGGTGATCCGCTCGACGATGGCGGTGTCGTCGAGCACTGTGTCGGGGTAGGTGTCGAGCATGTCCCTCCTATTTAGTAGTAAAGATAGTACTAAATAAGATGGGAGTGTCAAGCCAGGTCGTGACGCGCAGAGGGAGGGAGCCGAAGCTCCCTCCCTCATCCGTCGATTGGAGACGGTGTGGCGCCCTACTCCGCAGGCGGGAGGAGGACGGCGTCGATGACGTGGATCACGCCATTCGAAGCCTCGATGTCGGTGGCGACGACCATCACGGAACCGTTGAGGATGACGCTGCCGTCCTCGACGGCGATCGTGACGTCCTCACCCAACAGGGTGGTGGCGGCGTCGAGCCCGACGACCGTCTCGGCATAGACCGCCCCGTCCACCACGTGGTAGAGCAGGATGTCGGTCAGTGCCGGGATGTCGGCGAGCAGCGCCTCGAGGGTGCCCTCCGGCAGCGCGTCGAACGCGTCGTCGGTGGGGGCGAACACCGTGAAGGGGCCCTCACCCGACAGGGTCTCACCGAGGCCGGCGGCGTCCACGGCCGCGAGCAGCGT